>CALRVC020000002.1:0-178524 GCA_943371515.1 Synechococcus sp. UW140 | reverse complement strand
CAGTTGCCTGAGCAAATTGAGCCTGAAGATCGGCCTTAAGAGTTTGCTCATTTCGTAGTTCAGCTTTAAGATGCGAAAGCTCCGATCTAAGTTGGTCTTGAGCACTTAATTGCTCTGTAGCTTGAGCCAAAGAAGCCTGAAGTGCAGTCAGATTGCTCTGACCAGTATCTAGTTTATCGCGAGATTCCTTTAAGTCTGTCCTCAATTCGGTTACCTGATCAACAAGGCTAGAGCATTTGCTTCTGCTCGTGGCTTCTTCAATCTGTACCATCTTAATCTGCTCGCGCTGGCTTTCCAGCTCTTTCTGAAGCTGAATAATCTGTTCGGTTTTGTCCTTGATCTGACTCCTCAGATTAATCAGTTCTGCATGACCAACTCCTTGCTCCTTCTTTCTGATTTGTGGTAAGAGGAAGAAGGTGGCGACTATGCCAGCCACAACCCCTGTTAGGAACAGCAGGGTTGGATTTGCCATGACGTGCAGAACTAATTCAATCTATTAAAGCACTATGCCAGTCCGTTGGTAGTTATAGCAATGCCAGATCCATACTGTTCAGATCTGCGTTGATTGCCTGGTGTCAATGCCTAGTGGCTACCAACCTGACGACGCGCAAGCGGAACTGGCAGAGACGCTTCAAGAATTGAAGGTGGTCAAGCGCAAAGTGGTCGCGGGTGCCATCGGTTATGGCCTCGATCAGGTGGCGCGTCCAGAACGGCTGGAGGCTCTGACGGAAGCAGAGCTGGAGCTAGTGCGCCGAATTGCCCAACAGCGGCCTGCGTGGATTGACGAAAGCTGCGTTGATCTGGCTGATCCGATGGTGACGGAGCTGCTGGAGATCCTCAGACGGGCTCAGGAGCGGCTCAAGTTGGCTGGGTGAGCTCAACAACTTGGTGTGCGGTGGGTGGCCAGCTCAGCTGCTCGATCACGGCTTTGATCGTTGCGACCTGCTCATCAGACAGGTGGAACAACTCGCGGTTGTTGGCACCAGTGATCCGCTGCTCATCAAGCACCGTGTGAATCGCTGCCTCCAATGCCCTGGCGCGCTCGATGCTGCCGACATCAGCGGTGGCGATCGTTTCCATCGGCACAGGCAGCACATTCTGCTCTGCTTCCCTGCGAGCAGGGTTGTTGGTGATTCCAACCTTGAACCAGACTGTGCCATCTGGCATCACCCAGCGGCGGAAGTAGATCCAGCCAGTTGCATGGTTCACGTTGTTGATGGCAGCCTGCAGATTGATGGCTAGCTTCGTATCGAGCCTGCTGTTGCGGTATTGCTCAACTGCCGCAGCGGCATTGGTGCGTGCTTCTTCCTTCTGGCGTTCCAGTTCTTTCAGTTCTTGGAGTCGTGCTGTACAGTCATCCTTTAATAGTTCAAGCCGTGCGCACCTACTCTGCGAGCAGTAGAATGTGGAGGAATCGCGCGATATTGATTGGCTACGCTTAAGTACGATGGAACACTTGTCATGTAGATCCTTAACAGCTTTGACGCTGTCAAGTTTGGCGGGCTTGGTGCGGAGGATATCCAGGACGGCTTTCTCGGAACACAGCTGCCGGATAAGATTCTCCTTCAGAGCCTTTTCTTTGTACTTTTGTTTCCAATATTCTCGCTCAAACTTTCTGTATTCTGCGTCAGAAGAGATGTCTTTGTTGGCCAAGGATCGAAAATGGGTGATGTTGGCATTTGTGCGGTGCTGATGGTGATGCGACGGCCTCGGGGTGGGGCACGTAGCTGAGGAGTTGAGGGAACAGGGCTTCCCTTTGATTCCAACCGATCACAACACCTAATCCAGTGACGTGGTATCTAGCACCGCCACCCCACTTGAGCAATAGGGACCAGTAGCGCCTGTTGACTTGACAGGCTAAGAGTTTGTTGCCTATAGAGCAACAGCACCCCGGGTTCAGGAAAGATGTCACCCCTTTCATTCGTACATCCGGGGGCAGTGGCGTGTTGGGCAAAAGGATAATCTCATATAAATCATATTTCTAACGAGAACAAGAGTCCTCGTGATTTCGGGCTTTATGTGCTTATTAGCCAAGCCACATCATCACTACCTTATGCCATCTAGATAGCCACCCTCGTTAAGCAGCCCCCCATAGCCGCGAAAATTACACACTTTATAAGCTGTTGCTGCGTCATTGTCAGGCCAGTTCTCGCCAAAAGCAATTGATGAGATCGCTGCGTTAATCCCAGGGTTTCTAAATGGTCCATTGGCGCGCAAGGCGAGTGGGCAGAGTGCCTTTAGGGCGGCTTCTTCTACAAAATCTAGCCTGCGTGAAGGTGGGTTAATGCCTGGTGTATGTCCATAGCAGGTTTCGGATGCTCTCAGGGTTGCAGGCAACAGCCACAGTGCAATAATCGCCGCGAATTGACTGATGCTTTTCATCTGAACCAACATGACAGGCACATTATAGTTGCAGTCGAAGCCGTTCTTCATGCTGTTAAAAAAGTAGCTTTATCTCGCTGAGAATCTACATCAGGTCGCTCTTTCTAGTCAGATATGGCCACCTAAGCGGTGTCAGGGGCGTCATCTTTCCTGGTTGCTCCAGGATTTCCCCATGGCAGCTTCATAGTGTGTCGCAGGTTCTTTGGCCTGAGCTGTCTGCATCGGGTTTGGTCGGAGGAATCGCCCCCTTCTTGTGCCAGATGCGACCACTGCTCCCTATCTCGGTCTGATCAGCTTCCTCAAGTCAAGGCGATCCCTGTGGTGGAGATTGAATGGCAATGAGCTGAGCTTCCCACTGGATTCGATAGTGCGGCAACGGCACCATGGAGCAGTCGAGCTGACCTAATGGTTGAACCGGACCCTCCCGCCTCCCGCCTGAATGAACTGCGCCTGCGTCTGCTGGGCCTGGTGCGAAGGATTCAGGAGGCAGGGGTTCCTTTGACTGCAAGGTTATCTGTGAGGACCGTGCATGTTAGTTATTTGTCGAAATTCAAAGACAAATCACTCCTGGATTACGCTTCAAGCAATATTGTTTAGCTAATTATGCTTAACCTGGCTATTCTAATTGCTAGAATTAGAGGTAAATCAAGATTCGGCAAGAATTCTCTCAACCACTTCTAGAAGCCTGCAAGCAGGTAAGACTAGCTCTATATCCTCAGGATATAGCTGCTGAAACAATTCAATCGCTTCTAAAATAACGTTGTAAAAGATGCTTAAATGGATTTCGTAGAGATTCCTTGATAATCCTGCATTAAAAATAGGTTGAATTGAAGCTGCCCTAAACGTGTCTCTATCAATTGAGCTTAGTGCATCTACTATGGTAGGCCTTGAAATATGCGCTATAGCATTCATGTCTCCATAATGTGCATTTAGATTTGAAGGCGCATATTTAACGTTAGGTGTTTTTCCGTCTTTTGCGACCCCTTGCCTTATCGCAATAATGCGAGATATTATTTCAATCTCTTGCTTTATAAAAGCAGCAGCTTTGATATATTGGCATTCTGATATTACTTGTTCGGTGCAAAACTGTCCTTGCCAGAAAGTAACTATGAGCAGTAGAGTTTCACCTAATCCTTCGCTTGTCTCTCCTGGTTTACCTGCCCTAAAAACTAGTAGGTCAGCAAGAGCTCCAATCATTAATAAACGTGCTTCAATTAGCAAGCGACCATATACTCGTTCTGTTTTCTTTCTATACTTCTGGGCTTGATCTATCCAATCCGAGCTTATTGTAGCTCCAAACTGTATTCCTTTTTGCCTTAAAGATTCTACATCCTCAAGGTTCTTCTCAAGATTTATGAGTTTTCTAGGTTGTTTTTTGAATCTCTTATTTTTGCTAAAGCGTTTCGCTGGCATAATCTTGACCGGTGACTTTCAGGGAAGGTGTCACTCCTTGGCTGCCGCTCAGGCGGCCCCAATTAATGGTAGCGCCAGGACCGGTTCTGGGTCCTCTGGTGGCTTGTTGATCCACACTTCTTCGGGTTGACGCACGCCGCTCATGGCATACCCATCGCCCCAAAAGCCGGCGTGCCACCAGCCCATCGTTGAATCGCCTGCCTGGATCAATGATGGGGGCAACATCACAAAAACTATGGCTGTGGTCAATGCCGATGCTTCTGATACCGCCAATGCGCAGGAGTTCCTCTTGATCAAGCAGCTTGATGAGCGCACCTGCCCGATCTGCGGGGAATGGGTGGGTCTGCGTGGTCCGCTGAGCACCCTGCCGTCGATTCCTGCCGACAGCCGAGACGGGAGTAAATTATCTTAAAAGAAAGTAAATTTACACAGACCAATTTCCCCTTCGCCGGGGCCGGATTCAGAATATCTACTTTTGCAACTTACATTAAAAGAAGGATTTTCATCAGAACTTATGTGGGTAGCCATAAAGTCGCCTCTTCCAGTAGGCAATCCTTCGACGATCACACCTTTGTAAGCCTCAAATCTCACTTTGCCGTCAGAGCCATAATATGCGGACACTTCTCCTAATTCTTCCCCTGACTGGTCTTCCGCAAGGTAGATGTAAGGGCCTCGCCAACCGTCCTCATCGGTCTGAATGGGCTCCAGCTCTCGCGCTGGAGAGGGCACAGTGGTTGAACCTGGGTCGTACGAAGTGGAATCCTGGGTGTCCGAACCACAGCCGACAAAAAGGGCGGATAACAGGACGATAAATACAGTCCCAGCATTCACTAGGGGATTAGCTATCTTCATGTTGTTGATGTGCTATTTGGCATTGAAGGCGGAGGCCCCTCAACCTTAAATTCATAACTGTAAATTGTCCAACGCTGGCCTTGAATGGCAGGCAGGGTGTATGCGGCACCAAGATTCGGCTTGAGGTGGCCTATCCACTTGAGAGGCTTGCTTGAATGAACCCCACCAGTAACAACTCTTAAGGAGATCTGTCAGAGATCCCAGCATCTCCATTTTCTGGGAGCTGACGTGCGCGGGTGGGCGAAGGGCTGTGTTGGACAAAGTCTCTACATGTAGGGCACCGCGAAGCTGCTCAGGGCGGTGGGGCGGGACGGATCGAAGGCCTCGATCGCCCGGATCAGCCCAAGGCAGCCCAGCTGCACCAGGTCGTCGAGCGGCACTGCGGTGCTCGTGCTCTGGCGCACGGCCACCCGGCGCACCAGGGGCAGATTCAGCTCCACCAGACGGTTGCGCAGGCGGTGGTCGCCGCTGCTGCGGAAACGCTGCAGCAACTCGGCATTGAGGCTGTGCAGATCCTGGTCCTGGTGGGGCTGGGGGCGTGAATCGGGCATGGCGGGGACAGCAGTGGGTCCGTAGTTCCACCCTCTGTCTCCCGGCACCGCTGGCGCTTCACCCCAACCGGGGAACTCCCCTCCCCCAGATGGGTGACTGATCGGTGTTGTTCACCAGGCCGGCGGGCTCAGCGGGCCAGCGTGCGGGCCAGACTCAACTCCAGCCCCGCCCAGGCCAGCAGGGCCGGCCACCGGCGCACCCGCTCGTACACCCGGCCATGGCCCTCGGCATTGAGATGCAGGCCGTCGGCACTGAGCAGCCGGCTCCAGTGTGGGTCCTGCAGCAGGGGCTCCAGCAGGGGCAGAAAGGGCACATCAGCCTCCAGGCAGGCCTCCTCCAGCAGGCGCTCGTACTGGTGCACGGCAGCCAGCTGATACCAGAGGCAGCCCGCGAAGGGCATCACCGCCTCGTCCACGGGCGTGAGCCCGATCACCAGCACCGGCGCCAGCCGCACCGCCTCCCGCAGCAGCTGCTGCAACCCGAACAGGAACGCCTCCGGTGCCAGCTGGTGGCGACCGTCGGGCCGCCCGACCCGAGCCGTGTCGTTCAGGCCCACGCTGATCACGATCCCCTGGGGAGCCTGACGGCGCAGCTCACCCCGGGAGCCCACCTCCCCATGCAGTCGCGCCGCCAGTCGCTCCAGGCCATCACCGCGCACCCCCAGGTTGTAAAGCACCGGTCCATCGGGCAGCCCCATCCAGTGGCGACGCAGCCGCTCACACCAGCCGCCGCCATCGGGATCGCCCCAGCCATAGACACCGCTGTCCCCCAGCACGATCAGCTTGCGCGGCGTCGCTGTCACGGCCATGGGCTCGGGCGTCAGGCCGCCAGCAGGCGCCGGCGGAGGCGGTCGCTGAGATCTTCCCCCATCAGGGTGAGCAGCACATAGACCGCCACCAGGGCGATCAGCTGATCGATCGCAAAGGAGCTGAGGGCCTCCAGCAGCAGGCTGCCCAGTCCGGCGGCACCCACCAGACCCACCACCACCGTCTCGCGCAGGATCACATCGGCGCGGTAAGCGCCATAGGCCAGGTAGGAGCGGGCCAGGGCACTGAAGCGGCCGTAGAGCAGAGCCAGCCTGGGGCCAGCGCCGGCGGCGGCCAGGGCTTCCTCCGCCTGCATCGGTGCCGACTCCTCCGCCTCCAGCAGCAAGCGGCCGAGGATGCCCAGGTTGTGGAACGCCAGGGCCAGGGCAGCCGTGAGCACCCCCGGCTGCAGCACGAACAGCAGCAGCAGGGCGGTGAGCGGCGGCGGCCAGAGGCGCCCCAAGGCCCAGACGGCCTGGATCAGCACCCGGCCCCATGGCCAGGGGGCCAGCAACAGCAGCAGCAGCGGCGCGCTGCCCACCGCCAGGGCCGCCGCCAGCAGGGTGAGCCCGAGGGTGGAGCCGATCAGCGAGGGCCAGGGCAAGGCCGCCACCGCTGGCCAGTCGGCCGTCCAGGGGGGCAGGGGCTGGAGTTGCCCCAGCTGCAGCGGGCTGACCCCCAGGGCCGCGCCCACCAGCACCAGCAGCGGCAGCAACAGCACCAGGCCCAGAGCCACCTCCCGGCCACCGCGCCCGACGGAGCGGCGCGTCAGGCCAAAGCGGGCCGGCATCGCCCAGCGCTGGCGCAGCGCCCGCAGCAGGGCCTCCAGAGCCAGCATCACCAGCAGCAGGATCCACAGCCCACTCCAGAGCTCACTGAACTGCAGCGACTGGAGCGTGAGGCGCAGATCGGTGCCCAGCCCGCCGAGACCGAACACTCCCAGCAGGGTGGCGCTGCGCAGAGCGCACTCCAGCCGGTAACCGCCGTAGCTGATCACCCCGGGCTGCAGTGCCGGCCCCAGGGCGGTGAGCAGGGCTGGGGCCGCCGGAGCTCCAGCCAGGCGCAGGGCCTCCAGCCCCTGGGTGGGGAGAGCGTCGAGCAGATCACTCACCACCCGCGCCACCAGGGCGGTGTAGGGAATCGTGATCGCCAACACGGCCACCACCGGCTGCAGACCCAGCAGTTGCAGCAGCAGCAGGCCCCAGAGCAGCTCATGCATCGCCCGCGGCACCGCCAGCAGCCGCCGGATCAACTCCGCCGGCAGGGCGCTGCCGATGGCCGTGCGCCACACCGTGCGGGAGCTGAGCACTCCCCCCAGCAGCCCCAGCGCCAGGCTCAGGGACCAGCCGAGCAGGGCGATCCCCACGGTGACCCCCAGGCCGGAGAGCACCGAGCCCAGCACCACGGGATCCAGCGATGGGTTGAAGGCCGCCCAGGCAAACTGGCCGATCAGGTCCCAGCCGCCGCCGTGGCTGAGGCCAGGGAGCACCACCAGCACCGGCAACCAGGCCAGAGCCGGCAGCAGGGGCAGCAGCGGCGGGGCCAGGCGCAGCGACCGCCAGCTCCAGGCGGACGTGGCCGTCATGCTTCCGAGCGGTACAGGGCCGCCAGCTGGCGGCCAGCCAGCGCCGATGGCGCGGCATCCAGCACCACCCGGCCCTGGCGCAGAGCCACCACCCGATCGAAGCCAGCGAGCAGATCGGGGCGGTGCAGGCTGAGAAGCAAAGCCCGACGGCCGCTGGCCTGCTTCAGCAACAGATCCAGCAGGTCACGCGCCAGACGCGGATCCAGATGGGCCAGGGGTTCATCCGCCAGCAGCAGCAACGGGTCCTGCCGCAGCAAGCGGGCCAGAGCCAGCCGCTGGCGTTGGCCGCCGGAGAGGGCGGTCACAGGCTGCTCCAGCAGATCGGCGCTGAGGTCCACCCGGGCGAGAACCTCCGCGTTGGCGGCGGTCTCGAGAGGCAGCACCAGGTTGAGCAGGGCTCGCGGCCAGCCCCAGCGGGCCAGCCGCGCCGCGTTCAGGTTCTGCTGCACCGTCAACTCTTCGATCAGGCGCAGGTCCTGCCAGAGGGTGCCGATCAGAGCCTGCTGAAGCCTGCGCCTGCGCCTGGAGCGCGCCGGGGCCGCGCCGTTCCAGAACAACTCGCCGGCTTCGGGTCTGATCAGACCATTGGCCACGGCCAGCAGGGTGCTCTTGCCCGCACCACTGGGGCCCACCAGGGCCACCCGCTCACCCGGCCGCAGCTGCAACGACACATCATCGAGCCGGGGGGCGTTGCGGCCCGGCACCCGGATGGAGCGCAGCTCCAGCAATAGACAGTCGGGGGAGCTGTTCAAGGCAGGGCAATCGGACCGGGTCAGGACAGGGAACAGCCAGCACCCGGCATCATGGGCCTCAGGCAAGCAGGGCCTTCAAGCAAGCAGGGCCTTCAGGGCCGCTTCAAGATCCACGCGCTCGGCCGGATCACCAACCAGGCGGAGCTCCCCGCTGCGGGGCCACCAGTTCAGGCGGATGTTGGTGTCCTCGTCATCGAGAACGTACATCTCAAAGGCCCCCTGATGCACCCAGTGGCCGGGTTCCCCCAGCTGGGCGACGAGGGCCTGAAGCTCCTCCAGACTGCCGTTGAAGCGCATGCATCCGCTCGGACCTGACCCCAGGCTAAGGGGGCCCAAGGGGCGTGGCTCAGCGGATCTTGCCGATCTCGCGGCCCACCTTCTCGATCGGGTCGTACAGACGCGGAGGCGCAGGAATGAATCGCTTTGCACCGAAGAGGTCGAGGATCTGGGCCTGCTTGGGATTGCTGGCGCGCAGATTCAGGAAGGTGGATTGAAGCCTGTTGGTGAAGCCCTTGCCGAAGCGCTGGTCGAGATTCGGCTGGGCGAGCCAGTGGTAGTTGGCGTAGCCGGGGGTGCGCCAGATCACGATCACCTTCTTCGGGTCGGTCTTGCCGGAGCTGAGGCTGCTCTGCCACACCTCCTCGTTCACCACCCCCGCCTGGTAGGCGCCGCTCTGCACGAGGGCGATCGTGGCATCGTGGCTGCTGCTGAAGCCCGGGGCGCCGCCGGCGAAATCAGTCAGCCGCACGCCTGCCTGGCCGAGGAAGTACTGGGGCATCAGCCGACCGGAGGTGGAACTCTCCGAGCCGAAGGTGAAGCGCTTGCCCTTGAGCACACTCAGCCCCTTCTGGTTGGCGATGGGCTTGATTCCACTGGCGGTGTTGGCGATGAAGAAGCTCTGGAAGGAGGCGTCGATGTCGCGCTGGGCGATCACCTTGGCGCCGGGCTTCTGCAGCCGGGCCTGAACACCGGTGAGGGCTCCGAACCAGACCAGATCCAGATCGCCGCGGCGGAAGGCACTCACGGCGGCGGTGTAATCGGTCACCGGCACGTACTTCACCGGCACGCCGAGGCTGCGGCTGAGTTCGTTCGCCAGCAGGGGGTAGAGACGGTTGAGGGTTTCGGGTTTCTGATCAGGAATGGCGCTGATCCGAAGCAGCTTCTGCTGGGCCTGGGCGCCGGCGAGCTGGGGTGCGACCTGCTGCAGCTGGGGCGGCAGGGCCGCTGGCATGAGGGCCAGGGCGAGGCCGGCCAGCAGAGCCAGGCGAAAACCGGTGCGCGGAAGACGTGGGCGGAGGAGGGGCAAGGGAGCCATGGGGGTACTTCGATTTACAGGGATGTGAGGAAGTGGCCGAGCCGGCCCAGACCATCGCGCAGGGTGGCGGGGGAGGCGGCGCAGGAGAGGCGTACGCAGCGATCGTCACCGAAGGCGATCCCCGGCACCAGGGCCAGACCCACCTCGTTGAGCAGACGGTTGCAGAAGGTCATCGAATCGAGCCCGTGAGCGCTCACATCCGGGAAGGCGTAGAAGGCCCCCTCCGGCGGCTGCAGGGTGAGCCCAGGCAGGGCGGCGAGACCCTGATGGAGCAGGGCACGCCGTTCACTGAACTGACGGGCCATGTCCACAACGCAGTCGCGCGGCCCCCTCACCGCCGCCAGGGCACCGAACTGAGCGAAGGAGCAGACGTTGCTCGTGCTCTGGCTCTGCAGGGCGATCGCGGCACTCACCACGGCGCTGGGGCCGGCCAGAAAACCCAGCCGCCAGCCCGTCATGGCCCAGCCCTTGGCGAAGCCATTGACGATGAACACCCGATCGCTGAGGTCGGGCGCCACCGCCGCGAAGCTGTGGTGCTCATGGCCCGGGGCCAGCAGAAACTCGTAGATCTCGTCGCAGACCACCGCCACCTGGGGATGGCGGCGCAGCACCACGGCGATGGCCTCCAGCTCCGGGCGGCTGAGCACCATCCCGGTGGGATTGGACGGGCTGTTGAGCACCAGCAGGCGGGAAGCCGGGGTGATCGCGGCCTCCAGCTGCTGGGGATCCAGGCGGAAGCCGTGCTCGGCGTCGCTGGGCAGCAGCCGCACCGTGGCGCCGGCCAGCTGCACCATCTCGGGGTAGCTGAGCCAGTAAGGGGCGGGCAGGAGCACCTCATCGCCGGGGCCCAGCAGCACCTGGAAGAGGTTGAACAGAGCCTGCTTGCCACCATTGGTGACCAGCACCTGCTCGGCTTTGGTGGCAACCCCGTTTTCCTCGCTGAGCTTGACGGCGATCGCCTCGCGCAGGGCCGGCTCGCCGGCGGCCGGGCCATAGCGGGTGGCGCCGGCCTCAAGGGCATCGATGGCCGCCTGGCGGATGAAGGGCGGGGTGTCGAAGTCGGGTTCGCCCGCGCTCAGGCTGCAGATGTCCTGGCCCTCGGCGCGCAACTGCTTGGCGCGGGCGGCGATGGCCAGGGTGAGCGAAGGCTGCAGGGCTTCGGCCCGGGCCGAGAGCTTCAACGGACGGGGCATCGGCGGGGGCGCGGCCGACGGCCGCAGCGCGAAGCGGCCGCTGGGGCCGTGGCGCTCCGAAAGAAGCGCCTGGGAGATCTTGCATCCTGCCTGACGCCCTTCCAGTGAAAGGTTCGAGCGGGCACCGTCGCGCCGGGCACCTGGACAGGTGCCCCCCGCTGCGGCCAGCGTGGACGCTCAGCCACAAGGAAGAAACAGGGTGGAGGGTGATTCCGGCGCGGCACAGCAGGACGCAGCCCTGCAGGGCGCGGCGCTGCAGCAACTGGCCCAAGACTGCTCCGAGTGCCGCCGCTGCTCCCTGGCGGATGGCCGCCAGCAGGTGGTCGTGAGCCGGGGTGACCCCGGTGCCGCCCTGATGGTGATCGGTGAGGGCCCCGGCGCCCAGGAAGACGCCAGTGGCTCACCCTTCGTGGGCCGGGCCGGGCAGCTGCTCGATCGGATGCTCTCCAGCGTCGGCATCGACAGCAACCGCGACGCCTACATCTGCAATGTGGTGAAGTGCCGTCCACCGGAGAACCGCAAACCCACCCCCCAGGAGATGGCCGCCTGCCTGCCCTGGCTGCTGCAGCAGGTGGAGCTGGTGCAACCGCAGGTGGTTCTGCTGGCCGGCGCCACCGCGGTGGAAGGGGTGCTGGGAATCAAGGGCGGCATCACCCGCCTGCGGGGACAGTGGCGTTCCTGGCAGGGGCGCTGGTGTCTGCCGATCTTTCACCCCTCTTATCTCTTGCGCAATCCCTCGCGGGAACCGGACACCCCCAAGTGGCACACCTGGCAGGACCTCAAGGCGGTCAGGGGTCGCCTTGACCAACTCAGGGCCGCTCCAGACCCCGCTCTGGATTCGTCAGGCGACCCCTGATCTGTGGCAGTGTTGGCCCACTTCCCGGCACCCTGGCGATGACCGGCACCCTCGCCCGCCCCGACACCAGCCTTCCAGGCCTCCCAGCCGACTGGGCCAGCAACCCCCGCTACGACACCCTGATCCGCCGCCGCAAGACCCGCAGCGTGCGCGTGGGCGATATCTGGGTGGGCAGCGAGCACCCGGTGGTGGTGCAGTCGATGATCAACGAGGACACCCTCGACATCGAAGGCGCCACCTCCGGCATCCGCCGCTTGCACGAAGCGGGCTGCGAGATCGTGCGGCTCACGGTGCCCAGCCTGGCCCACGCCAAGGCGGTCGGGGAGATCCGCAAGCGCCTCGAAGACAGCTATCAGCCCGTGCCCCTGGTGGCCGACGTGCACCACAACGGCATGAAGATCGCCCTGGAGGTGGCCCAGCACGTCGACAAGGTGCGGATCAACCCGGGCCTGTATGTGTTCGACAAACCCGACCCCAACCGCACCGAGTTCACGCCCGAGGAAGTGGCGGCGATCGGCGCGCGCATCCAGGCCACGCTCGAACCGCTGGTGAGCCTGCTGAAGGAGCAGGACAAGGGCCTGCGCATCGGCGTGAACCACGGCTCCCTGGCCGAGCGGATGCTGTTCACCTACGGCGACACGCCGCTGGGGATGGTGGAGAGCGCCATGGAGTTCATCCAGATCTGCGATCGTCTCGACTTCCACAACATCGTGGTGTCGATGAAGGCCTCACGGGCGCCGGTGATGCTGGCCGCCTACCGGATGATGGCCGACCGCATGGACGCCGCCGGCTTCCACTACCCCCTGCACCTGGGCGTCACCGAAGCGGGCGACGGCGACTACGGCCGCATCAAGAGCACCGCCGGCATCGCCACCCTGCTGGCCGAGGGACTGGGTGACACGATCCGGGTGTCGCTCACCGAGGCGCCCGAGAAGGAGATCCCGGTCTGCTACTCGATCCTGCAGGCCCTGGGCCTCAGGAAAACCATGGTGGAATACGTGGCCTGCCCCAGCTGCGGCCGCACTCTCTTCAACCTGGAGGAGGTGCTGCACGTGGTGCGCAATGCCACCGCCCACCTCACCGGCCTCGACATTGCCGTGATGGGCTGCATCGTCAACGGACCCGGCGAGATGGCCGACGCCGACTACGGCTATGTGGGCAAGACCCCTGGCACCATCTCCCTGTACCGCGGCCGCGAGGAGATCCGCCGGGTGCCGGAAGCGGAGGGGGTCGAGGCCCTGATCGCCCTGATCAAGGAGGACGGTCGCTGGGTCGATCCCTGACGAGTCACATCCTGACTTGCCTGTGACCGTCTCCGATCCCTCGCCCAGCCCTGCAGCTCGGGCTAGCTTGTATGGACAGTCTTACTCCAGGGAATCAGCCAATGGGCAGGGGTCGCACCGGCATCGCCGTTCTCGCCGGACTGGGAGCCTGCGCCACCGCCGTGATCGTCGGCACCGACTGGCTGGGTTCCCCGAGCGCCGCCTCGCTGATCACCGACAGTCCCAAGGAGGTGATGGATCAGGCCTGGCAGATCGTCTTCCGCGACTACCTCGACACCACCGGCAAATACACCCCCGATCAATGGCGCAAGCTGCGCCGCGACTTGCTGGCCAAGAGCTACGGCAGCACCAAGGAAAGCTATGAGGCGATCCGGGGGATGCTCGGCACCCTCGATGATCCCTACACCCGCTTCATGGATCCGCGGGAGTTCAAGGAGATGCAGATCGACACCTCGGGAGAACTCTCCGGGGTCGGCATCCAGCTGAGCCTCGACAAGGAGACCAAGGAGCTGGTGGTGGTCTCACCGATCGACGGCTCCCCCGCCTCTGAAGCCGGCGTGCAGCCGAAGGACGTGATCGTCTCGATCGACGGCAAGAGCACCAAGGGGATGAGCACCGAGGATGCAGTCAAATTGATCCGCGGCCAGGCCGGCACCAAGGTCACCTTGGAGCTTCGCCGCCGCAGCCAGGTGGTCACCGTGCCACTCACCCGCGCGCGCATCGAGCTGCATGCGGTCGAGCACCAGATCAACACCGGCCCCGACGGCGTGAAGGTGGGCTACATCCGCCTGAAACAGTTCAACGCCAACGCTGCCAAGGACATGCGCGCTGCCCTGCGCGATCTCGAGCAGAAGGGGGTGCAGGGCTACGTCCTCGACCTGCGCAGCAACCCCGGTGGGCTGCTGATGGCCAGCGTGGAAATTGCCCGCCAGTTGTTGGATGAGGGCATCATCGTCTCCACCCGCACCCGTGACGGCATCCAGGACGTGCGCCGCGCCAATGGCCGCGCCCTGACCAGATCACCGATCGTTGTGCTGGTCAACGAAGGCTCGGCCAGTGCCAGCGAGATTCTCTCCGGAGCCCTTCAGGACAACAAGCGGGCCGTGCTGGTGGGCCAGAAAACCTTCGGCAAGGGGCTGGTGCAATCGGTGCGGGGACTCTCCGATGGCTCCGGTATGACCGTGACCATCGCCAAGTACCTCACCCCCAGCGGCCGCGACATCCACAAGCACGGCATCGCCCCGGATGTGTCGGTGAAGCTGAGCGAAGCGGAGGCCGCCAAGCTGAAGCTGGAAGATCTGGGCACCTCCAAGGATGTGCAGTACCGGGCGGCTGAATCCACCCTGGTGAAGAAGTTGCGGGAAACCAGCGCGTCCCGCACCACCTTCAACCCCACCAGCGCCAATCTGCCGGCCGCCCTACCCATTCAGCGATAGGGCGCCAGCCCGAAACCCTCGCTCTGGCTGGGGCTCCTGCCGGAGCTTCCAGGCCAGGGGGCAACTTGCACAGGGCGGGTGAAGGTACGGCTGCCGCTGCGATCGAGGCGGGTCATCAGGGAGCGACAGCCGCCGGCAGCGCCGATGGCTTGCCCCACGCGGCGGGGGTCGATCGAGCGTTCCCAGCTCGCCGGCCAGCCGCGGCGGCGACCCTGCTGCTCAATCAGTGCACGGGCGTCGCCTTCACCGAGGCGGCCCTCCTCATAGAGGCACTGGACCACGGCCAGAGTGCCGGCCGGCAGTGAACCGGAACCCTGGCTGGAGCCATAGCCCGGTGCCGGCAGACCGCCACCGAAGCCACCACCGAAACCCCCGCCGAGACCTCCCACCCCGCCGAACTGGCCGAGTGCGCTCAACAGAAGTGAAAGAAGAACGTTGTTCATCGCAGGGAAGGGGTGCGAAGGGCGAGGCCGGCGGAGGTACGCCGACCGCAGTAGCGGTCGAACAGCTGGATCACCTGCTCGGGAGGCAGCTGGGCGGTGTAGCGCGCCTCCAGTTCGCTGAGGCGCTCCCGGGCTGGGTAGCTCTGCAGGGAGCGCCACTCAAGCGGCGCCCGGCTAGCCAGAGTGGCCGCCATCGCTCTGTGATGACCCTGATCCGTGATCAGACCGCCGCGGCAGGTCTGCATCCGATGGGTGGCTTCATGGGCCAGGGTGTTCCACACCGCAACCGGATCCCGGTGCACGCGGCACACCAGGATCGTGTCGCTGCTCGGGTGATAAAGGCCCTGGAGGCCACGCTGCCCGCAATCTCGCTGCATCACGCGCACGCCGTTGGCGGAAAGCCGCTGTCGCAAGACGTCGATGGACTGCCAGTAATCGAGAGCTCCTGCCGGTGCTGGCGCCAGGCACATCAGCGGGGCGGCAAGGCAGGCAAGCCCAACAAATCTGTAACGCTGGCGGTGGACCAGACGATCAAGGCTTAGGGCGAGCGGTGAACGAGCCACGGGAGTGACATATCACCCATTCACCATGACGCCGAGAGAGTGCCAAAAGATGACCAGGGTTCCGCCAGGTTCTGACCGGATGTGTCCGGCTTGTTGGAGACCCAACGCCCCTTAAGCAGGTAAGACTCAGGCTGCGCCGCTGACCGGCTGCATCAGCCCGCCACCAGGGTTGGAATCGTCGTCGTCGTTCTCCTGGTCGTTCTGAAACAGGGCGAAGAGGCCGAGGGCCAGCACGCTGATCAGAGCTGAAGCGAGCGCATACCCGCTCTGAACACCAGCCGTGACGCCGCCGTATCCACCCACCAGTTCACCCATGTCCGCGTTTCAATTCTTTGCACAGTAACGAACTTTTGCGGAGATGAGACGGAATACATTCTGAAGCCTTCCTTAACCCGCCCAGGTTGGGGCAAGCAGCGGCAGCTCCCGTCGTGGCCGCAGAAAGCAGGTGTCCTGAGGGTGCTCACCGCGGTTCACCGCGCTGCCGGCTTCACCACAACCGGTCGTCCCCACGGCGCAGGGACTGCACCTTCCTCTCCAGCACCACCAAGGCCGGGACAAGGGTGAGGGCATTGGCGACGATCAGGGGGCCATCACCGGTGAGCAGGCCATAGATTCCCCAAGCCGTGATCCCCAGCGTGAACAGCAGGTACATGCGCAGAGAGATGCCGCGGGTGTCGCCGCTGCGGACGGTCTTGATCGCCTGAGGGAAGAAGCTCAACGTGGTAAGGGTGGCGGCTCCGTAGCCCAGAAGCGTCACGGGCAGGGGCTGGGTCATGGCTGGGGCGGGAACCGAGCGAATTGTCTCCGACGCGGTTTCTCCCTGCACGTTTCTCCCACCCACAGCAGCCGATGGCGCTTGCACAGGGGAGTGGGATCGTCGTCGTGATCCGCCAGATCAGCAGGTGCCTCGTTGATCGGTTCGCCGAACGCCTGTGGAGAGAAACCGTTCAGGCCGCAGCCGCCTCGTCCATCCCGTCCTGGAGGAGTTCCCAGAGCAGCCGGTAGGCAGCGGTGTGCTCCTTGGTCCAGACGGCCCTGCCTGGATGGTGCCGGTTCACGCGCAACGCAAGAGTGCGCCGGCTGGGGGGAAGCGTGTTCAGCTCGAGCACACGCAAGGCCGAAGCCAGATCTGGTTCGGAAATCGACATCCTCACAGCCATGGGAAGCCTCCTGAAGCCTCGCGTGTCCAACCAGGAGGCGCAAGATGGGACGTCACAGAACTCATGGATGCTGATCGAACCGAATCCTCCTCCCCACCATGGCGATGACGATCCTGGCCAGCGGCTCGTTCGCCCTCCTGGCGATGTCGCTCCACTCCCTCCCCGCTGATCTCCAGCCTGTGGCGGCTGAGCTTCGTCGCCATGGCTTCAGGCTGAAGCTCGCCCCGCCTCCTGTTCAGGGAACGTACGGGCTCTATCAGGCCAAGACCAGGACCCTCTGGGTGGCCCCGATCGCGTTCGAACTCGGGATCGGCCGTCAGACCTTCCTCCATGAGGCCACGCATGCCGCCCAGAGCTGCCCCGACGGAACCCTCCGACCGATCGGCTGGAACCTGACCTTGGCGCCGGTAGTGGAGCGTGAAATTAGCGGCATCCTCACGACCCGCTATCACCACGGCAATCGGGTCATCGAGCAGGAAGCGTTCGCGATGCAGGGCCAAGCCAATGCACCGCAAAGGATAATCGCGGCCCTCCGCAAGCGCTGCTGAGTGATCACCGAGTAGCCCGAAGCAGCCCCATCGGCGTGAATCCGTTCTCCCAGCGACTACTCCCTGACTCCCCCTGGACACTCGCCTGATAGGGCACGATCGAATTGAGGATGAGGTCCAATCCCGTCAGTTCGGGCCATTCGGCATCAACACGAAACACTGCTAGTGTTCAAGCAGTGGTCGTCAGACCGATTGCCATGCCCACCTGGCGAAAGCGAGGATCCACGTCAGGTTTGGTGATGGACTCTGTTGCGCTAGCGACTGGCTTCGTGGCCACGGTCCTGATCCCCATCCAGCCCACCGCGAGAGCCCAGCCTTACCAGCTCTATCCCAAGCTGAATCCTGGCGACCCCAATGAAGAGCGACAGTGGAACCCGACTGTTGGGCGGCTAGAAGCCGCTTGCCAAGTCACGGCCAATTTCAACACCTGCCTGACCTACTATCAACTGTGGTGCAGCTATGGATTTCAGAAAGCCTGCTACTTCCGGCAGTTGGCCACAGCCAATCCTCAACTTTTCCAGCAGGCCATGATCGCCAATAGTGCTTGTACACGGGGAGATCCGAGTGCCTGCAGCTGGTTGAGTCAGCGTTTTGGGCCTTGAACGCCGATGCTGTTGCTGTGCTTGCGGCTCAGATAATCTTCTGGCGGGCCAGAACCACTTCAAGCACACTGCACGCTTACATCAGCGGGCCAACCAGCGAGGGCTTTTGATGGAAGAGGAGGTGCGCCGCACCCTTCAAACTGCTATCTGCATAACCCAGTCATCATGGTCATCTTGCGGTGAGCGTGTTACTGAAGGCCCAAAGAATGGAGCTGGGCCTCCCCTTCCATCCACCGCACCCAGCGCTGATCCTCGCTCCTTGCCCCTTCCCAATACCAATGTCATTGCTGAGGTGATGCAGCCGATTTCCAGCAGTTGCATGTCTCCATGATCGGATTGCCTGAAATCCATTTCAGGTTGAAGCGTATCGACTACTATCGGTGGATCGTCGCCAGAGGTTTTGTGGCGGTTCAAGGCGATCTGCCGATGGCTTTGCGACACGCAACTCATTCACTTTCCTCTACTGTGGATTGGACCTGATGGACACTTGGGAGTGACCTATTGGCAAATCGATGAAACCGGCTCAGCCGCTACTGATTTCTCAGGCGAATGTCAGAAACTCTGGCATCGGCCTGGACCACCCGCTCGATCAGCAGTTCGCTGGAGAAATCCCAGGTGTCCGATGTCTTTCCCCACAGTGTCAATTGTTGAGCAGCGGCGAGTTGAGGGGATCACTCTGGCTGCAGAATCAGCAGTTGTCGGAACTTCGGCAAGGCCAAGCCAAGTCGGCCCACGCTAATGGCAGCAACGTGAACGAAGTCGCCAAGGACGCCGAGGAGATGGGAGCCGAGTCCACGGAGCAGCTGAATGGCTGAGCGGGGTCGGGACTAACGACGGCCCCAAACGACAGCTATCGCGGCACAACATCGGTCCCAGAGCAGCTGATGTTCTGGGAGGCCGCCCATCGGTCCGGCACCCAGGGTCGTTGTGCCGCTGAGACGTGATTGACGCCAGAATGGTCAGGGAATGGGCGAAGTGTTGAATCCCATCCCGCCCCATTGGCGCCAGCAACCCAGCGAAGCCATGGCCCGAGGAGACGCGTTGCTGGAGAGAGTTGGGATATGGCTGGAGCCGTGTGCGGGAATGATCTTGCGGATCTGCCAACCGTGAGGATCGCCGTGCACAGCAGTGGGTTGCCGATCCTGTTCCTAACGACTGGGATGGCCGGAACAATCAGCCTTCTGTCGGATTGTTCCGGCCATTCCCTCCTAATTTGAGTAAATCAACCGTTGGTAGTGGGCATGCAGACCATTGACGATCTCCTGCGCCAGACGACGTCGCGGTACGACAAGCGCAGCGAACACCGCAAAAGGACCGAGCGGTTGATCAAAGATCAGGGAGTGCTGGCCGCCAACGACCCTGATCTGGTGGCACGGCGGCTGAGCCGGCTCCATGCCGATCCGCAACTGGTGGAACAGCTCGGTGACATGAAGCGCAGCTTCAGATCCACCGGTCCGGGGGTGTCACCCCAGGATTTCCCACGCTCCCTGGAGCGGGTGCTGGGAACCAACGACCTGATCGGCATCCGCTTCCTGGAGCAGGGGATTCAGGTGGCGAAGGCCGTGGCGCGGGTGCAGATCCGCGATGACCGGGGTCGACCGGCCGGCTATGGCTCTGGCTTTCTGGTTTCACCCCGGCTCTTCCTCACCAACAACCATGTGCTGACCACCCCGGCCAGTGCCGCCGCCAGCCAGGCCGAATTCAACTTCCAGGCGAACGCTGGCGGGGAGATGCAGCCCAGCCAGGTGTTTGCCTTTGCACCGGAAGACTTCTTCCTCACCGACCTGGAGCTGGATTACACCCTCGTGGCCCTGCGACAGGATCCGCGCCTGACCGACTACGGCTGGCTGCAGCTGATTCCGCAGACCGGCAAGTTGATCGTGGGAGAAACCGTCAACATCATCCAGCACCCCAACGGCGAGCCGAAGCAACTGGCGATCCGCAACAACCACGTCGTGGACGAACTGGAGCTGTTCCTCCACTACAAGACCGACACAGCTCCCGGATCCTCAGGAGCACCGGTGTTCAACGACCAGTGGGAGGTGGTGGGTCTGCACCATTCCGGGGTCCCGACGCGATCGGCCGAGGGGCGCATCCTCGCCATCGATGGCCGTGAATGGGAGGAATGGATGGGCGAGCAGCGGGTGGCCTGGATTGCCAACGAGGGCGTCCGCGTCAGCCGCCTGGTGGCTCACGTGCAGGCGCAGGACCTCTCTGCGAACAGCAGGCGACTGGTGGCCGAGATGCTCGACGCCATCCCACCGCAAAGCCCGGGGACCCCTTCGGGCCCCAGCGCCCCCGTGTCTCCGACCAGCGAAGCCGTTCCGCCAGGCGTGGGCGTCCCGGCGGTCGGCGTGTCCACCTGGACCATCCCCCTGCAGGTCAGCGTGAGCTTCGGCCCTGCCAGCCTGACGCTCCCTGCCCTCCCGGGCGAAGGATCCATCTCCGTCGGCGCGGGCCAGGTGGCTGCCGGGAAGAGGGCTGGCGAGGAGCCGGCTGCCGGAAATGAAGAGCTGTTCGGTTGGGGCCGCCCGCCGCAGCCCCCAGCCGCCGGCCTGATCGCGGCGCCGTTCTCGCTGGCCTCGCTGAAGCGTGACCGATTCAGCTGGGAGGCTGCCCTTTCCCTCGCTCTGGCCAGCCAGCTGGCCTATGAAGCTGCCGCCGCCGTGCAGACGCGCACCCGCGCGTGGGGATTCGATCGCTGCGAGGCGATCAGCAGTGGCCCGGCCCAGGGTTTCGTGGCGGGCACCGAGGATCTGGTGCTGGTGAGCTTCCGGGGCACTGAGAGCGTGGCCGACTGGCTCAGCAACCTGAAGGTGGTGAGCAAGGAGAGCGGCCGCTTCGGGCCTGTGCATGCGGGCTTCCTCGAGCAGTTCCAATCGTTGCAGCAGAAGATCGAGGCGCTCCTGCAAACCGCCCCCGATCGCCGGCTCGTGATCACCGGGCACAGCCTCGGCGGGGCGATCGCCGCGCTGGCCGCAGCCACCTGGGTGGGCAAGCAGCCGCTTCACAGCCTTTACACCTACGGCCAGCCGATGGTGGGTAAGGCCGAATTCACCACCTACGTGCAGCGCCAGTTCGCCGATCGTTACTACCGCTTTGTGAACGATGCCGACGTGGTGCCGCGGGTGCCGCCTGGCTACCGCCATGCCGGCCAGCTCTATCAGTTCGACTCCCGCGGCAGGCTCAGCGCCCAGCCGGCCTTGACCGGAGCACGCGAATCCACCACCGGCTCCAGCGCAGCCTCCAGCTCACCTTCCACCGCAACCTCGAAGGAGAGCCTGCCCCTCACGGCTGCGGAATTCCGGGATCTCCAGGCGCGTCTCCGTTCCGGGGGTGAAGATACGGCGGCGAAGGAGGGATTCACCACCCTGATCAGTGACCACATGATCCCGGAGTACATCACCAAGATTCAGAAGCAGCTCCCCACCTGAGATGGGTGAGGGTTCGGCCTGCGGCTTGCTCGGTGCTGCCCCTCAAACCACCAGTACCGCCTCATTCTTCGCCTTCTGCTCCTCCTGCCGCTGCGCGGGCGTGAGCCCGTCGGCCCCGGGGAGTTGCTCGGCCATGGCCGTCAGCCACTCCATCAGCTGCTCGAGTTGCTTATCGGCCGGCAGCACGCTCAGGCCCCGGGCCAGCACCTTGGCCGTGCTGCCGCCGCCCCCCTGATACACCATCCGGCCGTGCAGATGCTGGGGCAGACCCTGGCGCAGCAGGCGGAAGGCGGGTTCCTCCATCGGGGTTTCCAGCACGAGGTTGGGCTTCTCCAGCCGGATGCGCGAGAAGCCGCATCGTCGTGCCAGAAGCTTCAGCTCCATCAGCTGCAGCAGGCTCGCCACCGGCGAGGGCAAGGCGCCGTAGCGGTCCACCCAGTCGGCGGCCAGTTGCACCAGTTCCTCGCGGGCGCGGCAGTCGGCTGCGGCGCGGTAGGCGGCCATCTTCTCGTCGCTCTCGGGAATCCAGTCGGCGGGGATGAAGGCGGTGATCGGCAGATCGATCTGGGTCTCTTCCACCACGGGGATGTCCTGCCCCTGGATCTCAGCCAGCGATTCCTGCAGCATCTCCATGTAGAGATCGAAGCCGATCACCTCCATCTGGCCGCTCTGCTCCACCCCCAGCAGGTTGCCCACGCCGCGGATCTCCATGTCGCGCATGGCCAGCTGGTAGCCGCTGCCCAGCTGGGCGAATTCCTGAATCGCCCGCAACCGTTGCCGCGCCGCCTCACTCAGGGAGGCATCACCGGGATAGAACAGCCAGGCATGGGCCTGGATACCGCTGCGGCCCACCCGGCCGCGCAACTGATACAGCTGGGCGAGACCGAAGCGGTGGGCGTCCTCCACCAGAATCGTGTTCACGCGCGGAATATCGAGGCCCGATTCGATGATCGTGGTGCAGAGCATCACGTCGGCCTCACCGGCGTTGAAGGCCACCATCGCGCTCTCCAGTTCCCCCTCCGCCATCTGGCCGTGGGCCACCAGCAGCTTCAGGCCCGGCAGCATCTCGCGCAACTGGCCCGCCACCTCCTCGATCCCCTCCACCCGCGGCACGACATAGAACACCTGGCCGCCGCGGTCGAGCTCCTGGCGGATGGCGCTGCGCACCGCCTCCTCATCGCGGGCGGCCAGGTGGGTCTTGATCGGGCGGCGCAGGGGCGGTGGGGTGGTGATCAGGCTCATCTCCCGCACCCCCGAGAGGCTCATGTAGAGCGTGCGCGGAATCGGCGTGGCGGAGAGGGTGAGCACGTCCACGTCTTTGCGCAGCGCCTTGATCTTCTCCTTCTGGTTCACCCCGAAGCGCTGCTCCTCATCCACCACCAGCAGACCGAGCTTCTCGAAGTGGGTGCCCTTGCTCAGCAGCTGGTGGGTGCCCACCACCACATCCACCGTTCCATTCTTGAGGCCTTCGAGAATCGTCTTGCGCTCGGTGGTGGTGCGGAAGCGGTTGAGCAGGGCCACCTTGAGCGGATAGGGAGCAAAGCGTTCGCTGAGCGTGCGCCAGTGCTGCTGGGCCAGCACGGTGGTGGGGGCCAGCAGGGCACATTGCTTGCCGGCGGTCACCGCCTTGAACACGGCCCGGATCGCCACCTCGGTCTTGCCGAAGCCCACATCGCCGCACACCAGCCGGTCCATCGGCTCAGGCTTCTCCATGTCGCGCTTCACCTCGGCGATCGCTTTCACCTGATCGGGCGTGGGCTCGTAGGGGAAGGAGTCTTCGAGCTCTCCCTGCCAGGGGCCATCGGGGGGGAACGGGAAGCCGGCCGCCTGCTGACGCTCCGCGTACAGCTTCACCAGGTCCATCGCCACCTTGCGCACCGCCTTGCGGGCGCGCTCCTTGGCCCTGGTCCAGGCGACACCGCCCATGCGGTTCAGCTCCGGCGGACTGTCGGTGCTGGCGCGGAAACGCCCCAGGCTGCCCAGCTGGTCGGCCGCCACCCGCAGCAGCCCATCGGCGTACTGCACCACCAGGTAGTCGCGCGACTCACCGCTGATCGCCAGCTTCTCCAGCTTCAGGAAGCGGCCGATGCCATGGTTGCGGTGCACCACGAAGTCGCCGGGACGCATCTTGTTGGGGTCCACCGTGCGGCTGGCCGCCTTGCGGCGCCGGCGCACGTAGCCCGAGGCAGCCAGGCTGTGCTGGCCGAAGAATTCCCGGTCGGTGAGCAGCACCAGCTTCCAGGCCGGCAGCTGCAGACCCTCCAGCTCAGCGGTGCCCTTGAGCTTCAGCGCCACCGGCGTGGCCTGCTCGATCAGGCGCTCGATCGCCGGGACATCATGAGGGTTGGGCACGAAGCGGGCAATGCAGTCGTGCTCCTCCAGCAGCGCCACCGCCCGCGAGGGCTGGGCCGACACCAGCCACACCCGGCTCTTCTCCTGCTGATAGCTCTTCACCAGGGCCGCCAGCCGCCCGAAGGCATTGGGGTGGGCCGGCACCGGTCGGCTGGAGAGATCGAAGGCGTTGGGGTGGCGGTCGCTCTCGTGCAGCTCGGCCAGATCGAAGCCGGCAAAGCGATCGGCCGCCGCCAGGGCTTCCTCCACCGGCCGGTGCAACGACGGTGGCAGGGAGTCCGGTGGCAGCAGCGCACTCACCTCGGCGTGGTGGTCGCTGGCATGGTCGAACCACTGCTGGCCGTGGGCCAGGCCCTGGCGGCGTTCATCCACGGCGATCAGGGTGGCGCCGGGCAGGTAGTCGAGCAGGGAGGCGGGCTGCTCCCAGGCCAACCCCATCAGGCGGCGCATCCCCTCGGGCGTGCCCCCCTCCAGCAACTGCTCGAGGGCCTCAGCGGCCAGCAGCTCCGTGAGCGCCTCCGGCATCGACTCGCGCAAGGCGTCTGCGATCAGCGGGGCATAGCCAGTGGGGGTGAGCCGAACCGCCTCGATCGCGTCGAGGGAGCGCTGGGTGGCGGGATCGAACTCCCGCAACTTCTCCAGGACTTCCCCGAAGAACTCCAGCCGCACCGGCAGCTCGGCACTCACCGGGTACACATCGACGATGTCGCCGCGGCGGCTCCAGCTTCCCTCCTGCTCGATCGTCGGCACCCGCTCGTAGCCCAGGCGGGTGAGGGTGTCGGCCAGGTCCTCGAGGTCGATGCTGCTGCCTTTGCGCAGGCTGAGGCAACGGGCGGCCAGGGCGGCAGGCGGCGGCAGGTGGGGCTGCAGAGCGCGCTCCGTGGCCACGATCGCTCCCGACCAGGAGCGGCCCGTAGCGTCGATCAACTCACTGAGCACCTGCAGCTGGCCCCAGGTGATCTCGCTGGTGGGATCGAAGGGTTCATAGGGGGAGCCCTCGCTGGTGGGATACAGCTGGGCTGTGGGCCAGCCCATCAGCTCCAGCAGGGCGGCCCAGCGGCCGGCCTCCTCCAGGGTGGGCACGATCACCACCATGGGCCTGCCGCCGCGACGGGCCAGGGCGCTGGCGATCAACGCCCGGGCCGCCCGGGCCGCCCCACTGAGCCTCAAGCGCTCGGGCCGCCCACTGCGCTCAAGCACCTCCCCGGTGAGGGACACCTGCTCGAGCTGGCGCACCAGGGCGGTGAGGGGCATCGGGGAGCAGGTGGGCAGGAGGATTGATCTTCGCAAGCGGAGGCGTCGGCCGCGGCCTGCCGCCAGGGTCCTTCCCACGCGCTATGAACAGAACCCGAGGCCATCAGCTCCAGCCTCCGTCCGTGCGCCTGGCGCCGTCATGAGCAACGCCCGCCGTCCCTCGCGCCGATCCCGCCCAGCCCGCCGCTCCCAAGCCCAGAGGCCCCGAAGATCCGCGGGGGGGCTCAGCGCTCTGCTGATGGGCATGATCCTCAGCGCCGGGGGAGGTCTGGCCGCCCTGGCGCTGCTCTCCCCCCAGCCAGGCCGTAACGACACTCTCCTGGCTCTTCAGGACCTCACCATCCAGCTGCAGGAGGTGGTGCTTGCCAGCCGTCCAGAGCCGCCGCGGCCTGGCGATCGGGTGCTCACCAGCGTTGATCTGCCTGAGCTTCTGGCCCAGCTGAGGGCAGCCGATCAGAGCTGGCTGCCACGGGCCGAGCCCCTCGGCAACGGCCGCATCCGTTATCTCTACAAACGGCGCCTCGAGGATCCGCCGCTGACCATCGCCCAGATCGAGGCGCTGCGCCGCAGTCCCCCCAGCTACCAGGCCGAACACGACGCCATCGCCAACCTGCTGACCATGCTCGAGCGGGCGGGGGTGCAGGTGGTGATCGGACCGCCGCGCAAAGCCCGGGCCGCTGGGGAGTGGGAACCGGCAGCCCGCACCCTGCGCATCCGCCCCGACGTGATCGAGAAGGGGAGCGTGGAGTTCGCCAGGGTGCTCAACCATGAGGCGATTCACGTGGCCCAGAGCTGTCGCCACGGCGGCCTGGGGGCCCGGCCAAGGCTGCTCGGTCTCTCGATCGTGCTGGATCCGATCAGCCAGCGCCATCTGGAGGATCCCGTCTATGCCAGGGCCAGCCCCACCGAGATCCAACTGGAACGGGAGGCCTATGCCAACCAGAACCAGCTCAGCCTGGGGCCGGCCCTGCTGGCGAAGGAATGTCGTGCTCCGGGCAGGGCGCGGTGGGGGCTTCCAGCCGCTGGGCCAGGAGTGCGTTGAAGCGCAGCAGATCGTCGTCGCTGAGCTGCTGGCGGCTGGCCAGGTTGAAGTCTCGCTCCAGCAAGGCGCGCCCCTCCGTCGCTCCCCAGCCCAACCGCGCCAGCAGCCCATCGGAGCTCCGCAGGAGGTCTGAGCGGCGCAGGGGCAGGGCGGCCTGGGCCGGATCCACCCCAGGCTCCAGTCGTCGCAGGGCGCCGAGGTAGGCGAGCAGGTCGGCGTAGCGGATCAGGCGGCTGCGGCTGGGATGACCGAAGGCCCGCTCCAGATAGATCGACTCCTGCTCCCTCTCCCAGCCCAGATGTCTCAGCAGCCGCTCCAGCTCGGCCAGTTCCTCGCTCCAGTCGTCGGGATCAGCCAGCGGTTCGGCTTCCGCGGCAGCCGGCCGGCCAGAAGCCGCGGGGGCTTCGAGGGCCGGAGCAGGTGCTGAAGGTGCCGATGGCGGGGCTGGTGGTGCTGGTGGTGCTGGACCTGCCGGTGGAACCGGTCGCTCATGTGGCTGCGCTGCCGGCTGCTGAGCACCGATCGGCTGTGACAGACGGGCAGGATCCTGCAGCCGCAGCAGCAGCCGCTGCAGCGCCCGGTCTTCGGCGGCCTCGGCCGTGGGGGCCTCCCCGAGGGCGCTGCCCAGGCAGCGGCCATCGTCCCAGGCACTCACCTCGACGACCCGCTGGCCGGAGTCGGCATGGGCCAGTCGTGCCCGAAGCAGCATGGCAGGAGAGGCCGGTGACAGTGACTTTCTAGAGTGGCGCCACCGAACCCGCTGCACGCCAATGGAAGCGGAGTCGATCCCCTCCCTCACTCCCCTGCTGGAAGGGGCGGATCAGTGGGGGGAGCTGCTGCTGCTGCTGCCGCTGCTGGTGGCCCTCGAAGCGGTGCTCTCCGCCGACAACGCCATCGCCCTGGCCGCCATCTCCCGGCGGCTGCATGATCCGCAACGCCAGCGTCAGGCCCTCAACCTCGGATTGGGCCTGGCCCTGGTGTTTCGCCTGGGGCTGATCCTGCTGGCCCGCTGGGTGCTGAACTTCTGGCCCCTGCAGCTGGCCGCCGCCGGCTATCTGCTCTGGCTGTGCGGGACCAACCTGCTGCGACCCGGCGATGAAACCAGTGGCGACGGGCCGGAGCAGGCCAGCGACGCTGCCGCCGCCACGGCGCTGCATGCCCCGTCGGCCAAGGACTCGGGCGGCCACCATCACGGCGCTGGCGGGCTGGGGTCCGTGGTGCTCACCCTGGCGGTCACCGACCTCGCCTTCTCCCTCGACAGCGTGTCCGCCGCGGTGGCCGTCAGTGATCGGCTCTGGCTGGTGATGACCGGCGGGGTGATCGGGGTGATCGCCCTGCGCCTCACCGCCGAGCTGTTCATCCGTTGGCTGGGTCTGTACACCAACCTGGAGCGGGCCGGGTACCTGGCTGTCGGACTGGTGGGGCTGCGCCTGCTGCTCCGCCTCGGGCTGCCCCAGCTGGTGCCGCCCGAGTGGACCCTGCTGCTGCTGGTAGCGGGCCTGTTCCTCTGGGGGTTCTCCAGACGAGTGAGCGGCGAGGCCGGTGAGGTGAACCCCTGAAGCCCTTGCGCATCGAACTTCGCCAGGCCGGCAGTGGCCTGTTGCTGGCCCAGCTCGAGCTCGATGAGCTGGCTGAGATTCCCCAGCCCGGCCGTTGGTTTCTCCATGGCAGCCGCAGTTTCCTGGTGCTGCAGCGGCACCACCGCTACCAGCTGCGCAATGGACGCTACGAGCTGGCCACGGTGGCCTTGCAGGTCAAAGCGGAACGCCAGCCCAGGGAGGCTCGCTGGTGGAACGGAGGCTGGGTGATCGGCGACCCCAGCTGCCGCTTCAACGCCCGTTCACCGCTGTTGCGCTGTGCCGTGCTCCCAGACGGCCCCTGCGAGCGTTGCGCCCATTACAGCGGCCGGCAGAGCTGAGAAGTCCTGCGGTACGCCTGCGGCACGTCTTCAGCCCAGGGCCTGGCGCAGAGCCACCGCGGCAAACACCAGGAACAGGCCCCCGCTGAGCCGGTAAAGCAGGCGCTCGGAGAGGAGCTGGCCGATCCATTTGCCCGCCCCAACCGCCAGACCCGTGACCAGGGCATGACCCGCCAGGGTTCCCGCCAGCAGGGCGCTGAAGGTGAACCCCGGCGCCGTGGCCAGAAAGACGGTGGCGAACTGGGTGCGATCGCCCAGTTCTGCCATGAACACCAACAGGAAGGCTTCTCGCACCACGAGCCAGCCCCCCGCCCGACTCTGGTCCTGGCTGGCTTCGGCGGCATTGACCAGATCCTCGGCCTCCTGGGCCTCCTGCTCGGCGGCCTGGGCACCCATGGCCTGGGCATCGATCAGCAGCTTCAGACCAAAGCCACCGAAGAGCAGGGCCGCCAGCCAGGGCACCAGCTCAGGCGGCAACAAACTGCGCAGCCCCAGGCCCAGAGCCAGGGAAATCAGCGTGACGGCCGCCAGGGCTGCAAACGCCCCGATGAAGACCCAGCGGGCCCGGTGGCGGGCGGCCAGCAGAAAGGCCACGAAGAAGGTCTTGTCCCCCAGCTCCGCCAGGGTGATCGCCGTGAAGCTGGAGCCGAACGCGGCGATGGCGGGATCGCTGGACATGGAGTGTTTGGGGCTGGTGCTCAGAGCGGCTCGGCCTGGGAGACGAAGCCAACTCCTCCGTAGTACTCCAGGATCGGCCGCAGCTCCTTGCGGAGGGTCTCGATCGCCTCGTTCTCGCAGTACACGATGACGTGGACGTTGGCGCCCAGGCCGCTGAATTCCATCGATTCCGAGACCGAGCCATGGGGCCCGCGCCCCGTGACATGACGGACCACCGAGTATCCGGGGGCGCCGGCGGCATCGATCAGGTGCACCACCTTCTCAAGTTCCCGTTCACTGCAGATCAGATCAAGACGTTGCATGGCAAGAGCCGGATAGTCAGACAGGGATCAGACGGGAGGGATGACCAGCCTCACCATCGCCATGTAAAGGGGGATGCCCACGATGATGTTGAAAGGGAAGGTCACCCCAAGGGCCGTGGAGATGTAGAGGCTCGGGCTGGCCTGTGGCACGGTCATCCGCATCGCCGCTGGCACCGCGATGTAAGAGGCACTGGCGCTGAGCACGATGAACAGGAGCGCATCCCCCTGGGGCAGCCCCAGCAGCCACGACACCGCCAGCCCCACGCCGGCATTGAACAGGGGCATGAGCACGGCGAAGCCGATCAGAAAGGCCCCGGCCCGCTTGAGATCTCCCACCCGCTGGGCCGCCACGATGCCCATGTCGAGCAGGAAGAAACTGAGTGCTCCGTAGAAAAGCTTGCCTGTGAAGGGCTCCATCTTCTCCAGACCCGAGGGGCTGTAGCCCGCCACCAGCACGCCGATCACCAGGCTGCCTACCAACAGGAACACAGAGCTGTTCAGGAACGCCTCGTGCAGCAGCGCGCCCCAGCGCATGCCCTGCCCCTCACCCGGCGACGGCTTCCCCCCAGCCAGCTTCACCAGCAGCAGTCCGACGATGATCGCCGGGGATTCCATCAGCGCAAGGGCCGCCACCATGAAGCCGTCATGGGGCATGCCGGTGAGGCCCAGGAAGCTCTCCGCTGTGATGAAGGTGACGGCACTGATGGAGCCATAGGTGGCGGCGATGGCGGCTGCGTTGTAGGTGTCCAGCTGCCGCTTGAGCACCAGGAAGCTGTAGAGGGGCACCAGAGCCGACATCAGCATCGCCGCCGCGATCGTGCTGATCACCTGGGGGCCGAGGCCGCTGTGAAGCAGCTCCACACCCCCCTTGAAGCCAATCGCCAACAGCAGATAAAGGGAGAACAGCTTCGGCAGCGGTGCCGGGATCTCCAGGTCGGATCCCACCAGCACCGCGATCACCCCGAGCGCGAAGAACAGCACCGGTGGCGAGAGCAGGTTCTGCAGAACCAGGCTGGTCTCCATCGGCGGCCTGGCTACCTGCTGAACGTGACCGGGAGACTATCGGGACCGCCTGCAAGGGTCCGGAAGGCCGATGGGATCAGCACAGATCGAAACGACAGGGACCAGCCCAGGCGCGGAGAACCAGCTCAGAGCCCCAGTTCAGGGAAGGGGAGACGGATGGCCTTCTCGCTGACACCGACCTTGGCAGCGCCAGAGGCAGAGGGTTTGACCGTGCACTGGCCGGGGCCCTCAGCCCTTCACCGCATCGCCGCTGGCGCTGGGGAGGATATAGCGCTGCAGCAGTACGAACAGCACAAGCACCGGCAGAATCGAAACCACCGATCCTGCCGCCACCAGCCGCCAGTCGAGGGAGAAGCTGCTGGCCAGTTGCTGCAATCCCAGGGGAAGGGTGTAGAGCCTGGGGTCATCGAGGATCACCAGGGGCCAGAGGAAATCACTCCAGGTGCCGATGAACACAAACATCGCCAGGGTGATCAGGTCGGCCCGTGCGGCGGGGATCATCACGTTCCACCATTCCCCCGCCGGGGTACAGCCATCGATGCGGGCCGCCTCCTCCAGCTCGACCGGCACCCCAAGAAAACTCTGACGCAGCAGAAAGATGCCGAAGGCCGTGGCTGCCTGGGGCACAATCAAAGCCCACAGGGTGTTTCTCAGACCCAGCTGGACCATCATCAGATAAAGCGGAATCATCACCACCTGGAAGGGAATCAGGATGGTGGCCACCACCAGAGCAAGCACCAGGCCCCGACCGGCGAAGCGCATCCGCGCCAGCGGATAAGCTGCCAGTGAACAGAACAGCAGGTTGCCCAGAACCGCCAGCAGGCTCACCACCGTGCTGTTGAACAGGTAGAGGACCAGGGGATGGTCGGCGAAGAGGCGGCCGTAGGCCTCCAGGCTCGGCTGGGCCGGAATCAGGGACGGCGGGGTTGAGAAGATATCTTCAGCTGGCCCCTTGAGCGAGGTGCTCACCAGCCAGAGCAGGGGCACGAGCATCAGCAGGGCCAGCAGCAACAGGGCACCCAGTTGCAGGGCGCTCGCCCAGAGAGGCCGCTGCTCCTTCACAGCCGCGGCAGCTCCGCCACCGGCACAGAGGCCATCTGGGGGTGCAGGGGCTGGCGCTCCATGCCATGCACCAGCCGGTTGAGGGCATTGACGAAGGCCTGGGCCGCGGCCACCACGATGTCGGTGTCGGCGGCATGGCCGGCGTAGAGCACCCCTTGATGGCGCAGGCGGATCGTGACCTCCCCCATGGCATCGATGCCCTCGGTGACCGACTTGACGCTGAACTCCACCAGCTCGTTGGGCACCCGCGCCAGGCTGTTGAGAGCCTGGCAGACGGCATCGACCGGCCCGGTGCCGATGGCGGCTTCGGTCAGCTCGGCGCCATCACTGGTGGTGAGGGTGACGGTGGCTGTGGGCCGCAGGTTGGTGCCGGTGCTCACCTGAACCAGCTTGAGCAGGTAGCGGGCCTCGGGCTGCTGGGCCTGATCGCTGACGATCGCCTCCAGATCCCGGTCGGTGATTTCCCGCTTGCGATCAGCCAGTTCCTTGAAGCGGGCGAAGGCCTCATCAAGGTCGTCGCGATCGAGGATGTAGCCCAGATCCTCCAGGCGCGCCCGGAAGGCACTGCGGCCGCTCAGCTTGCCCAGGGAGATGCGGTTGTCGGCCAGGCCGATGGTGCGAGCATCGATGATCTCGTAGGTGAGGCGATTCTTGAGGACGCCGTCCTGATGAATGCCCGATTCATGGGCAAAGGCGTTGGCACCCACGATCGCCTTGTTGGGCTGCACCACCATGCCGGTGAGGTTGCTCACCAGGCGGGACGTCTTGTAGATCTCCTCGGTGCGCACCCCCGTGAGCGGCTCGCTGCTGCCGGCCTGGCGGCCGAGGAAGGGGTTGAAGTAGGCGCGGCGCACGTGCAGCGCCATCACCAGCTCCTCGAGCGAGGCATTGCCGGCCCGCTCGCCGATGCCGTTGATCGTGCACTCCAGCTGGCGGGCTCCATTCTTGACCGCCTCAAGGAAATTGGCCACCGCCAGTCCGAGGTCGTTATGACCGTGCACAGAGATCACCGCGTGATCGATATTGGGCACGTGAACATTGATGCCGGCGATCAGGCTCCCGAATTCAGCCGGTGTGGCGTAGCCCACGGTGTCGGGGATGTTGATCGTGGTTGCGCCAGCAGCAATGGCGGCCTCGATGACCTCATAGAGGTAGTGGGGATCAGAGCGGCCCGCATCTTCGCAGGAGAATTCCACGTCATCGACCAGGGAGCGGGCATAGGCCACCATCTCCGCGGTGATCGCCACCACCTCGGCACGACTCTTGCGCAGCTTGTGCTCCAGATGGATGTCGCTGGTGGCGATGAAGGTATGGATGCGGCGATTGGCTGCGGGGGCCACCGCCTCGGCACAGGCCTTGATGTCGCCGCGGGCTGCCCGGGCCAGCCCGCAGATCACCGGCCCGTCGGGGGTGCCGACGGCGGCGGCGATGCGCTGGACAGCATTGAAATCACCAGGGCTGGCAAAGGGGAAGCCGGCTTCGATGATGTCGACGCGCAGGCGGGCGAGCTGGTGGGCAATCGCCAGCTTCTCCTCCAGGTTGAGGCTGGCCCCGGGGGATTGTTCACCATCCCGCAGGGTGGTGTCGAAGATCAGTACGCGGCCTGGGTCCTTGGCCATGACCGTTGCAAGTCGATGTGACTATGAGTTGAATCGATCCTAGAGGGGCGGGGAGATCACCACCTGGCCGGCACGGCTCTCACCAGACTCCTGCGGACGGCGCACCAGCTCCCGGCTCAGCGGCTCGACCCTCACCGGGCCCTCCAGGCCCCGCTGAAACACCGGCGTCTGGACCGCTTCGGCCTTCTCCAGTTGCTTGCGCCAGCCGGCCAGATCCAGGAAGACATCCACGGCGTTGCGCAGCTCCCTGGGCACCATCCCATCGGCGTTGAGCAGCGTGATCCGGATTCCCTTCGCCCGCAGGGTTTCAACAACCCGCTCCAGATCCCGGCTGCCGCTCAGCAGCCAGACCTCATCGAGGCGGTGGGCCACCATCATCAGATCCAGGCAGATCTCCACATCCAGGTTCGCCCGGGCGAACTGGCGGTGGTCGGGATCCGCGCCGAACTCCCGCAGGGGTTTGCTGCGAACCGTGTAGCCGAGGCTGGTGAGCGCATCACGAAAGGGCCGCTGATCGGCAGGATCCTTCAGGCCCGTGTACCAGTAGGCCCCATCGAGTTCCACGTTGGGGTCGGCGGTGGCCAACTCCAGCAACCGGCGTGGATCGAAGAACCAGCCCAGCTTCTGCTGGGCGTAGAACATGCCGTGGCCATCCACGATCACCACGCGCCGAATTCTGCCTTGATCCACCTGCAACCCATCACGCCTCATGGGTCCAGCTTAGAGAAGTGTGATCTTCACGACTCACAGAGGGGTGCCCCGTAAGGTGGCTTCATTGATGGATCGTCGATGGCCACAGGCACCCTGGCCCTGGTCCTTCATGCCCATCTCCCCTTTGTTCGGGACAGCCAGCCGGGCTCCCTGGAGGAAGACTGGTACTTCCAGGCCCTGCTGGAGAGCTATCTGCCGCTGCTGCAGGTGCTGGAAAACAGCCGGGATGATCCCGCCCAGCGGCCCTGCCTCAGCCTCGGGCTCTCCCCCACCCTGCTGAGCCTGATCAGCGATCCAGTGCTGATCGCGCGCTTCCCCGACTGGCTCGCCAAGCGCCAACGGTTACTGCGGCAGGCCCCATCCAGCCACCGCAGCGCTGCCACCGCCCTGGCCGAGACCCTGGAGAGCACCCGTCAGAGCTGGATCGAGAGCGGCGGCCAGCTGCTGCAGCGCTTCCGCCAGCTGCAGCAGGACGGAGTGCTCGACCTGCTCACCTGCGCCGCCACCCACGGCTACCTGCCGCTGCTGCGCCACAGCCCCGAAGCCGTGCGGGCCCAGCTGATCAATGCCGTGCGCGAGCACCAACGGTTGCTTGGGGAGCGGCCGCTCGGGATCTGGCTGCCGGAATGCGCGTACTACGAAGGCCTTGATCTGCTCCTGCGACAGTGCGGTCTGCGCTACTCGGTGCTCGATGCCCATGGCCTGCTGCATGCCTTGCCGCGGCCGCGTTACGGGGTCTATGCGCCGATCTGCTCGCCTGCCGGCATCGCCTTCTTTGCCCGCGATGGTGCCGCCACCCTGCCGGTGTGGTCAGCCTCTGAAGGCTATCCAGGCGATGGCAGCTACCGGGAATTTCACCGCGACCTGGGCTGGGATCTGCCCGAAGCGGAGCTGCATGCCCATGGCATCAGCACTGCCAGGCCCCTGGGACTGAAACTGCACAGAGTCAGCAGCCAGGGCTCTGCTCTCGATCAGAAGCTGCCCTACGACCCGGAGGCAGCCGCCCAGCGGGCGGTGGAGCATGCCAGCGCCTACCTGGCCGGCCGCAGCGAGGAGCTGGAAAGCCTGGCTGCGGCCATGGCCCGTCCCCCCCTGCTGGTGGCACCGTTCGACGCGGAGTTGTTCGGCCACTGGTGGTATGAGGGTCCCCATTTTCTCGCCGAACTGTTCCGCCAGGCGCCTGCCGCAGGGGTGGAGTTCAGCAGCCTGCGCGGCGCCCTCATGCGGGAGGAGCCCCTGCAGGTCTGCCGCCCTTCCCCCTCGAGCTGGGGGCAGGGCGGCTACCACCACTACTGGCTACACCAGAGCAATGCCTGGGTCGTGCCGGAGTGGCATCGCGCCTCCGCGGCGATGGTGAAGCGGGTGAATGGCGGCGTGGCCTCGGATCACCAGAGGAGGCTGCTCACCCAGGCGGGACGGGAGCTGCTGCTGGCCCAGAGCTCAGACTGGAGTTTCATCCTCCGGGCCGGCACCACCACCGGACTGGCCCGGGAGAGGATCCATCGCCATCTCGATCGTTTCTGGCGGCTGATGCATGCCATCGACACCGGCGCGGCGTTGCCCGATGGCTGGCTCGAGAGCATTGAGACCGACGATGGTCTGTTTCCCCAGCTGAACGCGGCGGACTGGGCCAGTGTCAGCGGCCAGCAGCCCTCTCCACCAACCGACGAGCGACCCATCACCCATGCCTGAGCAACAGTCGACTGGAAGCGGCAACCCAGCCCCCCTGAGCCAACCCGCCCCGCGCCGGCGCGACCAGGCCATCGATCTGATGCGCGCCACCTGCATCCTCTGGATCGTTGGCTTCTGGCACCTGCTGGGCTACGCCGAATCGATCGATGGCTACAAAAACGACCTCACCTACCGGTTGACGGTGGTGGTGCTGGGGCTGTTCGTGTTCATCTCCGGGCATCTGATCGGCAGGGCCCGGATCACCAACGCAGCCGAGGTCTGGCGGTTCTACCGGCGACGGATGGTCCGGATCTATCCCCCCTACCTGGCGGCCCTGCTGCTCTTCGATCTCTGTGGACTGCTCAAGCCGGGGCAGTTCGCCGGGGCGGCGCTGCTGACTGCGAGTTTCAGCCTGGAGCCACCCCTGACCCTCTGGTACATCTCGATGATCGTGGTGTTCTATCTGCTCGCCCCGTTGCTGCTGCTGCTGGTGCACAGCCTGAGCAAGATGCCCTGGCGCTGGACATCCAACCGGCTGATGGTGTGTGCCGGGATCATCGGCCTCAACGTGCTGCTGGGCAAGCTGCTGGATGGGGTGGATCCGCGCCTGTTCCTCTACTTCCCGCCCTTCGTTGCAGGCCTGGTGCTCTCCCCCTCGCTGGTGGAGCCGCGCGTAAGCGGCCGCAGTATCGCCCTCGCGGCCCTGGCCACCGTGGCGGCCACCCTGTTCTCCTTCCACCACCAGGCCCGGATCGACGAGAGCCTCAATGCCATCCCCCTGGCCGTGTTCGGTCCACTGCTGACCTTTCTGGTCTGTGAACGCTGGGGCCGCCATCTGCGTCTGCCCCCCCTGATCCTGGCGATCAGCACCGCCAGTTTCTTCATGTACCTCTTTCACCGGCCCATTTTCCTGCTCTTCACCAGCCGCGGTTTCCCCAGCAGCGCAAGCCCTCAGCTCGCCGTGCTGCTCCTGCTGGCCCTACCGGTGATCGTGGCGGTCTCCTGGACGGGGCAAGCCCTTTACGACGCCGCTGTACAAAGGCTTCAGCGGCCCGCCACCGCCCCTGGCTCAAGAGCTCGGGCACCAGCCCGCGTACGCTCCTTGGCAAGGACTTCGTCGGGCTTGCCATACCCCAGGCCTCCAGCCATGTACTCCCATCTGCTCGTTCCCATTGACGGATCCGACGTCTCCCTGAAGGCCGTTCATGGGGCCGTGGCCTTCGCCAAGGAGATGGGAGCCCGTATCACCTTCCTCAATGCCCGCAGTGTTCTGCCGGTGTCGATGGTGGGCACCGGAACCATGCTTGATGCCAGCACACTGGAGCATCTCAGCCTGGTGGCAAGGGAAAATGCCGAGCGGATTCTGGCGGACGCCCAAGCTGTGGCTGAAAGTGCCGGTGTGCCCTGCAGCACTGAGGGAGTGATCAACGACCTCCCCCATGAGGCCATCATCGAGGCGGCCGCTCACCACGGCTGTGATCTGATCTTCATGGCCTCCCATGGGCGCAGGGGCCTGAGTGGACTGTTGCTGGGCAGCCAGACCCAGAGGGTGCTGATCCATGCATCCCTGCCCGTCCTGGTGTTCCGCTGAACGTCCGCGGGGCAGCTAACCCCGCAGGGCCCGCCAGAGCAACCCCGCTTCGCGACCCTTCGGCTGCATCAGCCCCCAGCGCACATCGGCTGGCGCCTGAGCAAACAGGCGCACCATCGCCGACACCAATTCGCTGAGACTGAGGGTGTTGGTCAGGAACCCGTACCACTGCTGCTCGGGCAGGGCGAAAAAGGTGCTGAAGAACGCGCGCAGATCCTGCTCGGAGAAACGCATCAGCTTCTCCAGGCCGAACTGGTAGATACCGTGCTTACGCACCAGCTCCGGGGTCCACAGGGCGCCCCAGGCCGTCTCGGCCACCTGGGCGGCGGAAAGCTCAGGCCGGGCCAGGGCGGCGAAGATGGCCGCGGCCATCCCCGGTGCACGCCGCAGCAGGGAGCCCACCATGTAGCCCGAAGCGGGGTGTACCAGGCTGGCAGCTCCTCCGAAGCCCAGCACCCGCTGGCTGAGATCGGGCAGCGGCAGGTTCATCGGGAACAGGCAGCGCTCCTCGTGCTCCACTTGCAGCACCGCCACGCCCCGGTGGGCCAGACGCCGCAGCAAGCGATCCCGAAGCACCTCGATCGGCACCGGCGGTGCCAGGGCCAGGGAGGTTTCCTCCACAAAGAAGCGCCCCTCTCCCAGGTCCATGGCATAAAGGAATGTGGGCGGACCCTGGCGCTCCTCCAGGCTCAGGTGCTCGCTGCGGTAGTCCATCAGCACGAACTGGCCAGGAGGCACGGGATCCGCCGTGAAGGTGCCCACGATCCCGTAAGCAGCCTGGGCGGCCACGGGTCCCAGTGCCGGCCTGCGCACGAACACAGGAGCGTGGCCAGTGGTGTCGATCACCAGGCGGGCCCTCAACAGCTCACCGTCCCGGGTGGTCACCTGGGAGCCCTCTGCGTCGTGCCTCAGCTCAGCCGCCACACCCCGCCGCCAGTCCATCCCGGAGCAGCGCCCCAGCCAGTGGCCCTGGAGTTTGCCTCGATCGAACAGACCGTAGTCGTGGCTGAGGGCCACGGGATCGGAGCCGAACCAGCTCACGCAAGTCGTCCAGCGATGCTCCAGGAGATGGGCGAGGTGAAGCTGGTCCAGCTCTGCGGCCCAGATGCCGTAGGTGTTCTGCCATGGGCTGGCGGGATCGCCAGCCGCCAGCCCCATCACCCGCAGACCAAGAGGGACCAGCTCACTGGCGATCGCCAGTCCCGCCGGCCCGGCACCGAGCACCAGCACATCGGCCGCAGCGGGAAGCGTCAGGGGGACTCCGGTGTCGTGGAGGCCTCAGGGGTGCCTTCAAGCTCATCGTCCTCAGGGGCCGGCGGCACCAGCACCACCTCACTGAGACGATCACCGCTGTCGAGCTTCTGCAGGCGCACACCCGTGGCGGCCCGCGATTGCTGGGGAATCGCATCGGCCTGCATGCGCACGATCACCCCCCGCTCACTCACCAGCAGCAGTTCCTCCCCGGGGCCCATCACCGTCAACCCCACCAGCACGTCCCCGTCGCGGCGGAACTTGATGGCACGCAGGCCCAGGCCGGCCCGGCGCTGCAGACGGAACTGGGTCACCGGCACCCTCTTGCCCAGCCCACTGGCGGACGCCACCAGCACCCAGGGGCCTTCGGAGCTGTCGCCAGCTTCCGGAGCCTCCTCCTCGTCGTCGCTCTCGGCCGCGGCCGAACTGGCCACCTGATCGGCCAGTTCGGCCGGCAACACGTCCATGCTCACCAACTCATCCCCCGGCCGCAGGGCCATCGCGCGCACGCCCCGGGCGGTGCGGCCCAGGGGCCGCAGTTCGCCATCAATCAGGCGGAAGTGGATGGTCATCCCCTTCAACGACCCGATCAGCACACTGTCGCCGGGCAGGGCGAGCCGCGCCCAGCGCAGGGCGTCACCGTCTTCAAGGCTGATGGCGATCAGACCGTTGGATCGGATGTTGGCGAAGGCCGAGAGCCGAGTGCGCTTGATGTAGCCGCCGCTGGTGAGCATCAGCAGCTGAACATCGTCGTCAAAGGCACTCACCGCCACCAGCGAAGTGATCTGCTCTTCACGGGGAATCGGCAGCAACTGCACCACCGGGGTGCCCTTCGCGCCGCGGCTTCCAACCGGCACCCGGTAGGCCGGAACGGCATAGACCACGCCGCGATCGCTGAACAACAGCAGGGTGTCGTGGTCATTGCAGCTGATGAACAAGCGCACGGCCTCCTCACCCTGGCTGCGAGTTCCGGCCTTACCGCGGGTGCCGCGACTGGTGGCCTCAAACTCACTCACCGGCATGCGCTTGAGATAACCGTTCTCGGTGAGAAGAACCACGGAACGCTCGTTGGCGATCAAATCGATGTCTTCAAGCCCACCCTCAAGATCAAGAATCTCGGTGCGACGTTCCGACGGATAGCGCTCCCGCAGCTGAATCAACTCGGCTTCGATCAGTCCAAGCACCCGCTCGCGCCGGCCCAGAATATCTTTGTAGTCGGCGATCTTGGCGACAAGATCTTCATGCTCCAAGCGGATCTTATCGGCTTCAAGGGCCGTGAGCCGGCGCAGCTGCATCTGCAGAATCGCATCGGACTGGATCTCACTGAGTCCATGGCGCTCCTGCAACTGCAAGCGGGCCGTAGCCGCATCCGAGGCCGCCCGGATCAGAGCGATGATCGGATCAAGCTGATCGAGGGCGAGCAGCAGACCCAGCAGGATGTGATCCCGTTCCTCCGCCTTGCGCAGCAGGTAGCGAGTACGCCGCTCGATCGTCTCGATGCGGAAATCGAGGAACACCTCCAGCATTCGCCGCAGGGTGAGCAGCACCGGTTCGCTGTTGACCAGCGCCAGCATGTGGGCACTGAAGTTGCTCTGGAGGGGCGTGAGCTTGAACAGGTTGTTGAGCACTACCTGGGGATAGGCATCCCGGCGCAATTCGATCACGATACGCATGCCATCGCGATCACTCTCGTCGCGGATGTCAGAGATTCCATCGAGCTTCTTGTCGTTCACCATCTCGGCAATGCGCTCGATCAGCGCCGCCTTGTTGGTCTGATAGGGGAGCTCAGTGATGATCACCGCGTCGCGATCCGGCCGGCCGGGTATTTCCAGCGTTTCGATCGAGGCCACACCGCGCATCGTCACCGAGCCGCGGCCGGTGGTGTAGGTCTCGCGGATGCCACGACGACCAAGGATCTGACCGCCGGTGGGAAAATCAGGACCGGGGATCAGGGCCAGCAAGGCCCTTTCCTCGATCTCGGGATCGGCGATCAGGGCCAGCAGGCCATTGATCAGTTCGGTGAGATTGTGGGGCGGGATGTTGGTGGCCATGCCCACCGCGATGCCCGAAGACCCATTCAGCAGCAGGTGCGGCACCCGCGCCGGCATCACCGTGGGTTCCTGCTGGGAGCCGTCGAAGTTGTCGATATAATCAACGGTTTCCGCTTCGATGTCTTCCAGCAGGCTGTCTGTGGTGAGCGCCTGCAGCCGCGATTCGGTATACCGCATCGCCGCAGGGGGATCGTTGTCGACCGAGCCGAAGTTGCCGTGGCCGTCAATAAGCGGCATGCGCATCGAGAAGTCCTGGGCCATGCGCACCAGGGCGTCGTAAACGGCCGTATCTCCATGGGGGTGGTATTTACCGAGCACCTCGCCCACCACCCGGGCGCATTTGCGGTAAGGCCGGTCGCTGGTGAGGCCGAGCTCATACATCGCGTAGAGGATGCGCCGGTGCACCGGTTTGAGCCCGTCGCGGGCGTCGGGCAGAGCCCGGCCCACGATCACGCTCATCGCGTACTCCAGGTAGGAGCGCGACATCTCATTGCGCAGGTCGGTCTGGATGATCCGTCCGTCGGACTCGCCGGGACCCGTTGGATCCGCCATCTCGCACCACAATGCCGAAGGCCAGGTTAAGCGAGGCTGGGTCCACCCTCTCCTGGTTGCTTGCGCCGATGGGCTCCGCCCCCCCCCGCTCCCGCACAGAAGCGCAGTTGCGGGAGCGCCAGAACGCCGGCGACCTGGCGGTGCTCAGCGCTATGGACTTCCGCGCCCTGGTGGCCGCCGAGGGACTGGAGGCGGCCTACGCCTGCACGGACGTGGTGGTGGCAGCCAACGCCGAGTTCACCGACCAGGCCACGCTCCAGCTCAGCCTCGGCCCCTGTGATCCACCCATGCGCCTGCGCGAAGCGCGGCTGGACGGAGTCACGGCCCTCGGGGCAAGCGGCAGTGGTGGCCTGACCCTGCCGATCGGAGGCGGCATCTCGGCCCCGGAGCGCCGGGGCGGCGCCCAGGTGCTGGGCAAGCTGCTGGCTGGCCAGGAGGTGGAGCTGGTGGCCAGCGGTGAAGGCACGGCCCTGCACCCTCGCCGTGAGCTCCAGACCCGCCTCCAGCTCGAACGCCTTGGCGTGGCACGCCTGCTGCTGCACCGCGCCATCAGCGAAAACGGCATCGTGGCGGTGAGCAGCGCCGAAGGGGTCACCCACAGCCCCTACGGCCCCCTGCTGGGCCCTTACGGCAGCGCCCTCTATAGCAGTGGCGGCTGCCGCAGCATCGGTCTGACCATGCCTGGTCTCAGCTTGCTCGGCCCCGGCTCGCCCGTGCTGGTGGGCGGGGCGATCGGCTGGGTGATCGGCACCGGCAGCGGCCACCAGCCCCAGATCCGGCGGTTGCCGAGCGGCCATGCCCGCGGGCCGGGGGCCGTGGCGGCGGTGAGCGTCGACCTGGCGGAGCTGAGAGCTGAGTGGATCCGCCCCTGCCACTTCGAAGGCCATGGCAGTGCCCTGCTGGTGGCGATCGCGGCACCGGTTCCCCTGATCAACCTCGCCGTGGCCCGCCAGGCGGCCTGCCGCGACGACCAGCTCGAGGCCCCCGTGCTGGATTTCTCGATTCCCCGCCGCATCCGACCGAGCTTCGGCTTCGTTCCCTACAGCCACCTGCTCGCCGGCGAGATCCAGGTGGACGCCCGCCGTCTGCGCTGCGCACCTGCCCACAGCCCCCGCCTGGCCGAGGAAATCGGCGCCGGGCTGATCGAGCGCCTACGCGATGGCTCGTTTCCCCTGAGGCTTCCCCTGCTCCCCTTGAGTGATCGCCCGGGCCTGATTCCGCTCGAGGGCTGAGTGCAGCAGCGGCAGGGACAAGCAGGAGGAAACAGCGTAAGCTCCACCCGCGTTTTCGCGCGTTTACCGGTGGTCGAGTCCTCTGCTTCATCCCATGAGCCCGATCAGGGCCAGGACCTGCCATCAATGCCCCTACTCAGTGAGGATGACCTCAGCGCTGAGCCTGGCCCCAGTCCATCCGCACAGGACGAGGCGGTGACCGCCGATGGCGAGCAGAGCGCTGGCGCCGAGGCAGCCGTGGAGCCCGAACCGCAACCAGCCCCAGAACCCGAGCCCACCCCGGTCCCCGAGCAGGAACCAGACCCGCAACCCATCCAGGAGCTTGAGACTCCACCGCCTTCTGAGCCTGATCCTGCGCCCGCATCGTTTGTTGAGCCCTCGGCCGATCCAGCCGTGGCCACAACCCTGCACATCCCGGCCAGTGAAGCAAGCATCGACGGGGACGGAGGTGGAGAGTGGGAGCTGCTCATGGGCAAGGTCCGTGACTGGTTCAGCCGCGGTGACTTCCAGCAGCAGTTGAAGCAGTACAGCGGCCCCCTGAAGCTGCTGACGGGCTTTGTGGTCCTTCTGCTGCTGCTCAGGATCTACGCCGCCCTGCTGGGAGCGATTGAGAGCCTGCCACTGGTTCCCGGCCTGCTGGAGCTGGCCGGGGTGATCTGGCTGAGCCGCTTCGTGCTGACGCGCCTGGTGCGCAGCAGCGACCGCCAGACGCTGCTGGCCTCGTGGCGGGAGCGCTGGGCGTCGTTCCGCGGCCAGCCCTGAGGCCAGGTTCATTGCAGCCTGGACCGGGCCAGACCGGTTGATAGCTTGTCCCGACTGCAGAAACCCCAGTGGTGTCCATTCAGTTAGGCCGATCCCGAACCGTCCGCCGCGCCTATGGGATCGACGAGATCGCCCTGGTGCCCGGCGGTCGCACAGTGGATCCCGAGGTGACCGATAGCCGCTGGACCATCGGTGGCATCGAGAGAGAAATCCCGATCATCGCCAGCGCCATGGACGGTGTGGTGGATGTATCAATGGCGGTGGAACTCTCCCGGCTCGGGGCCCTGGGGGTGCTGAACCTGGAGGGGGTCCAGTGCCGCTACGACGACCCGAACCCGATCCTGGATCGCATCGCTGAGGTGGGCAAGGAGGCCTTCGTGCCCCTGATGCAGGAGCTCTACGCCCAGCCCGTGCGGGAGGACCTGATCCGCCAGCGCATCGCGGCGATCAAGACCGCCGGTGGCATCGCCGCCGTCAGCGCCACCCCAGCCGCGGCCCTGCGCTTCGGCCAGGCGGTGGCCGAAGCTGGCGCAGACCTCTTCTTCGTCCAGGCCACCGTGGTCTCCACCGACCACATCGGCCCGGCCGGCCGCGAGACCCTCGATCTGGCCACGCTCTGCCGCGATTTCGGCATACCCGTGGTGATCGGCAACTGTGTCACCTATGACGTGGCTCTCGAGCTGATGCGCGCAGGCGCGGCCGCCGTGATGGTGGGCATCGGCCCCGGCGCCGCCTGCACGTCAAGGGGCGTGCTGGGCGTGGGCATTCCCCAGGCCACGGCGGTGGCCGATTGCGCTGCCGCCCGCGACGATCACGAGCGGGAGACTGGTCAGTACGTGCCGATCGTTGCCGACGGCGGCATCGTCACCGGTGGTGACATCTGCAAATGCATCGCCTGTGGCGCCGATGCGGTGATGATCGGCTCGCCGATCGCCCGGGCCAGCGAAGCCCCCGGGCGAGGCTTCCACTGGGGCATGGCCACCCCCAGTCCGGTGCTGCCCAGGGGCACCAGGATCAGCGTGGGAACCACCGGCAGTCTGGAGAAGATCCTGCGCGGACCGGCCAGCCTCGACGACGGCACCCAGAACCTCCTCGGCGCCCTGCGAACCTCGATGGGCACTCTTGGTGCGCGCACCATCAAGGAGATGCAGCAGGTCGAGGTGGTGGTGGCCCCATCCCTGCTCACCGAGGGGAAGGTGTATCAGAAAGCCCAGCAGCTGGGCATGGGCAAGTAGCCCCCCGCACCTGGGCTCTTGATTCCAGCCCGAAACGACAGAATCGCGGCGAAGATGGGCGTTAACCTCAAGGTGTGGGGGCTCCGGCTCGCACACTCCTCACACCAACCCGCCCGGCGCGTCCGGGCATTTTGTCTTCCTACGGTTGCTCCGCCGTCATCGGGGATTCCGGATCCTCGTTGCTAGATTCCAGGCACCTTGCCTCCTCCCTCGGATGTCCAGCGCCACTGCCGTCACCGATGCTTCCTTTGAGCTGGATGTGCTCAAGAGTGACGTGCCCGTGCTGGTCGATTTCTGGGCCCCCTGGTGCGGCCCCTGCCGCATGGTGGCCCCGATTGTCGACGAAATCGCAAAGGAATTCGAGGGCAAGCTGAAGGTCTACAAGCTCAACACCGACGAGAACCCCAACGTCGCCAGCCAGTACGGCATCCGCAGCATCCCCACCCTGATGATCTTCAAGGGTGGCCAGAAAGTGGACACCGTGGTGGGCGCGGTTCCTAAGAACACCCTTTCCGGCACGATCGCCAAATACCTCTGAGCCTCCCCTCCGCTTCCCCCGCCTCACCGTCATTGATGTCCCCCGCCTCTCCCACACTGGAGCGGTTGGGCCATTCCCTGGTTGACAACCCCCATCGCCTGCTGATCGAGCGCTCTCTCCACTCGATCCTGGAGATGGCCAGCATCGCCGATGACACCGACGACTGGCAGCTGATCTGCGGTGCCCTCAGCGATCTGCATGAGGCCCTGGCTGCCTTCCATCCCCACCGCACAACCCGCAAGGTGGCGGTGTTCGGATCGGCCCGCAGCCTGCCGGAGAGCTCCACCTACCAGCTGGCCGAGGAGGTCGGTCGTGCGGCCATGGCCAGCGGCTTCGATGTGATCACCGGCGCTGGCGGCGGGGTGATGGAAGCGGCGAACCGGGGAGCGGGAGCGGAGCACAGCTTCGGGCTCAACATCCAGCTGCCCTTTGAGCAGGACCCGAACCCCTACGTCGCAGCAGTCGGCAAGCGCCTCGTTCATTTTCGTTACTTTTTCACCCGCAAACTGTTCTTCCTGCGAGAGAGCGATGCCCTGGTGGTGCTCCCCGGCGGCTTCGGCACCCTCGATGAACTGTTCGAGGCACTCACTCTGATCCAGACGGGACGCACCGCTCCGATTCCGGTGGTGCTGCTGGCGCCCTCGGGCCATGAGCTCTGGCAGCACTGGCCTCAGGATCTCCTCACCGGCCTCGAGCGCGAGGGGTTGATCGGTCCAGACGACAGGGGCCTGCTCAGCCACGCCGGCTGTGCCCGCGAGGCGATCGAGCTGATCCGCCACTTCTACCGGGTGTTCCACACCACCCGCGTCACCGACGATGGGCTGGAGCTGCTGCTGCACGTGCCTCTGGCGGATGCTGATCTGCTGGCCATCCGCTCCGGCTTCCAGGATCTGCTGCGAAGCGGCGATTTCGAGCTGGGTGAAAGCTGCGACGACAACGATCGCCTGCGGCCCTGTCTGCACTTCGACTTCGATCAACGTCGCGTCGGCCGCCTTTACCAACTCATCGCCGCCATCAACGCCCTCGATCTGCCCCGTTGCGACGACCTGATCCATCCAGAGCAACGCAGCTGCCTGGAGCCACAGCCATGAGCCTCCGGATCGGCCTGATCGATTACGGCATGGGCAACCTGCATTCGGTTGCCCGGGCTGTGGAGCGTCTTGGCGCCGAGCTGATTCCCGTACTGGACGCCCCCGCGATGGAGGCCTGCGCCGCCCTGATCCTGCCGGGGGTGGGTTCATTCGATCCGGCCATGGAGCGTCTCCACCAGGCAGGTCTGGCGGATCCCCTGCGGGAGTGGAGCGCCAGGGAACGTCCCCTGCTGGGGATCTGCCTGGGGCTGCAGTTGCTGTTTGAGGGGAGCGAGGAGGGAGAAGCGCCAGGCCTCGGACTGCTGAAGGGCAGGGTGCGGGCCCTACCGTCCACTCCGGGGCATCCGATCCCCCACATGGGCTGGGCCCCCCTGATCTCCACCAATCCGAGCCCCTTGCTACCCGATGGCCATTCAGCCGCCTGGGTCTATTTCGTGCACTCCTACGCCGCCGCTCCCGATGACCCGGCCTGCACCACGGCAGAGGTGCTTTTCGCCGATCAGCCGGTGACTGCAGCGGTGTGGCAGGGAGCCCTGGCGGCCTGCCAGTTTCACCCCGAAAAGTCTGGCCCCCAAGGGCAGCGCATGCTTGAGCGCTGGCTGGGCTGGGTGGGCAGGGGCGGGGCGTGAGCCTGCGGCTGAGTGGCGGGCGCAAACTGCACAGTCCGCCAGGGCAGCACACCCGCCCGACCAGCTCCAGGGTGCGGTTGGCGGTGCTCAACCTGCTGGCGAGTGAACTGAGTGGTTGCCGCTGGCTCGATCTCTGCTGCGGCAGCGGGGTGATGGGCTGCGAGGCCCTGCAACGGGGCGCCAAGCTGGTGGTGGCCCTGGATCACAACCGGACCACCCTTGGCATCGCCCGGCGCAATCTGGAGGCCGTCAAGGCTGGTATGAATCCGGCCTGCGACCTACGGGTGATCAGAGCCGAGCTGCCGCAGTGGCTGGTCCACGGCCCAGCTCAACAACTGGGGGAGGAAGTGGCCGGCGGGTTCGATCTGATCTACGCCGATCCCCCCTACGCATCAGGTCTTTATGCCCCGATCGCCGAGGCTGTATCCGCGTCCGGCTGGCTGGCCGAAGGGGGACGGCTGCTGTGGGAATGCTCCAGTGACATCTACCCGGAGGTCCCTTCCGGCTGGGAGCTCAGCGACCAGAGGCGCTATGGCAGCTGCGGCCTGATGATCCTGGTGCATGCGGCCTGAGTCAGCCGCCCAGAGCGCTGCCACGGCGGTACTGGTTCCAGGCCGCCACGAACAGGCCCACCAGGGTGATCGGAATCAAACCCAGAACGATGCCGCAGAGGAGGGGTTCAATCATCGAGAGCCGGAAGATTTGCCTTCCGCAATTCTCCCACGGCCAAGGCAGGCTGGGAGGGTCTTCCGAGTGATCCGTGACCGGCGATCCTTCCACCATCCTGGAGGCCCCCCAGGCGCCGGTACAGCGCCAGGGCCTGATCACCGCCCTGGTGCTGCTTGCAGCAGCCGGCTGCATCCTGCTGCTGCTGCTTTTTCTTCCGGCAACCCGCAGCGACCCGTACACCCGCCGCACTCTGGAGCTTTCGGGCTCGCCTGAAACTGGTGGTCGGCTGTTTCGGATGAACTGCGCCGGCTGTCACGGCATCGCCGCCCAGGGGCTGGTGGGGCCCAGCCTGCATGGGGTGAGCAAGCGCCGCAGCGACCGCCAGCTGATCCGCCAGGTGGTCAGCGGCCGTACTCCGCCAATGCCGCGCTTCCAGCCCGAACCCCAGGCCATGGCCGACCTGCTGGCCCATCTGCACAGCCTGGAGTGAGGGCCGGCTCGGCGCCCGACTGCCCGGAGCTGGCCCTGGTGCTGGTGGAGCCCGCCGGCCCCCTGAATGTGGGCAGTGTGGCCAGACTCTGCGCCAATTTCGCAGTTCGCGACCTGCGGCTGGTGGCTCCCCGCTGCGATCACCTCGGCGAGGAAGCCCGGCGCATGGCTGTCCACGGTGGGGCGTTGCTTGAAGGTGCCCGGGTCTATCCGGATCTGGCGGCAGCCATCGCCGACCGCACCCGGGTGGTCGCTGCCAACGGACGGGTGGACTCGCAGGCGGTGCCCATCGAAGGGCCCGCCCAGGCCATCCCTTGGTTGCTGGGGCACCCGACCGGGCCTGAGCCAGAGCGACGGACCAGCGCCCCGGCGATGGTCTTCGGGCGGGAGGACCGGGGCCTGAGCACCGACGAACTGCTCCAGGCGGGCCGCATCCTGCAGATCGGCACCGACCCCGGCCACCCCTCCCTCAACCTGTCCCATGCGGTGGCCATCACCCTGCACGAACTGCGCCGCTGCCAGCAGGGAGACAGTGAAAGCCGACCAGGAGGCCCGGCCCCGTCGATCGGGCCAGAACCCGCTGCTCGGGAGCTGCTCGAAGCCGCCCTCGTCGATGCCGAGGAACTGTTGCTGGAAGTGGGGTTTGTTCTCCCTCACACGGCCCATGCCCGGATGGCCAAGCTGCGGGCGCTGCTGCAGCGTGCCCAGATCAGCGGCGAGGAAGTGGCCCTGGTCCGGGGCATGGTCCGTCAGCTGCGCTGGGCCAGCCAGCGGGGAACCCCCTAAGGTCCTGCCATCTCCGTCGCCCCTGGCTGAATCGTGCGTACGGGCCGCTCCCCCCGTTCCGGATCCCCCGGCTGGTTCCAACCCCTCGCCCTCATCCTGCGCCTGCTGGTGATGGGCCTCGGCCTCGGGGTGCTCACCGGCACCGCCTTGAAACAACTGGCTCCGAAGCTGGCCCAGGGGGCGATGGAAGCCCCCAAGGCCAGCAGCGCCAGCTCACCGGTGCCCACCCCCAAGGGGGGCCTGGCCATGGGCCGCTTCGAGCCCAGGGTGGAGCTCACCAAGCTCAGCCAGAGCTGGAAGGCCCTGGCCGCCGAGCAGAAGGATCTCAAGGTGGGCGGTTTCCTGCTGGTTCTCGATGATGGCCGTTTCGCCCAGCTCAATCCCGACACACCCCTGCCAGCGGCCAGCTCGATCAAGACCCCGATCCTGCTGGCGGCCCTCGACGACCTGGACGCCGGCAAGCTGCGCTGGAACGAGCCGCTGCCCCTCACCAAGGAGGTGATGGGTGGGGGAGCCGGCTGGATGGCCAGCCGGCCGCTGGGCACCCGATTCCCCTTTTATGAGGCCGCCACCGAGATGATCCGGGTGAGCGACAACAGCGCCACCAATCTGCTGATCAAGCGCCTCGGGGGCAAGGCCGCCACCAATGCCCACTTCCAGGCCCTGGGCCTTCCCGCCACGGTGATCAACAATTGGCTGCCCGATCTCGAGGGCACCAACACCACCAGCCCCCGCGACCTGGCTCGCTCGATCGCCCTGGTGGACATCGGCGAGAAACTCAGTCCCCGGGCCCGCGACCATTTCCGCACGATCATGGCCACCTCCCGCACCAACACCCTGCTGCCCGCAGGTCTGCTCAAGGGTCTGGGGGGCACCTCCAGCGACCCCGACAGCGAGCTGATGGCCCGGGGACTGACCGTGCTCAACAAAACCGGCGACATCGGCATCGCCTACGCCGACGCCGGGCTGATCGAACTCCCCAACGGCAAGAGAGCCGTGGCAGGGTTCATGGTCAAAGGCCCGTTCAACGACCCCCGCTCCACCGATCTGATCCGCGCGATGGCCGCCGCCGTGAGCCAAACCCTCGTGGGTCGCAGCGACCCCTCACCCCAACCGCGCTGAGCCCTGATGCCTTTCCTGACCATGGCCGCCGGGCTGCTGCTCTCGGCCGGCACGGCCCAGGCCCAAGCCCCGGCACCGGCCCCAGCAGCGGCACCGGCCCCCAGCACCGAGCTGAGGACCCAGCAGGTGCGTCCACTCAGCGGCGGGCTCGACCGGGTGCCCGTCGTCAACGACAACAACCCCGAGCTGATCATCCAGCCCGGCATTCTGCTCTCCACCTTCAACGGCCGCGGGACCCTCTCGGGCCAGCCGTTCTCGAGCCCCGACGCGCACCTGAACGTTCCCCTGCAAGGGCGCTTCGACCTGTTCAGCCACCACGTCTATGCAGGGCGCCCCGAAACCCTCGACTCGGTGCTCTGGCTGGGGGTGGTAGCCGCCCCTGTGAGCAGTAAGCCGGTGCGGCTGCGGGTGCTGGGCGGATCCACGGCCCTCTCCCAGTCGAGCGATCCAAGCCAGCCGGCGGCTCCCTTCCTGCCCCTGCCCGCGCTGATGTCCCACGACGGCAGTTCGGTGTTTGCGGGCCCCGGCTCACGCGTGGCGGCTGAACTGCTCCAGAACCGCCGAGGCGCCGGGATTCCCCAGGAATGGACCCTGGCCCCGGGCCAGCTCACCACCCTGCTGGCCCTGCCGATTCCCGTGAAAGGGCTGGATCCCCTGCTCAATGGCCGCAACCTGCAACTGCGGCTGGAGAGTGACGGCCCCGTGCAGATGGCCACCCTGGCCGCCTTCGGGGGCGAGCAGGCGCCGGAGCCGGACGTCTGGAGCAGCCTGCTGCGCGCCGGGTTAAGCGCCAAAGAGCATGTGCCCACGCCCAGGGGGCAGACCGGGGGCATCATCTACTCAAGGGTGAGCGGGGTGCAGACCGGCAGCCGCTGGAGCGCCCGACTCACCGATCCAGGCACCAAGCTGCTCTCCGTTCGCAGTGCGCCGGTGTCCTGGCCGATCGCCTCGCTGGAGCGGGGCAGCCTGGGCAGCGGCCAGGTCCAGACTGCCGAGCTGCAGGCCTTCTACCCCGGAACCGCCTGGGCCGCCCACGGCAACTACAGCGTGGAATACGACCTGACCCTCCCCCTGGTGAACGACAGCAAGGGGCCAGTGGCCCTCGATCTGGCCCTGGAATCCCCTCGCAAGACCGACAAGGCCGAAGGTGGCCTGCGCTTCAACCTCAACCCGCCGCGGGCCGTGGTCTTCCGTGGCACGGTGGAGGTGAGTGGACTTGATGGGCCGGCGGGCCGTCCCGCCGGCCGGCGCTGGTTCCATCTTGTGCAGCGCCAGGGCGAGAAGGGCCCCAGCCTTGGGCGCATCAGCCTGGCCCCCGGACAGCAGCGGCAGGTCAGGGTGCGACTGATCTACCCCGCCGACGCCACGCCCCCTCAGGTGCTGAGCCTGCTGCCCGCTCCTGCGCTCCCACAGGCAGCTGTGAAACAATCCGAATCCGTGCCGGCCCCCCGTCCGTGAGTCAGACCCGCAAACGCAGGGCATTTCCCTTCACCGCCATCGTCGGCCAGGAGGAGATGAAGCTCGCCCTGCTGTTGAACGTGATCGATCCCCGCATCGGTGGGGTGATGATCATGGGCGACCGGGGCACGGGCAAGTCCACCGCGATCCGCGCCCTCGCGGATCTGCTGCCGGAGATCGATGTCGTTGCCGGCGACCCTTACAACAGCTCCCCCAGCGACCCCGACCTCCAGAGCGCCGAGGTGCGCCAGCGGGCTGAAAACGGCGAAACCCTGCCGGTGGAGCGGCGCCAGGTGCCGATGGTGGATCTGCCCCTGGGCGCCACCGAAGACCGCCTCTGCGGCACGATCGACATCGAGAAAGCCCTGAGCGAAGGGGTGCGGGCCTTCGAGCCGGGCCTCCTGGCCAAGGCCAACCGGGGCCTGCTCTACGTCGATGAAGTGAACCTGCTCGACGACCACCTGGTGGACGTGCTTCTGGATTCGGCCGCTTCCGGGTGGAACACTGTGGAGCGGGAGGGGGTGTCGGTGCGCCATCCGGCTCGCTTCGTGCTGATCGGCTCGGGCAACCCGGAGGAAGGGGAACTGCGCCCCCAGCTCCTGGATCGCTTCGGCATGAGCGTGGAGGTGCGCACGGTGCGCGATCCGGAGCTGCGGGTGCAGGTGGTGGATCAGCGCACTGGCTACGACAGCGATCCTGACGGCTTCAACAGCCATCACCAGGGCGCCCAGGAGGCGCTGCAGGAGCGGGTGGTGCAGGCCCAGCACCGGCTCCCCCAGGTGCTGATCGACCCTGATCTGCGCATCCGCATCTCGGCGGTGTGCGGCGAGCTGGACGTGGACGGCCTGCGCGGCGACATCGTCACCAACCGGGCGGCCAGGGCCCTGGCCGCTTTCGAAGGCCGCACCGAAGTGAGCGACGAAGACGTGGCCCGGGTGGTGGCCTGCTGCCTGCGTCACCGGCTGCGCAAGGATCCGCTGGAGCAGATCGACTCCGGCGATCGCGTGATCAAGGTGTTCTGCAAGATCTTCGAGATGGCGGACACCGCCCGCGACGCCTTCCAGCTGGCCCTGGCGGCCTGAGCCCTTGCGCATCCTCGGCATCGATCCAGGCCTGGCCCGCGTCGGCTATGGCCTGATCGAAACCGGCCCGCCCCAGCGACTGCTGGATTGCGGGATGATCCGCACCGAGGCCGGCACTCCAGAGGGTGAGCGGCTGGTGGAGATCGCCCGCGACCTGCGCTGGCTGGTCCGCCGCTGGAGCCCCGACCTGGCCTCCGTCGAGAAATTCTTCTTCTACCGCTCCAGCACCACGATTTCGGTTGTGCAGGCCCGGGGCGTGGTGATGATGACCCTGGCCCGGCTGAAGGTGCCGGTGGTGGAATACCCGCCGATGCAGATCAAGCTGGCCCTCACGGGCTCAGGCCATGCCGACAAGAACGACGTGCTCGACGCTGTCATGCGGGAACTAGAGCTGGAGCATCCCCCCCGCCCCGATGACGCCGCCGATGCCCTCGCCGTGGCCCTCACCGGCTGGTTTCAGCGCTGATGGCGGGCGAACCGGGGCTGGGCGACCCCAAACCCGTCTGGCGCCGGCACTTCCGCCAGCGGCGGGCTGAACAGCCGGAGGCGCAGCAGGAGCGGCTGCTGGAGCAGGCCCTGACCAGGGTGCCGCCCCTGCTCGGGGCAGACCAGCGGCTTGGGCTCTACTGGCCCCTGGAGGGTGAGCCGGATCTGCGTGAACTCGCCTTGGCGCTTCCAGGCCGGCTGGCCCTGCCCGCCATCCGGGCTCTGGCAGACAAGAGGAGGCTCGGCTACGAGGTCTGGGGGAGCACGGATCCTCTCCGGCTCGATGCCGCGGGGGTGCCGGCGCCGGCACCCGCAGGCACGCCGCTTCCAGCCGCGGCCCTTGGCCTGCTGCTGGTGCCGGCCCTCGCCTTCGACCGCCGCGGCTTCCGGCTCGGCTACGGCGGTGGTTGGTTCGATCGGCTGCGAGCCGATCCTTCCTGGCGCGCGGTGCCGGCCCTGATCGTGGCCCCCGCCACCTGCGCGGTAGAGCAATTGCCGGTGGACCCATGGGATGTTCCCTTCGATGGCTGGCTCAGCGAGGGGGGGATCGAATGGTTGCAACCTGTTGAGAGGTCCGGGCTTTGATGGCCCCAGGGCCGATCCTTTGCCAGGATCCGCGGGTTCGAGCCCCTACTTCCTTGAACCTCAGCTTCGATCACTCCCGCCCCTCTCCCGCCCGTCGGGTCGGTGTCACCGCAATCGGGGCCGGCACAGTGCCCGAGCGGGTGATGGCCGCTGAGCTGGGCCACCGCTCCCAGCCGAGTGAAGCTCTCTCGATGATGGTCAGCTCGATGGTGCGCATGGTCCAGGCCGGCAAGGGTCAGGCTGCCGGCAGCCGCTGGTCAGCCTCCTGAAGTCGCCTTAGTTTTGGAGCCACTTCCCTCGGACGCGACCACGCCCTGCCGATGACGACTCCACGTTTCACCGGGCTGTCCAGCCAGCTCGCCCTAGCGGCCCTGGCTGCATTGGTTGGCTTGATCACGGCTCCAGGCAGGGTCGAAGCCCACGCGATCGAATCCAGTCTGGATCGGCTGGAATCCCTGCGGGACGGGCTGATGCTCGAGAGCCACTTCTCCAATGGTGAACCCGTGAAGGGCGCCACAGTGAGGCTGGTGCCCCCCAATGGGGGCCAGCCCGTGGAAGTGGGTCAGATCGATGCCAAGGGGCGCCTCAGCTTCAACATGCCCAAGGGCGCCGACGGCAACTGGGAGTTACAGGTCGATGCAGGTCCCGGACACCGGGATTTCCTTGAGGTTCCCACCCAAGCGGGCCAGGCCCAGCTTGATCAGGTGAGCAGTGCCGATCCGGGACTGAAGCCCGCGCTGTTCTCAGTGCATGAACACCGATCGCTGCTGCTGATTGGCGGGATCACCGGGGTGGGCGCTCTGGTGGGTGGGTTGGCGATCCACCAGCGCCGCCGCAGCTGAGAGCAAGCGCCACACTGGGGCCACTTCTCCCTTGACCCTGTCCATGAGCACAGGCAGCGACAGCCTCGACGCCATCGTTGAGCGCCTGCGGAGCACCAGCGACCCCAAGCGCCGCTATGAGTACGTGCTGTGGCTGGCAAAGAAGCTCGCCCCCCTGCCCGAGGAATTCCGGCAGGAGGTGTTCAAGGTGAAAGGCTGTGTCTCCCAGGTGTATGTGGTGGGGCAACTGGTCGACGGCAAGCTCCACTGGCAGGGGGATTCCGATGCCCAGATCACCAAGGGGCTGCTGGCACTGCTGATCGCCGGGCTGGAGGGCCTGGCGCCTAACCAGGCTGCTGGCCTGGACCCTGGCTTTCTGGCCGAGACGGGCCTTCAGGCCAGCCTCACCCCCTCCCGAGCCAATGGATTCCTGAACATTCTGAAGATGATGCAGGCCCAGGCCAGGAGCCTGGCGGCGGAATGATTTCTAGGATCATCGGTTTCGCGGTGTATTCGGTATGACCATCGGCATCGGCTTGCTCGGTCTGGGCACGGTGGGAGCCGGTGTCGCCGAGATTCTCACCTCCCCAGGCGGGCGCCATCCACTGGTGGCGGAGCTGGAGCTGCGGCGCATCGCCGTGCGTGATCTGAGCCGCCCCCGGCCCGTGGCCCTGCCTCCCGAGCTGCTCAGCACCGACCCGGCGGAAGTGGTGAACGATCCCTCGGTGGAGATCGTCGTGGAGGTGATGGGTGGGCTGGAGCCGGCCCGCAGCCTGATCCTCGCGGCCATTGCCGCCGGCAAGTCGGTGGTGACGGCCAACAAGGCCGTGATCGCCCGCCATGGCGAGGAAATCGCCGATGCCGCAGCCCGCCAAGGGGTTTACGTGCTGATCGAAGCGGCGGTGGGCGGAGGCATTCCCATCATCGAGCCCCTCAAGCAATCTCTTGGAGGCAACCGCATCCAACGGGTGAGCGGCATCATCAACGGCACCACCAATTACATCCTCAGCCGCATGACGGATGAGGGGGCTGCGTACGCCGAGGTCCTGGCAGAGGCCCAGAAGCTGGGTTACGCCGAAGCCGATCCCGCCGCCGATGTGGAGGGCCATGACGCGGCCGACAAAATCGCGATTCTCGCCGGGCTGGCCTACGGCGGCTCGGTGGAGCGTTCCTTGATTCCCACCGTGGGCATCAGTGCCCTGCAGGCGAGGGATGTGAGCTACGCCAGCCAGCTGGGCTACCGGGTGAAACTGCTGGCGGTGGCCCAGCACCTTGGCACTGCGGCAGATGGCAGCGAATGCCTTGATGTGCGTGTGCACCCGACGCTCGTACCCTCTGACCATCCTCTGGCTGTGGTCAATGGGGTCAACAACGCGATCCTGGTGGAGGGAGATCCCGTGGGGCGGGTGATGTTCTACGGCCCGGGGGCAGGGGCAGGCCCCACCGCTTCGGCCGTGGTGGCCGACATTCTCAACATCGCCGGCATCCGCCAGGTGGGTGGCTCCGGCGGAGGGCTGGATCCCCTGCTGGCGGCCAGCCGCTGGCGCCGCTGCAGTCTGGTGGAGAGTTCCCGCACCAGCCACCGGAATTACGTGCGCCTGCAGACCAGCGACCAGGCCGGAGTGATCGGCCGCATCGGCACTTGCTTCGGTCACGAGGACGTCTCGATCCAGTCGATCGTGCAGCTGGAGGCCAACGGCGGACAGGCTGAAATCGTGGTGATCACCCACGAAGTGGAGGAGGCCAGATTCCAGGCGGCCCTCGCCGCGATCCAGGCCCTCTCAGGGGTCCAGAGCGTGGCAGCCTGCCTGCGCACCCTCTGAAGGCCCTGAGGCCATCAGCAGACCTGCTGGTGGCCAAAACGAGTGCTCATGCCGCAGCGGTTGACGGGCAGGGGCAGAGCAGGGTCAAGATGGGACCATTCCGTGACCAGCATTCGGATGCTCATCCGCTCACCTGGCACCGCACGTTGTCCAGGTTGAACGCCACTTGAGCCACCCCTGCGAAATCCTGAGCCGACAACGGCCTCTTCCCACTCCTCCGCTTTCCGGTACCCAACCCTGACCGCCGTCCCTGCCAGCCCTGATCAGGGCTGCCGTTCGCCCCACCACCCAGCGACCGCCATGACCCTCCATCAGGGTGACTGCGTTCACCTCAGTGCCGACATGGCCCTCAGCGCCGGACCAACGGGCGATGGCCTGTACCAGGTGATCGGTGTCGATGCACCCCGTGACCGCTGCTGGGTGCGTCGCTGGCCCCTGGCGCGGCACGGCTCACCGGTGTTTGAGGTGTCAATCCGCCAGGTGGAACTTCATCACCTGCCCCATTCCCAGAGCTGCCCGTCGCGGTCTTGAATGGAGGCCTCTGAGCATCCAGGAGCCTCCTGAACGCTTTGCCTGGCTTGAAGCGGCTGCGCACGGTGTCCTTGCTGGCCATCCTGATGGGGGCGCTGCTGGGTTGTCAGCCCCAAGGGCCCGGTGGGCGACTGGTGGTGGGCAGCCGCACCAGAATCGACTCGGTGGATCCGGCCGCCACCTACAGCTTCGGGGCTCTCCAGCTGATCAGCGCCATCGGTGATCCGCTCTACGCGATCGATGCCAAGGGTCAGCTGGAACCACGGCTGGCCACGGCCCTGCCGAGGCTGAGTCCGGATCGGCTCACCGCCTGGGTGCCGCTGCGGCAGGGAGTGCGCTTCCACGACGGCACCCGCTTCGATGCCGCCGCCATGGTGTTCACGCTGAAGCGGTTTCTGGCCATCGGCAAGCTCAGCTATCTGCTGGGGGATCGCATCGTTTCGGTGCGGGCCAGCGGAAGCCATGAGCTGGAACTGAAGCTGCGGCGCCCCTTCACCGCCCTGCCCCAGCTGCTGAGCGCCGTCAGTCTCACCCCCCTGTCCCCCACTGCCTACCGAAGCCACGACAAGCGCTTCCTCAACGACCGCTTCGTGGGCACTGGCCCCTACAAGCTCACCTTCTTCGCCGACCAGCAGCAGCGGCTGGAGCCCTTCAGCGACTACTGGGGGGAGCGTCCCGCCAACAACGGGCTTGACCTGGTCAACCTCAGCAACTCCACGGCCCTCTACGGGGCCCTGCGCAGCGGCGAGGTGGATGTGCTGCTCTCCACCAGCCTGGAGGGTGACCAGCAGCTCTCCCTACACCAGGACGCCCAACGGGGGCGCTTGCTGGAAGGGGTGGGTCCGGCGCTGGAGATCGGGTACCTGACCCTGCTCAGCGACCAGCCGCCCCTGAAGGACCCGCTGGTGCGCCGTGCCATTGCCCACAGCCTTGACCACGACCTGATCAGCCAGCGGGTGACCCATGGCCTGCGGCCGCCGCTGCGCGATCTGGTGCCCCCCAGCCTGAGCGGCTCCGAACCGACGGCCTGGCCGGCCTACGACCCGGCGCAGGCGCGGCGCCTGTTCGAGCAGGCCGGCTACTGCCGGGGCAGAACGCTGAACCTGCCCTTCACCTTCCGCTCCAACATCCCCGCCGACAAACTCTTCGCCCTGATCTGGAAGGAACAGCTGCGCCGGGATCTGGGTGATTGCATCGTGCTGGAGGTGAGCGGGATGGAATCCACCACGGCCTACCGTCAGCTCGGCGAGGGGGCTTTCGCCTCGATCCTGCTGGAGTGGATGGGCGACTACCCCGACGCCGACAACTACCTGCAGCCGCTTCTGGGCTGCGACAAAGCCGTGGGCTATCGCTGCCTGGAAGGGCCCAGTGCCGCCAGCGGCAGCTTCTGGACCCGCCCTGGCCTGAACGAGGAGCTGCGTCTCAGTCAGAGCCTCGAGGGAAGCGAGCGGATCGAGCTGCTGCAGCGTCTGCAGCGTGACACCGCCGCCGCAGCCCCCTACATCCCGGTCTGGCTGGTGGCACCGCGGGCCTGGGCCCAGGCCGGGATGAGCACTCCGGTGTTCGATGGTTCCGGCCGCGTGGTGCTCAGCCAGCTTCAGCAGCGACTTTCCGCTTCGAGGCCTGCGCCATGAGCCGCCGCCGTCAGCTGCTGGGCTATCTGGGCAGCCGGCTGCTGCTCGCTCCTGTGATGCTCTGGCTGATCGCCACCCTGGTGTTTCTGCTGCTGCGGCTGGCTCCGGGGGATCCCATCGACGCCCTGCTCGGCACCCGGGCGCCGGAGGCGGCGCGGCAGGCCCTGCGACAGCAACTGGGGCTCGACCAGCCACTGCCGGCGCAGTACGGCCATTTCCTGGCCAATCTGGTCAAGGGGAATCTGGGGGAATCGCTCACCAACCAGACCCCGGTGCTGGAGGTGATCCGCCAGAGCCTGCCGGCCAGCCTTGAACTGGGTCTGTGTGCGCTGCTGATCGCCGCAGTGCTGGGGTTGGCGGTGGGCTTCAGCGGTATCGCTCGCCCCGAGGGCAAGCTCGATCTGGCCGGCAGGCTCTATGGCATCGGCACCTATGCCCTGCCGCCGTTCTGGGCCGCGATGGTGATCCAGCTGATCTTCGCCGTCTGGCTGGGCTGGCTGCCGGTGGGGGGGCGTTTCCCCGCCACCCTGATGCCCCCCAGTGGCAGCGGCTTCTATCTGCTCGACAGCCTGCGTGCCGCCAATCCCCAGCAGCTGGCCGGAAGCCTGCGGCACCTGGTGTTGCCCGCCAGCACCCTGGGCCTGCTGCTCAGCGGCATCTTCGCCAACGCCCTGCGACTCAACCTCCGCAGGGTGCTGCGCTCCGACTACGTGGAAGCGGCCCGTAGCCGGGGCCTTAGTGAAACCCGGGTGGTGCTGCGCCATGCCCTGCCGAACGCGCTGCTGCCGGTGCTCACGATCACAGGCATCACCGTGGCGTCTCTGATCGGCGGCGCCCTGCTGATCGAGGTCACCTACTCCTGGCCAGGCATCGCCTTCCGACTGCAGGAGGCCATCGGCCAGCGGGACTACCCCCTGGTTCAGGGGATTGTGGTGGTGGTGGCAGCCCTGGTGGTGCTGGTGAGCGTGACGGTGGACATGCTGGTGGCGGTGCTGGATCCACGCATCCGCTTCTGAGCCACGCCTTCAGCGGCCGATGCGGCTGCGCCAGCGCTGGGCATTGCGGCCGTCGAGCACATAGGCCGTCACGCCATCGCGGCTGCGGCGCTGCGGGGCCATCGGCATGGCCGTGTCCACCGACGCCAGGAACTCGGTGGTGAGGCTGAGCAGCAGCTCCTGGACCCGCACCGGCTCCACCCCCACCAGGCCATCACCAAGCCTCCAGAGAGCCTGCTCCTGCTCCTTGACGCGCACCACAGAAAAGTGGCTGCCGCCCTCCACCATCACCAGACGGCTGAGTGGATCCGGGTGCTGCAGGAACAGCGCCAGCTGCTCGCTCACCGGCGGGGTGACCAGATCCAGCCCGCCGCCTGTGATCAGCAGCGGGGCCTTGAGGCGCTCCAGACCACGGCCAGGCCAGAGCAGGCTGCCGAAGCCGTTCAGGCTCACCACGGCAGCCAGGGTTCTCGGCTGGCCGCTCGCCGGCTCGGGCAGAGGCACCTCCTGAAGCTGACATTGCAGCAGCCTGGAGATGTTGATCAGGGGGATCACAACCAGAGCGCGGTCGCAGCGGCGGGCCAGGCCTGGCACCGGACGCAGTCCGCTCGCCAGCAGCGCCGAAAGCCCCCCCAGGGAGTGGCCCATCAGCACGACCGAGTGGCCAAGCCGGGGAATCTGCCCATGCCGTTCCGCCGCCAGGACCGCCTCCACATCGGCCAGACGATCGGGCAGGGTTTCAGCGCCGGGCGGGGGCCGCTGGCCATCGAGCATCTGGCGCATCGCCGTCTCGTTGCTGCCGGGGTGTTCGATCAGCACCACCGGCCAGCCCCTGGCCGCCAGGCCCTGGGCCAACCAGCCGAGCTGGGCACTGCTGCCCCCCAGTCCCGGCATCAGCACCACCCATGAGCCCTGGCGGGGCGTCACGGCCGGCCAGAGTTCCAGCTCCAGCGGGGCTGACCGGTGGGCCACCGTCAGGGCCAAGGATCTGGGCCTGAGGTCAGGCTGAATCGCAGAGATCCGTCCCCTGGTCTCTGAATCCTCCCGGATGCGCAGCGGCAGGTCCCGCAATCTCTCCAGCGCCAGAGTCTGCTCCTCCAGCTGCTGCCGCCAGAGACCCGCGAGCTGCAGCAGCCCATCAAGATCGAGGGTGAGCTGGGGCGTGGGCACCGCCAGCAGCAGTTCCACGAACCGAATCGGCTCGGGCCGCTGCAGGCGCTCCCGCAGGGTGGTGAGCAGCAGCATGCCGCTGCCGGGCTTCCCTCCGGCGAACAGTTCCCCCACCTCCTGCAGCACCTGACGGCCAGCCCAGCTCTGCAGCAACTGCAGTGCGAAGCCTCGGTCAGGCAGCAGGGGTGTCCGCAGCAAGGACACCAGATCGTCGCGACTGCGCTCGTCGAGCAGCTCGAACCAGATGGCCAGTTCATTGCGGCTGCCCTTCGGGTCCCGGCTCCAGGCATCGAGCTGATGCAGGTCGAGGGGCAGCGAGAGGCCATCGAGCTGCACATCCAGCCGGTCGGCGGCCCGAGCCGACGCTGCCAGCAGCGGCGTCGCCGAGCCCACCAGCAGACTGGTCAGGAATGCCAGCCCCCGGCGAACGTGTTGTGACTGAGCCGCAGGCAGGAGCAAGCCAACCAATCTGGTGGCTCCAGTTTCCCGCGCCGCTGCGCGAACTGACCGTGATCCGCCTGGTGGGCAGCTTCGGGGCTGGGGGGATCCTCTATCTCACCCCGGTGGTGTTCCACCAGGCCCAGTTCTCGGCCCTGGAGGTGGGTCAGGGCCTGGCCGCAGCGGCATTGGCCGGCACCCTGGGGAGGCTGCTGAGCGGCTGGTGGCTCGACCATGGCCTCAGCACCACCCGGCCGGTGCTGCTGGCGGCAGTGATCTCAGTGCTGGCTGACAGCCAGCTGCTCAACGCGGAAACCTTCGCCGCCTTCGTGCTGGGGCAGGTGCTGCTGGGCACGGCGATGGGGATCTACTGGCCGGCGATCGAGCTGGCGGTGCCCCTGAGTGCGCCGCCCCTGCCCACCAGCCGTGCCTATGCCCTGGTCAGAACCGGAGATGCCCTGGGCGTGGCCCTGGGGGTGTTGCTGGGAGCCCTGCTGGCGGGCAGCCGACATCTGCGCGGCATCTATCTGGTTGACATCGCCTGCATGGTGGTGGTGATCACCCTGCTGCTGCGCTCGCCTCTGCCTGTGGCGGCCGCCACCAGCGACGGGGATCGCCGGCTGCCCTGGCGCCAGTGGGTGAAGCCCCTGCTGCCCCTGCTGGGGGTGACGCTGCTGGCCACGGCCATGGTGTCGCTCCTGCAGAGCGCCTTGCCGCTGGATCTGGTGCGAGGTGGACTGGAGCGGGCACCGCTGCCCGAGAGCCTCGGGGCCCTGCTGCTGGGCCTGCAGCTCAGCTTGCTGCTTCTGGTCCAGTGGCCCCTGGGGCGCTGGCTGTCGGAGCGTCCGGTGGCCTTTGGGCTGGGCTGGAGCCTGCTGGGCTTTGCGCTCGGCAGCCTGCTGCTGGCCCTCTCAGCCCTGGGCTGGCAGAGCCTGCCCCTGCTGGTGCTGGCCCAGGTGCCCCTGGCGGCAGCGGCGGCGGCTTTCCTTCCCACCGCCAGTGAAGCGGTGATCGAAATCACTCCAGCAACCCACCAGGGCATGGCTCTGGCCCTGTTCTCCCAGTGCTTCGCGATCAGCTCCTTCGTGGCTCCCCTGGTGGGGGGCTGGCTGCTGGAAAACCAACGTCACGGAGCCGGCCTCTGGCTGATGATGACGGTGCTGAGCCTGCTGGGGCTGCTGCTGGTGGGGGAGCTGAACCGCTTCCATCCCCACCCCGGTCAGCGGAAGATCCAAGCGGGCTCCTGAGCGATGGCGCGCCCCTCAGGGACCCTTGACCTGGGCGTTGGCCTTCTGGGCACGGATCCAGGCTTCCGACTCATGGGGGAGCGGCTCGGTGCCGTATTCCCAGTCGTCGTAGTCGGGGTCGTTGCGAATCCGCTGGTGCAGTTCCTTCTGAACCTCGAAGTTGTGGGGGTGATCGGCGGGAGCGGCCGGATCGATTGGCGCTTCTGGATCGTTGGCGGGAGACGTCTGGGATGTGGGCATCACCGGCCACTGCAGCTGATCCCATTGTCCCCCCTCAGTGGTGGCGCCGCCGGGACAGACGCTGGAGCGGATCCGCCGTAACAATGGAGCCGCCAAAGCGATGACCCGACCGTGACGTATTGCGTGGGCATGCTGCTGCAGGAGGGTCTGGTGATGGCCTCCGATTCGCGCACCAATGCCGGCGTCGATGATTTCGCCAGGTTCTGCAAGATGACCACCTTTGAGCGGCCCGGTGATCGGGTGATCGTTCTGCTCAGTTCGGGCAGCCTGGCCGGCACCCAGGCGGTGGTGAGCCTGCTGCAACAGCGGGCCAGTCGCAACGACGGCACCTCCACCCTTTGGACCGCCCAGACCCTGTTCGATGTGGCCATGCTGGTGTCGGATGCGATGCGCGAGATCGAACATCGCGATGCCCCCTTCCTGGAGGGCAGTGCACTGAAATTCAACGCTTCCTTCATTCTGGGCGGCCAGATCAGGGGAGAAGCCCCGCGGCTGTTCCGCATCTACGCCGAAGGCAACTTCATTGAAGCTGGCGAGGACACACCCTTCCTGCAGACCGGCGAAGCGAAATACGGCAAGCCGATCATCGACCGTGTGATCACCCCGGCCACGACATTGGCCGATGCCACCAAGTGTGTGCTGGTGTCCTTCGATTCCACCATGCGCAGCAATCTGTCGGTTGGCATGCCGATCGACCTGATCTGGTACGAGCGCGACAGCCTGGCCATTCGCCACAGACGCCGCTTCCTCGATGGCGACCCCTACTTCTCAGCCCTGAGCACCGGCTGGAGCACCGGCGTACGCCAGGCCTTCCGCGGGCTTCCGGATCTGGACTGGTCTTGAGCCCTGCATTCAGAGTGAACGAGTCAGGCAACCAGACATCCATGCACCAGCCGTGAACCCTGAAAAAATCCTGCAGACCGGGATGGCCTTCTGGGCCTCGAAAGCACTGATGAGCGCGATCGAGATCGGCGTGTTCACGGAACTGGCCCGGGGGCCTCAGTCGTTGGATACCCTGCGCGAATCCCTGGGGCTGCACCCGCGCTCGGCCAGGGATTTTCTGGATGCCCTCGTGGCCCTTGGCTTCCTGAAGCGGAAAGCAGACCATTACAGCAACACCCCCGAAACCGACGTGTTCCTGGATCCCGGGAAGCCGTCTTACATGGGCGGCATTCTTGAGTTGGCCAACTCACGTCTCTATCCCTTCTGGATCCATCTCACCGAGTGGCTGCGCACGGGGCTGCCGCAGAAAGCGCTCAGGCCTGGTGGGCCAGCCCTGTTCGAAACCCTCTACGCCGATCCTGCGCGCCTCAAGGAGTTCCTTGGTGGCATGAGCGGGATCAGCCGTGGCGCCAACACGGCCATTGCCAGAATGTTCCCATGGAACGATCAGCGCACATTTGTGGATGTCGGCACCGCTCAGGGCGATCTGGCGGTCCAGGTTGCTGTCTCCAACCCCCATCTGGAGGGGCATCGGCTGTGACCTGCCGGAGGTGGCGCCGATTTTTCAGGACTACGTTTCATCTCATGGCCTGTCGGCTCGACTCAGGTTTGAGCCTGGTGATTTTTTCAACGCGAGTTACCCAAAGCTGATGTCGTTCTGATGGGTCACATCCTGCACGACTGGGACCTGTCCACGAAACGCATGCTCATCCAGAAGGCATTTAACGCATTGTCTGATGGCGGTGCTCTCGTGGTCTATGAGGCCATCATCGACGACGATCGATCCCAGAATGCTTTTGGACTGCTGATGAGTCTGAACATGCTCATCGAAACACCAGGCGGCTTTGACTACACCGACGCCGACTGCACCGGCTGGATGAAGGAGGCAGGATTCTCGACAACGCAGATGGAGCATCTCGTCGGACCCGACTCGATGGTGATCGCGATCAAGTGACCGAGTCCGAGCCAGCGTGTCTGATTCAGCCTCGATCCGGCTGCAGACTGATGGACTAAACGGAGCCTGACCTCATCAGAGTTCCAGCCATCGTTTTTTTACCATGTCACAGATTGACCAACTGCCAGCGGGCGTCGTCGTCGTCACCGGTGCCAGTCGCGGCCTGGGGCGCGAGCTTGTGAATCAGCTCCGCCAGCGCGGGCGGCCCGTGATTGGTGTGGTGCGCAGGATCGGGAGCTGCACCCTGCCGGCCCATCACGACGATCTGCAACTGGTGGAAGCTGATCTTTCCACCCCCGCCGGAATCGAGGCCGCCATTGAGGGTATCGAGCTTGCCCTGGGCGCCCGAAGCCTCGCCGCCCTGGTGAATGGAGCCGGGGCGGTCACGCCGGTCGGTCCGCTGGTGGCTCACTCCAGCAAAGCCATGACGGCAGCGCTGACGCTCATGGCCATTGCCCCCGCGCGGCTGAGTGCGGCCTTGGCGCGGCGTCTGGTGCCCGCAGCCCGGGTGCTGAATCTCTCCACCCGCTCAGCCCACGAAACCTTCCCAGGGCTCTCTCTGTACTGCATGAGCAAACACGCCCTGCATTCCGTGAGCCGCTCCCTGCAGCTGGAGTGCCCGGCCACCATGGCGGTGGCCGAGCTGATTCCCGGGGAAGTGGATACGGACATGCAGGCGGATCTGCGCAGTCCCGATCCGGCCGACTTCGAGATGGCGGCCTTCTTCCGCAAGAACCAGCCCAACTTGATCCCCACGGAACTGGCCGTGGCTTTCATTGCCTGGGTCCTGCTGGACACCCCTCCGGAGGATTACGCCCGCGCCGACCCCTGGTATGTCTACGACGCAAGCACCCACTCCCAGTGGCTGCCGCAGGGGGTGGCCTTCAACTATCCAGAGCCCTGACCTGAGCCAGAAAGCCAGGGCTTCGTTGATCGGACCAGCGAATTCTGGCAAACAACACAGCCATGCCAACACCCCATGATCCGCCTTCTGAGAATGCGCGCAGAAGCCTTCTCTGGCTTCATCAAACAAGCAATCGCGAGCTCTCTGGACGATATCGAAGGCTTGAATCGATGGCCCAAAGCAGAATCACTTGAACTTGCGCAATCCGAAGTCAAAAGACTTCTCCCCCAGGGCCTGTCAACGCCAAACAACATCTTTTTGGAGATCGTTGAAAATGACAACGAATTGGCCATCGGCTTTATCTGGGTCAGCCTCGGCAGCAGAGGATCTGAGCAGATCGCCTTCATTCATCAGTTATTCATCTATCCACAGCACAGACGCCAGGGGCATGCCCGGGCAACATTGGAGGCCATCGAGGCGGCCCTTCTGGCCCGGGGGGTTGCAGCCATTGTCTTGCACGTGTTCAACTCCAACAAGACAGCTCAGCAGCTTTATGCAACAGCTGGATACGAAGTGGCCAGTCTGAACCTGCAGAAAAAATTGGCACAACCTCCTTGCTGAAGCGTTGGCTCAGTGGCAGGTCCAATCTCTTGACATCACGCCATGTTCAGAAGTTCCCGGTGTGAGCGGCTGGATGGTGAGGCTTGTCTCTTTCAGACGTTGAACAGAAACTCCATCACGTCTCCTTCCTGGACCACATACTCCTTACCCTCACTGCGCAGCCAGCCGCGGTTGCGGGCTTCCGGCAGGGAGCCGGCCTCCACGAGCTGGGCATAGGCCACGGTCTGGGCACGGATGAAGCCCCGCTCGAAGTCGGTGTGGATCACCCCGGCGGCCTGCGGGGCGGTCATACCGGCGGTGATCGTCCAGGCCCGGGTTTCCTTCTCGCCGGTGGTGAAGTAGGTGCGCAGGCCCAGCAGGCGGTAGGTGGCGTGGATCAGGCTCTGCAGCCCGCCCTCGCTGACCCCCAGGCCCTCCAGGTAATCAGCGCGCTCAGTCTCGCCCAGCTCAATCAGCTCCGCCTCAACCTGGGCCGAGATGCGCACGGCCTCGGCGCCTTCCTTCAAAGCCAACTCCTCCACGGCGCGGCTATGGGCATTGCCCTCGGCCAGATCGTCTTCCGAGACGTTGGTGGCGTAGATGATCGGCTTGGCGGTGAGCAGCCCCAGGGGCTTCACCATGGGCACCTCCTCCTCCCCCAGCTCCACGTTGCGGGCGGCACCTCCCTGCTCGAGCTCCGCCTGGATCCGCGCCAGGGCTGCATCCTCGGCCTGGGCCTCCTTGCTGGTGCGCGCCTGCTTCCTCAGCCGCTCGCGCCGCTTCTCGATCTGGCCCAGATCCGCCAGGCCCAACTCCAGATTGATCACCTCGGCGTCACGCACCGGATCCACCTCACCCGACACGTGGATGACATCGTCGTCCTCGAAGCAGCGGACCACGTGGACGATCGCGTCCACCTCGCGAATGTTGGCGAGGAACTTGTTGCCCAGGCCCTCCCCCTGACTGGCCCCCTTCACCAGACCGGCGATGTCGACGAACTCCACCCGGGTGGGGACGATCTCGCGAGAGCTGGACACATCCGAGAGCCTTTGCAGACGCGCGTCAGGCACTGCCACGACGCCCACATTCGGCTCGATCGTGCAGAAGGGGAAATTGGCCGCCTGGGCCTGGGCGTTGGCCACCAGGGCGTTGAACAAGGTGGATTTACCCACGTTGGGCAGCCCCACGATTCCGGCTTTGAGCATGGAGCGAAATCTAGACGGGGGCTCCTCCGGGGGCAGGGCCACAGTTGGGAGCAACACCAGGAAGACTGGTCGCAGTGAATGGAGCACGGCCATCGCCACGCGGATGCTCGAACAACCCCCAGCCCCGAAGCCACCCCAGGCTCCGCTGTCCGCCAGCGTGTCCACAACGGCTGGAACGGGGGCGATCGGCCTAGCTCCGCGACGTCGCTGGCGGCGACTGGCGGCCGGGGCCGTGGCCTTGCTGGTGGTGGTGGGCGGAGTGACCGTCTGGCAGCGCCAGCGCCAGGCCGCCAAGCGCAGCAACCTGTCCGATTTCACCGTGGTGGCCCAGCGCGGCAGCCTGCCGGGAGTGGTGAGCGCCAGCGGCGAGCTGGAGGCAGGCCGCAGCGTCAACGTGAGCCCCAAGCGCGGCGGGGTGCTCGAGTCGCTGTTCGTGGATGAAGGCGACCGGGTCAGCGAGGGCCAGCCCATCGCCCGGATGGACAGCGGTGACCTGCGCCAACGGGAGCTGGAACTCGAGGCCCAGGTGCGCCTGGCGGAAGCGGAGGAGAACCGCGCTCGCTCCGACTACGAACGCCGGCTCAAGCTGTTCGAGCAGGGTGCCATCAGCGAGGACGACATCGTGTCCTTCCGCACCCGTGCCCTCACGGCCCGGGCCTCCCTGGACGTGGCCCGCAAACGCTTCAACCAGCGCACGGTGGAACGCGCTGAGCTCACGATCCGGGCCCCCTTCGATGGGGTGATCACCCAGCGCTTCGCCGACCCCGGCGCTTTCGTGACTCCCACCACCTCCGCCTCTGCCAACGCCGGCGCCTCCAGCTCCTCGGTGGTGGAGCTGGCCCAGGGGCTGGAGGTGGTCGCCAAGGTGCCCGAGAACGACATCGGCCGGATCAGCATCGGCCAGAGCGCCAGCGTGCGAGTGGATGCCTTCCCCGACAAGAGATTCGCCGCACGGGTGATCCAGGTGGCACCGCGGGCGGTGAAAAACAACAACGTCACGTCGTTCGAAGTGAAGCTCTCGCTCAGCGATCCCAACAACCTGCTGCGCATCGGCATGACCGCAGACATCGACTTTCAGACTGGCAGCCTTCCCCCACAGACCCTGGTACCCACCGTGGCGGTGGTGACGGAGGAAGGGCGGCCGGGAGTCCTGCTGGTGGGCAAGGACAACCAGCCCCGCTTTCAGCCGGTGACCCTGGGCTCGAGCAGTGGTCGCAACACACAGATCATCACGGGACTCAAGGAAGGCACCCGGGTGTTCATCGACCTGCCCCCCTGGGCCAAGAAACGGGATTCCTGACTGCGTCCGGAAGACCGATCAGTTCGTAGCTCCCCTCAGGAAGCTCCGGCTGGCCTCGAGGATCCGGCCACTGGCCTGGCCATCGCCGAAGGGGTTATGGGCCTGGGCCATGGCGGCATAGGCCTCGGGATCGTCCAGTAGCCGGCTGGCCTCGTCCACGATCGACTCACTGTCGGTGCCGATCAGGCGTGCCGTTCCGGCAGTGACCGCTTCTGGCCGTTCCGTGGTTCTCCGCAGCACCAGCACCGGCTTGCCCAGGGCCGGTGCCTCCTCCTGAAGACCGCCGGAATCGGAGAGCAGCAGGGTGCAGCCCCGGATCGCCCCCACCAGCTGGTCGTAGTCGAGGGGTTCGCACAGATGAGCGCGGGGATGATCACCCAGGAGCTCCTGCAGGGGCTCCCGCACTGTGGGGTTGCGGTGCAAGGGCAACAGCAGGGCCGTGTCGGGGTGGCGGTCCAGCAGCTGGCGGAATCCCTGTCCGATGCTGGTGAGACGCTCCCCCCAGTTCTCTCGACGGTGGACAGTGGCCAAAAGCACCCGCTGCCGCTCCCAGTCGAGACCTGGGACCTGGGGCAGGGGTGCCGAGGCGGCCATCAGCAGCAGCGCATCGATCACCGTGTTGCCCGTGACCAGGATCTGCCCCACCACGCCTGACGCCTTCAGGTTCGCCTCGGAGACGCTGGTGGGGGCGAAGTGCAGCTGGGCCACCTGGGAGATCAGGCGCCGGTTCGCCTCCTCCGGAAAGGGGTCGAGCAGGTTGTCGGTACGCAGCCCGGCCTCCACATGGCCCACGGGGATCTGCTCGTAGAAGGCCGCCAGGGCCGAAGCGAAGGCGGTGGTGGTGTCGCCCTGCACCAGCACCAGCTCGGGGCGATGCTCCAGGAACTCCTCGCGCAGTCCCTGCAGTGCCGCGCAGGTGACGTGGGTGAGGGTTTGCTTCGGTGCCATCAGGGCCAGGTCGCGGTCAGGGGTGAGCCCGAACAGATCCATCACCTGGGCCACCATCTCCCGGTGCTGACCCGTGAGCACCACCCGGGTGCGGAAGCCTGGATCACGCTGGAACGCCAGGATCACTGGTGCCAGCTTGATCGCTTCTGGCCGGGTGCCCAGCACGATGCTCACGAGCGGTGCGGTGGCGGACAAGGGGGCGAGGCGGTGGCTCGGATCCTAGGGAAGGGGGCCCGGAGGCTCTTCCGTGACAGGGGCTCAGTTTCGAGCAATGCTGCTTGCACTGGCCGCACCCAACCCGTGAACCCGCTCGAGAGCAGCAACGCTCCCCAGGCCCTGTTCGATTCCGCCGCAATCAGGCTGCCTCCCCCCCCTCCGCCGGGGCCCGCCCCTGTGGATTTGGTCCATCCAACGCCGGAATCGATGCGCCCGGCCTTCGGCGATCTGCCTCCCAGCCTTGAAGCGATCGTGGCGATCGCCGAAGCCAGGGACTTCTCCGACGTGCACATCAGCGTGGGCGAAACGCCTCGCTATCGCGACCAAGGGGTGATGGTGAACACGGGCTGGCCCGCCACCGACCGGGAGCAATTCCGGCGCTGGCTGGAGGAGATCATCGAGCCCGCCGACCTGGATCGCTTCCGCCGCAACCTGGACTTCGACGGGTCCTACGCCTTCCCCTTCGCACGCGTCCGCATCAACCTGCTGGAGAGCGTGCGCGGCCCCGCGATGGTGCTGCGGCTCATCCCATTAGAGGTGCCAAGCCTGGATCAACTGGCGATGCCACCGGTGATGAAGCAGCTGGCGAACTATCCGAAGGGGCTGGTGCTGATGACCGGCCCCACGGGCTGCGGCAAGAGCACCACCCTGGCCGCAATGATCAACTGGATCAACCAATCCGCCGCCAAACACGTCATCACGATCGAAGATCCGGTGGAATTCGTGCATACCAGCCGCACCTGCCTGATTCGACAGCGGGAGGTGGGGCATCACACCAAGCACTTCGACACCGCCCTGAGAGCGGCCCTGCGAGAGGATCCCGACGTGATCCTGATCGGTGAAATCCGGGACCGTGACACCCTCACCACCGCCCTTGAAGCCGCCCAGACCGGCCACCTGGTCTTCGGAACCCTCCACACCAATTCAGCCGTTCGCACGGTGGACCGGGTCATGGGCCTGTTCGATCCTGCAAGCAAGGAGCAGATGCGCCGCGAGCTGGCGGAATCCCTGCTGGCAGTGATCTCCCAGGGGCTCATCCGAACTGTGGTCGGGAAGCGCAGGGCCTATCACGATCTGCTGGTGAACACGGAAGCCTGCCGCGACTACATCCAGCGCGGGGATCTCGACGAAGTGGAGCAGATCATGGCCCGCAGTGCCTTTGACGGAATGCAGACCATCAACCAGTCGCTGGCAGCACTTGTGGAAGCGGGTCAGGTTCATCCCCGCGAAGCGCTCTCCCACAGCCTCAAACCGAACGAGCTGGCCCAGACCCTGCGCGGCCGGATCAGCTGAGGGTGCCGACGCCGCTCAGGAGCGGGTGACCAGGCGGATCAGCAGCAGACTCGCCAAGCCCAGTGAAAGGCCAAGCATGGCCAGGCGCCCGTTCCAGATCTCAGCCTGGGGAGTGAAACCACGGCGCCAGGCATTGAGTTCCCGTGGGTCGACATCGACGGGCTCGAGCAGGTTCTCGCTGATCTCAGCAGGGGCCATCTGTTCTCATCCCAAGACAGAGTTTTCCATACTCTAAAGGGACTTACAACCGGACCGCGTTTCGTAAAGGCTGCCGGCCTGCTCGAGCGGGAGGCGTGCCATCACCCCCAGATCGCAGCCGCTACGGGCCCCGCTGGCCAGGCGGGCCGCGGCTGCCACGCCGATCATGGCGGCGTTGTCAGTGCAGTAGGCCAGGGGAGCCACTCGCCACTGCAGGCCGAGGGCGGCGCAGCGCTCCTCCATGGTCTGGCGCAGGCGGCGGTTGGCCGCCACTCCGCCCACCAGCACCACCGTGTCCAGCCCCTGATCCAGAGCGCAGCGGCAGCTGCGCTCCACCAGCACCTCTGCCACCACCCGCTCGAAGCTGGCGGTGATGTCGGCCACAGGAAGCTCCTGCGGCTCCTGCTCGAGGCGCTGCACCAGCCGCAGCACCGCGGTCTTGAGACCACTGAAGCTGAAGTCGTAGGGATGGAACCCGCCCTCAGGCCTGGACACCCGGCCCTTGGGCAAGGGGAAGCGTTGGGAATCGCCGGCAGCAGCAGCAGCCTGGATGGCGGGGCCGCCTGGATAGCCCAGTCCCAGCAGCCGCGCCACCTTGTCGAAGGCCTCCCCGGCCGCGTCGTCATGGCTGCGTCCGAGCCGCTGGTAAGAGCCGACTCCCTCGACCCGCACCAGCTCCGTGTGGCCGCCGCTGACCAGCAGCACCAGGTAAGGGCCTGGTGGCAGGGGCTCCCCCAGCTGCACCGAGCAGAGGTGCCCCTCCAGGTGATGCACCCCCAGAAAGGGCAGATCGTGCAGGCGGGCAAGGGTGCGACCGGTGATCGATCCCACCAGCAGGGCCCCCACCAGCCCCGGCGCCACCGTGGCGGCGATTCCGTCGAGATCGGCGTAGTTCAGCCCCGACTCCGCCATCACCCGCTCCACCAGCTGGGGCAGGGCCTCCACATGGCGACGGGAGGCGATTTCCGGCACCACTCCTCCCCAGCGGGCATGCTCCTCCACCTGGGAGGCCACAGCGCTGGCGAGCACCTGGCGATCGCACACGACGGCGGCGGCGGACTCGTCACAACTTGTTTCGACGGCCAGAACGGTGGGCATGGGCTCCAGGGAAGTCCCCTACTGTCCGCGTGTGACATCCTGCCTTCCGGCAGGGCTTTCCCCGGAACCGGACACGATGCGCCGTCTTTTCGCCGTTCTGATTTCCGCCTTGCTGCTTTTCGGCTTCGCCTCCGTGGCCAATGCCGATGTGGCTGGGCTCACCCCCTGTGCTGAGAGCCCACGCTTCCAGCAAAGGGCCAGCGCCGCGGCAACCCCGCAGGCCCAGGCCCGCTTCGAGATGTACAGCCAGGCCGTCTGCGGCCCCGATGGTCTCCCCCACCTGATCGTGGACGGACGCTGGAGCCATGCGGGCGATTTCATGATCCCCGGCATCGCTTTCCTCTACATCGCAGGCTGCATCGGCTGGGCAGGCCGTTCCTATCTGCAGGCCATCCGTGGCAGCAAAGACGCCACCATGCGTGAGATCCAGATCGATCTGCCCCTCGCCCTGAAGAGCACCCTGGCCGCCGCCACCTGGCCCCTGGCCGCCTTCGGCGAGTTCACCAGCGGCAAGCTGCTGGAGTCGGACACCAAGATCACGGTCTCCCCTCGCTGAGGATTGGAGGGTTCGCGCCAGGCCGTCCTGGCCATGGCCTCCGGCCCGTTCCCTCCACACCCCAGCCCTTCACCAACTTCTCCCAGCCCCGCCAGGGTTTGCTCCCATGAAGAAATTTCTGACCACCGCCCCGGTGTTCGCCGCCATCTGGTTCTCAATCACCGCCGGGATCATGATCGAGTTCAACCGCTTCTTCCCTGACTTGCTCTTCCATCCCCTCTGAATTCCAGAGCTCAACCAGCCCGACATGCGCAGGCCGAGCGTCTCAACTCAGACCATTTAATCAACGGCCCTTGGGGGCCGTTTTTTTTGTTGGCGAACACTCTCATCTCTCAAACTGACCATCTGGATGGATGGGTACTGGGTCAGCATCATCTGAGATTGAGCAATGCCTCCAGAGTGAAAATTGCCTGATCCAGGTCACCGTTCACCAGCACCGCATCGAATTCCGCTTCGGCCTCCAGCTCCTGGTGGGCGCGGCACAGCCGCCGCTGGATGGCCTCCTCCCGCTCGGTGCCCCGTCCACGGATGCGCCGCTCCAGCTCCTCGAAACTGGGGGGCTTGATGAACACCTGAAACCCGGCCGGGAAGCTGCGCCGCACCTGACGGGCCCCCTCAAGCTCGATCTCCAGCAAAACCGGCTGTCCCTCGGCCAGATGCTGCTCCACGGGGGGCCGCGGCGTGCCATAGAGGTTGCCGGCAAACTCGGCCCACTCCAGAAAGCCACCCGTCTGCACCTGGGACTCGAAGCGCTCGCGATCGAGAAAGTGATAGGTGGCTCCATCGATCTCACCGGGCCTGGGCGCACGGGTGGTGGCCGACACCGACAGCCAGAGGTCGGGATGGCGCTGCAGAAGAGCCGCCACGAGCGTGCCCTTGCCCACACCACTGGGGCCGCTGATCACGGTGAGTCGTCCTGGCGTTGAAGGCGATCCCATGGTGGTCATCGGCTGGCCAGCAGAGTAGAGGGATCCCACCGCACGCTCCGGCGTGGAGCGGCAGCCCATGGCGCCCCAGACCCAGCCAAACCCGGCCATCCAGGCCATGGATCTCACCACCCTGCGGGCGGTGCTGGCGGAGCTGCGTCCACTGCTGGTGCCGGCCCGCTTCGAGAAGGCTCAGCAGCCCAATCCCCACACCCTGCAGCTGGGGCTGCGCGGTCTGAGCGGGATGCGCTGGCTGGAGATCAGCTGGCTGGCGGCGGCCCCCCGACTGCTGGCGATCGATCCGCCGCCCAAGCAGGGGGACGGCAGCACCCTGGCCCGCGTGCTGCAGCACGGCCTGGCGGGACTGGCCCTGGTGGCGATCGAGCAGGAGGGCTTCGAGCGGGTGGTGGATCTGCATTTCGCGCCCCGGCCCGGTGAGCCCAGTGGCCGCCGTCTGGTGGTGGAGCTGATGGGCCGCCACAGCAACGTGTTTCTGCTCGATGCCCAGGGACGGGTGGTGAGCCTGGCCCGCCAGGTGCGGGAGCAGCAGTCACGGCTGCGGCCGATCGCCAGTGGCTCCAGCTACGTACGCCCACCAGCTCTGCAGTCGGATCCCCCCAGCCTCAACGAGCCCCAAGAACGCTGGCTGCGGCGGCTGCAGCTGGTACCGGTGTCCTTGCGTCAGGCCCTGCAACAGACTTACCAGGGGATCAGTCCAGCCCTGGCGCTGCAACTGGCCGATGGGGCGCCAGTGCCGGCGGCGGAGTTGCTGGCCCAACCGGTGAGCGCACTCAGGCAGGAACACTGGGATCACCTCTGGGCGCGCTGGCAGCGCTGGCTGCTGGACCTGGAGCAGGAGCGCTTCGGCTGGGAAGACGGCGACTCCACGACTGGCTCTGGCGGCTCCAGCCACTACCGCTGCTGGGGCATCACCAGCCGTGGCCCCGTGAACGCACCCCTGGCGGCCTACTACCGCAAGAGGCTCGGCCAGGGGGAACTACAGCGACGCCGGGCGAGCCTGGAGCTGAAACTGCTGGCGGCCCGTGAGCGGGAGGAACGCCAGCGGCAGCAGCAGCAAGCCCTGCTCGATGAGGTGGAGAGCGGGGATGATCTGCGCCGGCAAGCCGACGCGCTGCTCTGCCTGGGGGCCCCCAGCCGCGATCAAGTGGCTGAAGCCCAGGCCCTCTACCGACGGGCCCGGCGGCTGCGGCGCTCGGTGGTCTCGATCACCCCCCGGCTGGAGCTGCATCAGCGCCAGCTGGAGCGAATCGACGCCAGCCTGGCCTTCCTCGCCCTGCACAACCCTGTGATCAGCCCCTGCCGCGGCAACCAGGACGGAGATCTGGAGGACGCCCTCAGCCAGCTGGAGGCCCTCGAGCAGGAGAGCGAGGAGCTGCTGGCCAGGGGAGGCGCTGAAGGGCGCCGCTCCGGCCGCCGCGGTCCGCCCCGCCCAGGCCCGGCCAGCACCCCGTCCCCCCTGGAACTGCTCACCCCCGGCGGCCTGCGGGTACAGGTGGGCCGCAACCACCGCCAGAACGAGTGGATCAGCCTCCGCCAGGCCCGCCGTGGCGATCTCTGGTTCCACGCCCAGGAATGCCCGGGCAGTCACGTGATGCTCAAGGCCTCGGCTTGTGTGGCAGCCGAGGCCGACCTCCAGCTGGCCGCTGATCTGGCCGCCCACTTCAGCCGAGCTCGTCACAATGGGCGCGTGCCAGTGCTGAAGGTGCCCTGCGATCAGCTGCAACGCCTTGCCGGGGCTGCCGCCGGCACCGTGACCCACAAGGGGGGGGAGGTGGTCTGGGCCTCGCCCCAGCGGGCCGCCCACTGGCTGGCGTCTGCGGAATCTGTGCCTAAGGTCCCAGCGGAGCCAGGGCCATGAGCGAACCAACCCCATCCACAGCCAGCGGCGGAGTCACCGGAACCGCCCTGCCCGCGCCGGCACCCATCCGCGTCAACCGCCCGGATGAGTTCCCCGCAGAAGTGGAGATGACCCTGGTGGAACACCTGGAGGAGCTGCGGCGGCGTGTGCTCCGCAGCCTGCTGGCCCTGGTGGTTTCCGCGGCCGTCTGCCTGGTGCTGGTACGCCCCCTGGTGCGTTTGCTGCAAGTGCCGGCAGTAGGCATGCGCTTTCTGCAGCTGGCCCCTGGGGAATTTCTGTTCGTCTCCCTGAAGGTGGCCGGCTACGCCGGGCTCACCCTGGTGCTTCCCTACATCCTCTATGAGCTGCTCTCCTTCGTCCTGCCCGGGCTCACCCGGCGCGAGCGGCGACTGGTGGCCCCGGCAGTGGCGGCATCGGCCGTGCTGTTCATGGCCGGCCTGGCCTTCGCCTGGTGGGCGCTGGTGCCGGCAGCTCTGCGCTTCCTGGTGAACTACGGGGCCGATGTGGTGGAGCCGATCTGGTCGATCGAGCGCTACCTCGACTTCGTGCTGCTGCTGATGGTGGCCACCGGACTGGCCTTCGAGCTGCCGGTGCTGCAGCTGCTGCTCGGGGCTTTCGGGCTGGTGGGATCCCGCACCATGCTTGGGGCCTGGCGCTGGGTGGTACTGGGCTCGGCCCTGGCCGGCGCCGTGCTCACCCCCTCCACCGACCCGGTGACGATGTTGCTTCTAACTGGAGCGATCACGGCTCTGTTCCTGATCGGCGTGGCACTGGTGGCGCTGGTCGAGCAGGTGAGGCCCGAGCCAGTCTGAACCGCTCTGAAGTCAGAGCAGGAATTCACTGCTGCGCCCATCCGCTGCTGGCTCCAGAGCCAGGCTCATCGCCTTGCCAAGTCGCGGTCGATCTCTCGTGGTGCTCAGCCACCCCCTCACCTGCTCCGCCACCTGGAGATTGTTGAGCACCTCCACCAGCTCCCGCAGCCTGGCTTCGTAGCCAGCGGCATCCAGCGGGAAGGACTGCTGCTCGAGATAAGCCCACATCACCTGCAGGTACAACCTCCCGCGGCGCTGGACCAGCTGCAGGTCGTAGGAGGCCTGCCAGCGGGAGCGCAGCAACGTGATCACCTCCTCATAACGAAGAGGCGCTGGGGCGAAGGGAGCGGCGGGATCGGACAACGGCGAGGAGGAAGGAGGAGCGCAGCGTTGGAAGTCACAACAGCATGTTGCGGCAGCTGATCAGACCCCCGATCTGGCCCCCTGGGGCCGGAGGTGCAACGGTCATAATGATCGGCACGTTGCTTCGGCACCAAGGAACGCCTCGTATGACCCAGATCCCTGTGAGCGATGTGCCCGGAATGGGTCGTCGGCAGTTCATGAATCTGCTCACCTTCGGCACGGTCACAGGGGTCGCCCTTGGCGCTCTCTACCCGGTGGTCAACTACTTCATCCCCCCCAGGGCCGCTGGCAGTGGCGGCGGCACCACAGCCAAAGACGAGCTGGGCAACACCGTCACGGCCACCGGCTGGCTCTCCACCCATAAGGAAGGCGATCGCAGCCTGGTGCAGGGGCTCAAGGGTGATCCCACCTACCTGCTGGTAGAGGGTCCCGAGGCGATCGGCAGCTACGGCATCAACGCCATCTGCACCCACCTGGGCTGCGTCGTGCCCTGGAACAGCGGCGCCAACAAGTTCATGTGCCCCTGTCACGGCAGCCAGTACGACGCCACCGGCAAGGTGGTGCGCGGTCCGGCACCCCTCTCCCTGGCTCTGGCCAACGTCACGGTCGAGAACGACACCGTGTTCCTGAGCCAGTGGAGCGACACCGACTTCCGGACCGGCGACAAGCCCTGGTGGGCCTGATCCACCCCGTTCTCCCTTTCCTTCGTCGCCCGTTCGCCCACCCACCATGCGTCGTTCCCTCTCCCTGCTGCTGAGCTCCCTGCTCGTCGCTGCTGCCCTCCTGGTCGCTCCCCAGGCCAGCTGGGCCTATCCGTTCTGGGCCCAGCAGAATTACGCCAGCCCTCGTGAAGCCACCGGCAAGATTGTCTGCGCGAACTGCCACCTGGCCAAGAAGGCCACCCAGGTGGAGGTGCCCCAGGCCGTGATGCCCGACACCGTCTTCAAGGCGGTGGTCAAGATCCCCTATGACACCGCCGTGCAGCAGGTGGGAGCCGACGGCAAGCGTTCCGGCCTGAACGTGGGGGCCGTTGTGATGCTCCCCGATGGTTTCAAGCTGGCTCCGCCGGAGCGGCTGAGCGACGAACTGAAAGAAGAAACCGCTGGGGTGTATTTCACCCAGTACAGCGACAACGACCCCAACATCCTGTTGGTTGGTCCCCTTCCCGGGGACCAGCACCAGGAGATCGTCTTCCCGATCCTCTCGCCTGATCCCGGCAGCGACAGCTCCATTCACTTCGGCAAGTATTCGATCCACGTTGGGGGCAACCGGGGCCGTGGCCAGGTGTACCCCACTGGTGAGAAGAGCAACAACGGGGTCTTCAACGCCTCCGTGGATGGCACAGTGGCCGCCATCACCCCTGGTGAGAACGGCGCTTCCGTGGTGGAGATCAGCACCGCCGATGGTCAGAGTGTGAGCGACACCATTCCCGCCGGCCCAACCCTCACCGTGGCGGTGGGTGACAGCGTCAGCGCAGGTGCCCCACTCTCCGATGACCCCAACGTGGGTGGCTTCGGTCAGCTCGATGCTGAAATCGTCCTTCAGAATCCTGTCCGTCTCTACGGGATGCTCGCCTTCTTCGCGGCGGTGGCTCTGGCCCAGATCATGCTGGTACTGAAGAAGAAGCAGGTGGAGAAAGTCCAGGCCGCCGAGGGCATCTGAGGAGCCTTGACCACCATGCTTTTCGCCTGAGTGCATTCGTTGGAGTTTCTCTCCCCGGCCACGGCCCTGGCTGTGTTCACCTCACCGGGCCCCCTGATTGTTCAGCTGGGCCCCTTTTCCTTGCGCTGGTACGGTCTGCTGATCGCCTTGGCGGTGCTGGTCGGACTGTTGCTGGCCACCCGGCTGGGCAAGGCGCGGGGCATCGACCCCGCCCTGATCGCTGACCTGCTGCCACTGCTGGTGCTGGCCGCTGTGCTGGGAGCCCGGCTCTATTACGTGTTGCTGGAGTGGCGGCAGTATCAGCTCAACTGGCTGGAGGCGCTGGCCATCTGGCGTGGCGGCATCGCAATCCACGGGGCTCTGATCGCCGGCACCCTCGCGGTGATCGCCTATTGCCGCTGGCGCAAGCTGGCGTTCTGGAACCTGCTTGATGTGCTGGTGCCCTCCGTTGCCCTTGGCCAGGCGATCGGGCGCTGGGGCAACTTCTTCAATTCAGAAGCCTTCGGGCTTCCAACCGACCTGCCCTGGAAGCTCTACATCCCCGCCCTCAACAGGCCTGCACCGTTCATCGATCAGCAGTATTTCCACCCCACGTTCCTCTATGAATCCCTCTGGAACCTCGCTGTGGTGGCCTTGCTGCTGGTGCTGTTCCGCGCAGGGCTCAAAGGCCGCATCCCCTTGCCCCCCGGCGCGCTGAGCTGCATCTATCTGGTGAGCTACAGCCTCGGCAGAGTCTGGATTGAGGGGCTGCGCACCGATCCCCTCTGTCTGTTCTCCACGCCGCCCTTCTGTGAGGGAGGGCTGCGCATGGCCCAGCTCATGAGCCTGCTGCTGATCGCTCTCGGCAGCTTCGGCCTCTGGCGGATCTACGGCCAGGACCGCCCCCTGCCCGATCCGGGCGGTGCTCACCTCCTGCCGCGGAACCCGTCTTGATCGAACCGTCGACCCCAGCACCAGGTGCCGCCAGCCAGGTGCTGATCGTGGGTGCAGGCCCCGGCGCCGTCGATCTGATGACCGTGCGGGCCACCCGTGCCGTTGAAGCCGCTGATGTGCTGGTGTGGACTGATTCCCTGGTATCGCCCCAGATCGCCGCCCTGGCCCCTGAGCACTGCGAACGGATCCGGACCAGCACACTCACCCTGGAAGAGGTGATCGATCTGGTGGTGGAGCGGGCGCAGGCCGGATTGCGGGTGGTGCGCCTGCATGATGGCGATCCCTGCCTCTACGGAGCCCTGGCGGAGCAGATCTGCCGCCTGGCCGACGCGGGCCTGGAGGTGGAAGTGGTGCCTGGCCTGAGCGCCTACCAGGCCACCGCCGCGGCTCTCAAGGCAGAGCTCACCATCCCGGGACTGGTCCAGACCATCGTGCTCAGCCGTGCCGGTGGGCGCACGGGGGTGCCGGAGCGGGAATCCCTGGCACACCTGGCTTCCCTGCGGGCCTCCCTCTGCCTGTACCTGAGCGCCCGCCATGTGGAGTCGGTGCAGCAGGAGTTACTGCAGCACTACCCCGCCGACACCCCGGTGGCTATCGGCTACCGGGTGAGCTGGCCGGACCAGTGGCTGCAGGTGGTGCCGCTGGAGCAGATGGCGGCTGTGAGCCGTGAGCGACAGCTGATCCGCACCACCCTCTATGTGGTGAGCCCGGCACTGGCCGCCCCTGAGCAGGCTCGTTCCCGGCTGTATTCCGCCAACCATGATCACCTGTTCCGGCCAGCCATCACTCCAGGCTCGACCAAGACTGCAGCGACGGCTCAAGCTGGAGGCTCAGGGGGCTGAGCCGCGGTGTTTTAGGATCCACGAGTCAGGGCGATTAGCACAGCGGTAGCGCACTTCCTTCACACGGAAGGGGTCACTGGTTCGAATCCAGTATCGCCCATTCTTCAGTTCAGACCGGGTCCCAGGCCCGTCTCTCAGGATCAGGCCGCCACCGGACTGCAGACAAGTTCGGCATGCAGGATATCCATCACCTCAAGAATCCGGGCTGATTCGCTGTCAGGTATCTCCAGCTGAGCAGCGAGATCGGAGAGGATCTGTAGTTCCTCGGGCACCAACGGCCCGTCGGAGCGCATGATTTCAGCCGCCACCGCAAAGGCCGTGCGGCGCTCGTGGGGATCCAGTTGCAGAGCCGCGCGGGCCATCAGGATCGGTGCACCATCGTGGCGCAGATCAGCGAGCAACTGGTCGAACAGCTGAATCATCGCCGCATCCCCCATCTGATTGAAGGGCACGCGGTAGTCCAGGGAGTGGCGCAGGGCACGGGAACCGGCGCGGGTGAGCAACCCATCCCAGGACACGGCGGCAAGGGCCACGGCCACGAAGGCAGTCGGAGAATCCATGGAACTGGCGGCAGGAATGTCCTGCCTCTGTCATGGCGAAAGCAGGGCAGGTCTTGCGGTCGTCGTCGCTACCGGCTGTCGGATTCCACCAGCAATCGCACCCCTGTGGCCTCCGCTAGGGGCTCGGCGCACCCCTGCAGGCTCCAACGCTCCAGACTCAGATCCAGGGGTGAGGCCGGCTCGAGCCCGATGCTCAGCTCACTGGTGCTGCAGGCGATCCGCAGGCCCGCCACCGCCGGTGTGGGACGGCGATCGAGGGAAGCGGCCAGCCTCAGAAGCATCGCCATCGCATTGACGGTGCGCCTCTGCTCACGACCCGGCAGCAGAAGCCAGGCCTCGTGGCGCTTCTTGGGGAGGCTGCGGCGGTGATAGCGGGCAATCGCCGCCACCATCAGCTGCTCGGTTTCGGAGTAACCGAGCAGGTCGCCATGGCGGATCAGATACCAGCTGTGCTTGTGATAAGCCCCGATGTTGATGTGCTGGCCCGAGGCATGCAGCATCGCCGCGGCCCAGAGCAGTTGTCGCCCCTCACCTTCGTCGTGGTGCAGCACCCCGCGGCAGCGGTCGTAGAGGCTGAGGGCATGCTGGGCCACCCGATCCGCGCGCGCCTGGACGACGCCGTAGCGCTGGGCCAGCTGCAGCACCGTGCGACGGCGGATGCTGCTCTGGTAGGCGAAGCGATCCACGATCAGGTCGTGGCGGAGCATCCAGTCGACGATCAGCCCTTCACGCAAGGCCCGCTCGCTGATCACCATCTCCCCGACCTGCAGCATCGCCATCGCCTGCTGCAGCACCAGCGCCCCCGGCACGATGATCTCAGCTCGGCGCTCATTGATGGCGGGCAAGGAGCGCCGCTGCTCCGGCGTCAGGGTCGTCAGCCGGTTGACCTGCTGATTGATCTGCTCCCGGCTCATGCGGAATCCCTGCAGGCGCAGGGGAGTGCGCTCCTGTTCGGAGGCCACCAGGGCTGCCAGGGCTGTGGCGGTTCCGCTGGTGCCCACCATCACCGGCACCTCCCCCGGCCGCAGCTGACGCTTCACGCGCTCCACAGCCGGCTCCAGGGAACCCTGGATGAACGCCCGCAGGAAGGTGAGCCGGGCTGCCGGCATCGGGTCCTCGCGGATGAAGTCACGCTGCAGTCGCACTGCGCCGATGCGGGTGCTGGTGAGTTCACGGGCATCAGCCCCGTCAGCCAGGATCAGCTCGGTGGAGCCACCGCCGATGTCGAGGATCAGGTGGGGGGTGTCACCGAAGGCCATGCCCGAAAGCACCCCGAGATAGATGAGCCGAGCCTCCTCCTGGCCGCTGACCAGATCCACCTCCAGACCCAGTTGCTCCTGGACCGCCTGCACGAACAGTCGGCCGTTGGGCGCCTCCCGCACCGCGCTGGTGGCGGCCGTGAGAATCTGCTCGACGCCGTGGCTCTCGGCCAGCTGACGGCAGTGACGCAGGGCGATGAAGGCGCGCTCGATCGCCTCGGGGGTGAGGTCCCCCGTTTCGGGATCCCGCTCTCCCAGCCGGGTGGACGACTTCTCCGCCAGCACCAGACGGAAGCTGCGCAACTCCGGGTCCACCGCAGCGATCAACAGGTGGATGGAGTTCGAGCCGATGTCGATGGCCGCCACATGCCGTAGCCCAGTGCCGGGGCCCTGACTGACGGGAGCGACCACCGTGACAGCGGGGTCGGGAGGGACCATCGGGCGACCAGCCGGCACTGACCGCGCCACTTTGCCACCGAAGCCCGCAACCAGTCGCCCCATGTCGCTGCCCCAGGCATCCCCAGCCCCGAAGCGCCGTAACCTGCGCCGATGAACATCCGCGCCTCCCTGCGGGGTTGGTTCGAGCTGCTGCGCTGGCACAAGCCCAGCGGACGTCTGATCCTGCTGATCCCGGCCGGCTGGGCCCTCTGGCTCACCCCCCAAGCCCCGCCAGCTCCCAACATGGTGGGCCTGATCGTGGCCGGCGGGCTGGCCGTGAGCGGCGCCGGCTGCGCGGCCAATGACCTCTGGGACCGGCGCATCGATCCACTGGTGGAGCGCACCCGCACGCGCCCCCTGGCCAGTGGCCGGGTGGGCGTGGTCGAGGCGGTGTTGCTGCTGCTGGCCTGTCTGCTGGTCGCGCTGGCGGTGGTGCTGGCTCTGCCGGTGCCCAGCCGCGGCCTGTGCCTGACCCTGGCAGTGGCCACCCTGCCAACGGTGTTGCTCTATCCCTCGGCCAAGCGCTGGTTGGCCTATCCCCAGCTGGTGCTGGCCTTCTGCTGGGGGTTCGCGGTGCTGATCCCCTGGGCCGCAGCCACGGCCGCTCTGGGGGGAGGCTGGCCCCTGCCGCTCGCCTGGCTGGCCACCCTGCTCTGGACCTTCGGCTTCGACACCGTCTATGCCATGGCCGACCGGGCGGATGACGCCGCCCTGGGGGTCCGCAGCAGTGCCCTCAGCCTGGGGGGGGCCGCCCCCACCGCGGTGGCCGTCAGTTATGGAGCCGCCTCCCTGCTGCTGGCGATGGCAGCCACCAGCGCCGGGGTGAGCTGGATCTTCTGGCCCCTGTGGACCCTGGCGGCCGCGGGCATGCAACGGGAAGCCCTGCGCCTGCGGGGTCAGCCGCCGCGCTCCCGCTACGGGGAGCACTTCAGCCGCCAGGTGCAACTCGGCGCCCTGCTGCTGCTGGCCCTGGTGCTGGGGCGCGGGGCATGAGTGACTGGTTGCCACCCCCCCCTGCGGCCGGGGGACCGGGTGAGGCTGGTGGCGGCCAGCTCTGCCCTGGTGGAACGCCAGCGGCTGGAAGCGGGCATCGCCGTGATCGAGAGCTGGGGACTGAACGTGGAGCTCCCCTTCGCCCCGGAGCGGAGTTGGGGGTATCTGGCTGGCAGGGACCATGAGCGCCGATCCGACCTGCTGGCGGATGGTTCTGCAACAACTGGCGAACGGGCCGCCCTGCTGGCCTGTGTGCGGGGCGGCTGGGGAGCGGCACGCCTGCTGGAGCAGACGCTGCCCCTGCCTGAGGGCTGGTTGCTGGGTTTCTCTGATGTGACGTCCCTGCTGCTGGCCCAGCAGGCCCGGGGGCGGCGCGGCGCGGTCCATGGCCCCATGGTCACCACCCTGGCGGCCGAGCCGCCCTGGAGCCAGGATCGCCTGCGCCGGCTGCTCTTCGGCGAAGCGCCGGGAGCGTTGCAGGGAACCCCATGGCGGGGCGGGCGGGCCGAAGGACCACTGCTGGTGGCAAACCTCACTGTCGCCACCCATCTCCTGGGCACGCAGCACATACCCGACCTCAGGGGGGCGGTGCTGATCCTGGAAGACGTGGGCGAGGCCCCCTACCGCATCGAGCGCATGCTCACCCACTGGCGCCTCTGCGGCGCCCTGCAGCAGCTGGCCGGGATCGGCTTCGGCAGCTTTCAGGGCTGTGAGGAGCCCGACGGGGAGGGGGTATCGGCCGGAGAACGGTTCAGCCTCGAGCAGGTGCTGCGCGAACGCACCGCGGATCTCGGCATCCCCGTGCTCGCAGGGCTCCCAGTGGGCCATGAGCCCGGCAACGGCGCCCTGCCCCTGGGGGTGCCTTGCCGCCTGGATGGGGAGTGCGGGGAGCTGAGCCTGCTGCTCTAGGCCCCGCCGCTCCGGGCAGCCAACATCGCCCCGGCGATGGCGAGATCAAAGGGGGTGGTGAGCTTGATGTTCGAGGCCGAGGCCTCGATCACCCGCACCGGCCAGCCCAGGCGCTCGAACAAGGAGGCGTCGTCGGTGACGCTCCAGCCCTCGGCCGCTGCCGTGGCATGGCCGAGGAGCAGCTGGGCCAGGGGGAAACCCTGGGGGGTCTGGGCCGCCCAGAGCACCTGGCGATCGGGGGTGTCCTCAATGGTGCCATCGGCCGCCACCCGTTTGATCGTGTCCGACACAGGCACCGCGGCGATCACGGCCTCCCCCCGGGCGGCAGCGGCGGCGCACCGGCTGATCAGCTCCGGCTCAACCAGGCAGCGGGCGCCATCGTGGATCAACACCGCTTCAGCGTCTGGAGGCAGAGCCGCCAGACCGAGGCGCACCGACTCCTGGCGGGTGTCCCCGCCCTCGATCCAGTGCACGGGGCGCTCAGGCGCCGCAGCCGCCACCAGGGCCTCCACCTCCGCCTGATCCCGGCTCTGGCCCACCACCCCGATCCAGCAGATTTCGGGCGTGGCCAGGGCCGCCTCCAGGGTCCAGGCCAGGACGGGGCGCCCTGCCACGGGCAGCAGCAGCTTGTTGCGCTCGGCACCCATGCGGCGGCCACTGCCAGCAGCGGCGATCAGCAAATGCACAAGGGACTCCCGCGCAGCGGACAAACCAGACCAGATTCATACAATCAGGCCGCCCGCCGCCTTCCAGCCACCGCTCCGATGCGTGTACTTGTACTGATCCCGGGCGGCATGGCAACCCAGCTGCAGGCCGTTCCGGCGGTGGCCGCCGTCGCCAGCCATCTCCATGCCCAGGTGCAGGTTGCCTGCAGCGCTGGGGTGGCTGCTGCCTGGAAGCTGGTACCGGCCGTGGAGAAAGTGCTTGGCTACGGCTTCGATCAGGGGGTGAGCCTGGCCGACTGGGCCAACCTGTTGGGGGGGGTGCGCGAGCCCGATTTCCAGGTCTGCCTGAATCTGGGTAGCGGCTGGCCTATCGATCTGATGCTGTCCCTCGGCCACATCCCCACCCGGATCGCCACCGGGGGCTTCTCAGCCACCACCACCGTCAGCCGCCAGCCGGGTTGGCCCAACCAGACACTCGAGGCCTGGCTGCGGCCGATCGGTGTGCCCCTCGATGCGGCCGGCTACCGCCTCAGCCTGCCCAAAGCCGCCCTGGAGAAGGCGGTGGCAGCCGCGCCGGCAGGCGATGGCCCGCTGCTGCTGCTGGCCCCTGACCCCCAGCCCACGGCGGCGGAACCCGACTGGCCGGCCCAGCGTTGGCAGGAGCTGCCGGAGGCGATCCGGACCCGGCTCCCCCAGCTGCGCGTGCAGCAGGCCCGCCGTGATGGCAGCCCCCTCGAGCGGGCAGCCCAGGTGGCCGCCGCCGACGTCGTGCTCAGCCGCGACCCGATCACCACCGAACTGGCCTTGCTCAGCGGCACCCCCCTTGTGGCACTGGGTCGCAGTGCCGACAGCCTGCCGGTCAGAGCGGGTGTACAAGGACTCGGTCTGGCGTCGTCCCTGAACGAGCTCGATGTTGCTGACGTCCTTCAGGCCCTTGGTCTGGGCTAAGCGTCCACTCTTCAACCCCGGCCCCTCGGATGCCTCCACTCACCAGGCGCCGACGCCCCAGGCCTCCCTCCTCCCGGATCCGACAACCCTGGCGAACCCCCCTGATCGCCCTGGTGGCCCTGGTGAATTTCTCGGCAGCGGGGTACCGCTACACCGAGGGCTGGGACTGGGGCGACTGCTACTGGATGGTGCTGGTGATCCTGACCACCCTGGGCTGGAGCGACGGCACCACCCAGCCCCTCTCGGGGGCCGGACGTGTGGTGACCACCCTCTCGATCGCCGGTGGGTTGGTGGTGGTGCAGATGACCGTCCAGGGCCTGCTTGGGCTCACCGATTCCGGCTACTTCCGCCGGATGCGCGAACTCCGCTTCCGCCGCTGGCTTCTCACGATGAATGACCATGTGATTCTCTGCGGCTATGGCCGCATCGGCCGGGAGATCGCCGACCAGATCACCGCCGAGGGCGTGCCGCTGCTGGTGGTGGAGATGGATCAGGCCCGCAAGGATGCCGCCGAGGAGAGCGGCCTTCCCGTGCTTCAGGCCGATGCCACCCTCGATGAAACCCTGCTGGAAGCCGGCATTCACCACTGCCGCAGCCTGGTGGCCGCCCTGCCCAGCAACGCCGCCAATCTCTATGTGGTGCTCAGTGCCCGGGGCATCGCCCCCCGCTGCCGCCTGATCGCCCGTTCCGACAGCGATGAGGCGGCGCGCAAACTGCGGCTGGCCGGGGCCGATCAGGTGGTGAGTCCCTACGTGGCCGGCGGGCGCAGCATGGCAGCGACGGCCCTGCGGCCCCTGGCGGTGCAGTTCATGGACCTGCTTGCGGGATCGGAGTGCGAGGTGGAGGAGTTTCAGATCAGCAGCAACGGCCAGCTGCTGGGGGATCTCAACGGCCGCACCCTGGCCGAGCTGGAACTGCGCGAGCGCACGGGTGCCCTGGTGCTGGCCGTGCGCATGCCCGCTCCGAAGGCGAACAACCCATCGGTGTACCGCGGCATCACCAGCACTCCCCTTTCCCCGAAGCTGATTGCCAATCCCAATGGCGATGTGAGGCTGTTGCCGGGCCAGTTGCTGGTGGTGATGGGCAGCAAGGAGGAACTCCAACGTCTCGCCCAGCTGCTGGGCCCCGCCGTGGAGGGGGTCGAAGCGATGACCAACTGAGTGCGGCCATGAGGCGCATACGATCACTCCCTCCTTGCTGCCTTGCCGATGACCGGATCCGCTGTTGCCCCACTCACGGGCCAGGTGGCTCTCGTCACCGGAGCCAGCCGCGGCATCGGGCGGGCCATCGCCCTTGAGCTGGCCGCCAGCGGAGCGGAGGTGGTGGTGAACTTTGCCGCCTCCGCCGACGCCGCCGATGCGGTGGTGGCGGCCATCACCGCCGCCGGCGGCAGGGCCTGGAGTCACCGCGCCGATGTTTCCCAGGAGGCGGAGGTGGACGCCATGGTCAAGCAGGTGCTGGAGCGCAGCGGCCGACTCGACGTGCTGGTGAACAACGCCGGCATCACCCGTGACGGGCTGCTGATGCGCATGAAGACCGCCGACTGGCAGAGCGTGATTGACCTCAATCTCAGCGGCGTCTTCTTCTGCACCCGAGCCGTCTGCCGCACCATGCTCAAGGCCCGCAGCGGCCGGATCATCAACATCACATCGGTGGTGGGGCTGATGGGCAACCCCGGCCAGGCCAACTACAGCGCCGCCAAAGCCGGAGTGATCGGCTTCACCCGCAGCACTGCCGCCGAGCTGGCCAGCCGTGGGGTCACTGTCAACGCCGTGGCCCCTGGCTTCATCGCCTCCGACATGACCAAGGACCTGGACGTGGAGCGGATCCAGGCGGCCATTCCCCTGGGCCGACTCGGTCAGCCCGAGGACGTGGCCGGTGTGGTTCGCTTTCTGGCCGCCGATCCCGCCGCGGCCTACATGACAGGCCAGGTGCTGCAGGTGGATGGCGGCCTGGTGATGCGCTGAGGCCCGATCACGACTGGATCGGCTGCCCCAACTCCTCCCGCAAGCGGCGGATTCGCTGCAGCAGCCGCAGCCGGCGGCTGCGGGCCGTGATGGTGAGAAAGAGCCGCAAAGGCACGTAAACCAGAGCCATCGCCAGCCCAAGGCCGGCGATGACCAGGAACACCATCAGACTGGCTCCCGAGACCGTGTCGATCGCGGGGTCGGTGAGCGCATCGGCCACCGACGCCGAAAGGCTGGCGCGCAGGTTCTCCTCCATGGAAGGACCCTATCGACAGATGGAGCCGGCCGCAGCTCCCGGGTGGGCGCGCAATTCGGCTTTCCCCACCCGCCGGCCCCTGACTGGGCCACAGCCGCTGTGGGACGCTGAATCGAATTGGGTACGGAGGCCGTACCCAATTCCGCCTGGGAGGTCGCCCCACCCCGGCGTCAGCCCTTCTCCACCTCTTCGACGACCGATGGCCAAGCTGATCAGTTTTTCCGACGCCTCCAGGGGCTCGCTCGAGCGGGGGGTGAACGCCTTGGCGGATGCCGTGCGGGTCACGATCGGACCGAAGGGCCGCAACGTGGTGCTGGAGAAGTCCTTCGGGGCACCCGACATCGTCAATGACGGGGTGACGATCGCCAAGGAAATCTCCCTGGAGGATCCTTTCGAGAACGTGGGAGCCCGGCTGATGCAGCAGGTGGCCTCCAAGACCAAGGATCAGGCGGGCGATGGCACCACCACCGCCACGGTGCTGGCCCAGGCAATGGTGCACGAGGGACTGCGCAATGTGGCCGCCGGCGCCAACCCGGTGGGACTTCGCCGCGGGATGGAGCGTGCGGCCGCCCGGGTGGTGGAGGGTATCGCCGCCCTCTCCCAGCCCGTGGCCGGCGACGCCATCCGTCAGGTGGCCACAGTCAGCTCCGGCGGCGACGAAGAAGTGGGCCGGATGGTGGCCGAGGCCATGGACACCGTGAGCACCGACGGGGTGATCACCGTGGAGGAATCCCGCTCCCTCTCCACGGAGCTGGAAGTCACCGAGGGCATGGCCTTTGATCGGGGCTACTCCTCCCCTTACTTCGTCACCGATGGCGACCGGCAGGTTTGTGAGTACGACAACGCCCTGCTGCTGGTGACAGATCGCAAGATCGGCAGCATCAATGATCTGGTACCGGTGCTGGAGGCCGTCTCCCGGGCCGGTTCTCCCCTGGTGATCCTGGCCGAGGACGTGGAGGGGGAGGCCCTCGCCACCCTGGTGGTGAACAAGAACCGTGGGGTGCTGCAGGTGGCGGCCGTGCGCGCGCCAGGATTCGGCGACCGCCGCAAGGCCATGCTCCAGGACATCGCCATCCTCACGGGCGCCACCCTGATCAGCGAAGACCGGGCCATGACCCTCGAGAAGGTGGCCCTGGGGGATCTCGGCCGCATGCGCAGGATCACGATCAGCAAGGACACCACCACGATCGTGGGCACTGAGGACCACAGCGCCGCCGTGGCTGATCGCGTGGCCTCGATCCGCCGTGAACTGGAGGCCACCGACTCCGAGTACGACCGCGAGAAGCTGAACGAACGCCTGGCCAAGCTGGCCGGCGGTGTGGCCGTGATCAAGGTGGGCGCCCCCACCGAAACCGAGCTGCGCAACCGCAAGCTGCGCATCGAAGACGCCCTCAATGCCACCCGCGCTGCGGTGGAGGAGGGAATCGTGGCGGGCGGCGGATCGACGTTGCTGCAACTGGGCAGCCAACTCGACTCGCTGATCGCCGACCTGAGCGGGGATGAGCGCACCGGCGCTGAGATCGTGCAGCATGCCCTGTCGGCCCCAGCCCGTCAGATTGCCGAGAATGCCGGCGCCAACGGCTCGGTGGTGGTGGCCGAAGCCCAGCGCCTGGGCAAGGGCTACAACGCCATGACCGGCGCCTACGACGACATGGTTGCCGTCGGCATCCTCGATGCCGCCAAGGTGGTGCGCCTGGCCCTGCAGGACGCCGTTTCGATCGCCGCGATGCTGATCACCACCGAAGTGGTGATTACGGACAAACCGGAACCGCCTGCCCCGGCCGGTGCCGGTGGTGGGATGGACGGCATGGGAGGAATGGGCGGTATGGGTGGCATGGGAGGAATGGGTGGCATGGGCATGCCCGGAATGATGTGAGCCTGCCCGCAGGCCGCTCCATCAGCGGCCTGCGTCCATCCGTCCCACGTAGGCGGCCACCTGCAGATCCACCCCAGTGATTGCGGTGCCCACGACCACGGCGTCCGCACCAGCCTCGATCGCTCTGACAGCCTGGTCTGCCGAAGCGATTCCCCCTTCGCAGATCAGGGCAGTTTCAGGGGGCAACTGCTGGCGCAAAGGCGCCAGCAATTCCCAGGCCGGGGGGCGAAGTTCGGCTGTGGCCTCGGTGTAGCCCAGCAGGGTGGTGCCCACCCACTGGCAGCCGAGGGCCGCCGCTCGCAGGCCGTTCTCGAGGCTGTCGACATCGGCCATCAGCGGGACCTTCAGATCGCGTTGGGCCCGCTCGATCAGGCTGGCCAGTTCCTCCCCCGCCGGGCGGAGTCTGGCAGTGGCATCGATGGCCACGATGTCGGCCCCCGCGGCCCACACCGCACGCACCTCTTCCCATCCTGGCGTGATGTACACGGAGCTGTCGGGGTAGACCCGCTTCCATAGACCCACGATCAGGGCCCCGGGGCAGCGCTGTCTCACGGCACCGATGTGCTCCGGGCTCTCGAGGCGAACCCCGAGCGCTCCATTGGCCAGGCTGGCCTGCGCCATCGCGGCGATCACCGAGGGATCACGCATCGGCGACCCCTGGGGGGCCTGGACTGAGACGATCAGGCGACCCTGCAGCGCTCCACGCAGCAGCCTCGAATCAACGGCCACCGTCCTCAGGAGGCCTGACGTTGGTCGTCCTGCTCCAGAGCGTCCGGCAGCCACGAACGCAGCGAGTCGAGGGCGGGATGGCTGGGAGCGGGTGCGGTCGATCCGGGCGCCGGCCGCTTCGACCGAGCACCACGGCCGGAGGAGCTGTTGCGTTCCCCACGCCACCGCCCCTGGTCCTGTCGAGTGGGCTGAGGAGGCTGCTGCAGAGCGAAGGGTGGTGGCGCGATCGGGCCCCGAGGTGCTGGCGGCTGGGACGGAAAAGCGTCGAAGAATGGATGCGGAGGAGCAGAGACATCAGGAGCGGCCTGGTACTCGCCCATCAGCGGAGCCTCAGCCGATGCAGGCGCGGGTTCCACGGGTTTAAAGGCCGCTTCATCGTCGTTGCCGAAGGTGCTTGCCACTTCTTCGACGCAGTCCTTGAGCAAGCTACGCAGGCGGGAGAAGGGATTGCGACTAGTCTCAGCAGGCTTCTCGCGAGCCGGCTCCGCCGGAGTGGGAGCAGCCGGAATGGGGACGGCTTCTGCAGAAAACTCCTCCTCAAGTGGAACCAGAGGTTCGGTCTGGAGTTCGGCCTGAACTTCATTCTGGAACTGAGCCTGCACTGGCGGGAAGGCCTCCAATTGCAGATCTTCGGGCAGGACTGCGGCCATCACCGGCGGGACCAGGGGCCTTTCCGCCAACTCCGACTGCATCGCGAAGATGGCCTGGACGTTGAAGCTGGGCAGGGGTTCAAGTCCGGGAATCGGACCGAAGGCCTCGGCCAGGGGGGGCAGCGGCTCTGGAGCCGAAGCGGCCGCAGTCTCAAGACCAGCGGGTTCAGCAGTGACGGGCTCAAAGGCAGCAGGCTCAACGACCGCTACGTCCAGGTGCATCACTTCAGGCTGAACATCCTCGCCATCGTCAATGGCGGCTGCAGCAGGCTCCGGCTCAGGCTCAGGCTGCTGGTCAGGCCTGGTAGGCACCAGCCACTCCGCGGGCAGGGGGACGGAGTCCTCATCGACAGGGAGGGTGAGCAACGGCTCCGTCGCCGAGGAGGTCGTGACTGCCTCTGCAGGCTGGGACCCAGGGAGAGCCTCTGTGACAACTGCAGCCGGAGTTGGGCGCACCAGTTGTTCGCGCCACCAGAGTCGTGCAGTCTCATCAAGAGCCTGGTCCTGGATCAGACTCTCCAGCGCCTCGACCCCATGGCGGTGAGCCCAGCGCAGGGAGTGGGCCGCGAGCAAGGCACCGTCTCGTTGCTCCAGAGCCTCGCGCAGGTCCTGAGGAGAGAGCCTTGTGCTGACCTGGGACATGGCGTCTGCGGCAAGGAGGGAATCGGTGGTGGACACGGGGTGACTCAACTGAGTTTGCGATCCAACACAGGGCGGATCAGGAGAAAGAGGCCGAGGGCAAGAGCGGCGAGTATGCCCAGACAGGTGAGACCTGTGAGATCCCCATAGGGGGCTTCCAGGACGACCGCCTGGAGAGAAAAGCTGCCGGCGTAGGCAGCGCGAATGGGTTCAATGGCGAAGGTAAGCGGATTCAGGGCCGCAAGCCAGCCCAGCCAGGTGGGCATGAAGGAAATCGGAGCCAGCGCGGTACTGGCGAACAGCAGGGGCAAGTTGGCCACGAAGATCACCGCGATCAATTCGATATGCCCCGGCAGGGTGAAGGCCAGCCCCAGGCTGAGGGCCGTCACGGCAAACACCAGAAGCAGCAGGGTCACCAGCACCAGCAGCAGGCCGGCGCCGCCTGGCCAGCCGTAACCCAGCAGGGAGGCTGTGACCATGATCGCCAGGCTCTGAACCAGGCTGAGGCTGGTGATGTAGAGCACCGAGGCCAGCACGATCGAACTGCGGGACCGCAACGGGGCCACCAGAAGCCGGTTGAGGAAGCCGAATTCCCGGTCGAACATCACCGGCAGGCCGGCGTTGAGGGCCGCACTGAAGGCGGTGAACACGATCACCCCAGCTCCCAGGAAGCGGCCATAGCTCATACCATCCGGCAGCAGACCTTCCGGCGCCTTGGCGAAGAGCGCCCCGAACAGCACCAGCCAGATCAGGGGCTGCAGCACCCCCGCCACCAAGGTGGAGGGGCGTCGGGCCAGCTGCAGGAACAACCGGCGGGTGAGGGCCAGGGTCTCCTGGCTGAGGTCAGCGAAAGCGGACCGCTGGGCCGGGCCCTGATCGGGCAGGGCGGCGTTGAGCGTCAGGGGCGAAGCGCTGGTCATGGCCGGGGGACGGGAGAAGCGGGCGGTCGGGAGATCGGGCAGGACATCGTGGACAGGAATTCAGCGCATGGCCTGCTTGCGCTCGGCCTTGGGATCACGGTTGCCGACCACCTCCAGTTCGGCATCCATCAACGTACGGCCGGTGGCCTGGAGGTAGACGTCATCGAGGCTGGGACGGCTCTGGGACAGGGAGAACACGGACAGCTGGGCCTCACTCAGTTGGCGGCGCAGTTGCTCGATCACGGCTTCCCCATCCACCACCAGGTTGAGGGAATGTCCCTGGGCACGGTTGACCACCACCTGGCGCACGCCCGGGCAGCCCTGCAGCACCTGCTGTACCCGGGCCGACTCCGACTCATCACTGAATTCGCGCACCCGCAGGGTGACGCGATCACCTCCAAGAGCGCGCTTGAGCTCGCTGGGGCTGCCCTCGGCAATCACCCGGCCCCCGTCAAGGATCGCCAGACGATCGGCTAGGGCATCGATCTCCTCCAGGTAATGGCTGCTGAGCAGCACCGTGGTGCCTGCGTCGCGCAGCTGCCGCAACACCTGCCAGATCACACCACGGCTCTCGATATCGAGTCCCACGGTGGGCTCATCCAGCACCAGCACTGAGGGCTGATGCAGCAGGCCACTGGCGAGATCAAGGCGGCGACGCATGCCACCGGAGTAAGTGCCGCAGCGACGGTCGATCCACCCCCCCATACCCAGAAGCTGGATCAGATCGTCGATGCGCTGGCGCAGGTGGGGCGCGGCCAGGTGGTACAGGGCGCCTTGGAGACGCAGCATCTCCCGTCCGGTGAGGATCTTGTCGATGGCCACCTCCTGGGCCACGTAGCCCAGGCGCTCGCGCACCTGGCGAGGCTGCTGAAGGGCATCGAGACCAGCCACACGAACCCCACCGGCGTCCGGGGCCAGCAGAGTGCAGAGGATGCGCAGGGCAGTGGTCTTGCCGGCCCCGTTGGGTCCAAGCAAGCCATAGAGGCTGCCGGCGGGAACATGAAGGCTGAGGCCATCAAGGGCCACGACCGGCCCGTACGCCTTGCTGATCTGATCCAGATGGATCATGGCTTCTGGCTGTACTGCTGACACACCGGCCCGGCCAATGGGAGCTTGCAATCTAGAAAGCGGGGGAGGGGAGGTTGAGCGCAGCCAGCAATTCGCCGGTCTGGAGGCTGAAGGATTCAGCTCCGGGCAACCGGGCCAGCAGCAGCAGCAGGCAGATGCCGAAGAGATAAAGGATCGACCAGCGGAACAGTCCCCGGGCCGGGGCGACTTCATCGGGATTGAGGCCCAGGGTGTGGGCCATCTGCAGCAAGCGGGCATTGAAGGGAATCACCAGCAGGCCGTAGAGCCAGCCGCCAGTGGGGAGCGCGAGCACCCCCAGCAGGCTCACCAGCACGGTGGCTCGGGCGTAATGGCCGATCGCCGCTGCGGTCACCTCGGTCCCTTTGACCACCGGCAGCATGGGAATCCCGACCGAGCGGTAGTCCTCCTTGAGCAGCAGGGCCAGCGCCCAGAAATGGGCCGGGGTCCAGAGCATCACCAGGCCGAACAGCCACCAGCCACCCAGGCCCACATGGCCGGTGGCCGCGGCAGCGCCCACAAGGGGGGGGATTGCTCCGGCCACCCCACCGATGACGATGTTCTGGGTGGTGCGGGGCTTGAGCAGGGCGGTGTAGAGCAGCACGTAGCTGCACAGGCCCAGCAGGGAAAGCCCCGCAGCCAGACAATTCACGCCGCTCACCAGCAGCAGGGCAGCCGCGCACGTGAGCGAGACCGCCACGGCGAAGGCGGTGCCGGCCGAAAGCCGGCCGGAGGGAAGAGCACGGCCGCTGGTGCGCACCATGCGGCCATCGAGCTCCTGCTCCCAGAGGCAATTGAGAACCCCGGCGGCCGCAGAAGCCAGGGCGCCACCGCCGAGGGTGCAGGCCAGCCGCGGTGCCGTCATCGGCCAGCCCTCGGAGAGAGCCATCCCTCCAAGGGTGGTGGCCAGCAGCAGGGGAATCAGCCTGGGTTTGGCGATTTCGAGCCAGGGTGGCAAGCGCACCTTGGAGCGGGAAGGAACCACCTGGTCGCGGCTGCTGAGCTGGGGGCTGAGGCTGGTGGCGCTAACCATGGCAGGACTCGAGACGGGGGTTCTGGGGCTGGACGGAGGTGATTGCCTCGGAACAGGGGATCGGCCTGTGAAGCATCGCCAGAGCGCTGAGCACCCCCACCAGCAGGGCGGCGGTGAGCTGGTGGGCCACCGTGACCAACGGCACCGCTAGGGAGAGGCGAAGCGTGAGCACCCCAAGGGCGATCTGCAGGGCAACCAGGAGCAGCGCGGCGAGGGCATAGGGGCCTTGTCGTTTCCATTTCCGGCTCACCAGAAGATGGGCAGCGGCCAGCACCAGAACAGAGGCGGCCACGGGGGTGGCCAGTTGACGATGCAGGGCGAGCCAGCCGCAGGCCACCCCTGACCTCAGACAGCTGCCCGAGGCCCACTGGGTAGCCATCAGCGCACCGCTGACCGCCTGGATGAAAACCGCCAGAGCGGTGATGGCGGAGGCCAGCCACCAACCGTTTCTCCCCAGCCAGGCCAGAGGAGAAGCAACGATCGGCTCAGCAACCCGGGCCCGGGCAGCGGCTGGCTGGGAGATGGGGGAAAGTGCCAGTAGGTCAGGATCAGCCAATCCCTGGTGGATGGCACTCACCAGGGCCACCAGCACGAGCGCGGTGGAGAGGTGGGCCGTCACCACATCGAAACGGAGCAGCTGGGTGACCGTGAGCGCGCCGAGCAACCCCTGAACGGCCACAAGGCCAAGAGCGGATGCGCTGGCAGTGATCAGCCAGCCCGGACGGCTGCCGGCGGGCCGCCTGAGCACAACCACCTGGAGGGCCACCAGAGCCAGCCCGACAAGAAAGGCATCCAGCCGGTGAAACCACTCCAGGAAGACCTGAAGGTTCATCTGGCGGCCCGGCAGGAAGGTGCCGTAGCAAAGTGGCCAGTCAGGACATGCCAGGCCGGCTTCCATGACCCGGGTGGCTCCACCGATGCCCACCAAGGCGATCAGCGCAACCACCAGATGGGAAGTCAGGAGAGTGGTGGGGCGGGCGGATTGCATTGGCGAAAGCTAGCGATCACGGTTGGTGTTGCCGTCCGGTTGTGGGGAAGCACGCACGTGTTCGGGCAGGGCCCATCCGCAACGACTCGCCATCATGTGCTGAGTTCCTCACAGGTTTTCAACCCACACGGAAGGGTTGCGGACAGCCACGAGCGCCGCGCCGACGATCCCCATATGGTGGAGCGAGCTTTGTCCCAGTCGTGCCGATCCCCTCAGCCATTCTCAGCCTCGTTCTGGGAATGGCCCTTGTGCTCACTGGCCTCTGGATTGGCCAGAACGTTGATCTGCTGCCGGTAGCAGCCAGCTTGAATGCGCCGATTTACGACCAGCTGTTCAAGGTCCTTTTCAGCATTGGCAGCATCCTGTTCATCGGAATTTTCGGGCTGCTGTTGTTCAGCCTGATCCGTTTCCGGCGCCGCGACGGTGAGACGGGTGATGGTGCGGCCGTTGAGGGAAATCTGCAGCTGGAGATTTTCTGGACCGCCATTCCAGCGATCGTGGTGCTTTTCGTAGGTATTTACAGCTACGACATTTACGACCGCATGGGCGGCATGGTTCCCCTCAGCGATCCCCACGCCATGCATGGGGCAGCGATGGCGCCGCAGGCGAGCGATGGCAGAGCCAGTGCAGTAATCCAGGCCTCCATTCTCGGCACCCCACCTGAGCCGTCAAAACGGATCTGGGGGGGAATCGGATCCGGCCAGGTCTCGGCTGGGCCAGCTCTCCCCGTCGAAGTGACCGCCCTCCAGTTCGCCTTCCTCTTCCATTACCCCCAGGGCGACATCACCAGCGGCGAGCTGCATGTTCAGAAGGGCCAGCCGGTGGAGTTACGCATGGAAGCCCGCGATGTCATCCATGCCTTCTGGGTGCCCGAGTTTCGTCTCAAGCAGGACATCATCCCCGGACAGCCGACCCTGCTGACCTTCACCCCGATCAAAGCCGGCAGCTATCCGATCATCTGCGCTGAGCTCTGTGGCCCTTACCACGGCGGCATGCGCTCCACAGTGGTGGTGCATGAACCCGACGAGTTCGCCACCTGGTTCGAGAAGAACAACACCGCCACCGTGGCCATCGCTCCCGGCACCAGCTCCACCGGCTGATCGGGCAGCCGCGCTGAGGGAGCCTGACGGCCCCAGCGTCCGGCCATCCAGCAGCTCAGTTTCCCCCCACCGCTTCGCCGCTCGCCTCCATGACCATCGCACTTCCGCCGCAGACCAGTTCGTCCCCGCCTGGGCTTCAGCCCGAGGGTTGGCTGCGTTATCTCAGCTTCAGCCTTGATCACAAGGTGATCGGCCTTCAATACATGGTGGCAGGCTTCTTCTTCTATCTGGTCGGCGGAGCACTGGCCGGGATGATCCGGGTTGAGCTGGTGAGCCCGATCTCGGATTACCTGAGCCGAGAAACCTACAACGAGGTGCTGACCCTCCACGGCACGGTGATGATCTTTCTCTGGATCGTGCCGGTGGTGAACGGTGCTTTCGGAAACTACCTGATTCCCTTTTATGTCGGTGCCCGCGACATGGCTTTCCCGCGGCTCAATGCCGTGGCCTTCTGGCTGATTCCCCCGGCAGGTTTCCTGCTGATAGCCAGTTACTTCATCGCCGGTGCGGCCCAGTCAGGCTGGACGGCCTACCCCCCCCTCAGCCTGACCACGCCCGCGGCGGGTCAGGTGGTCTGGATTCTGAGCGTGCTGCTGCTGGGGGGCAGCTCCATCTTCGGTGGCATCAACTTCATCGCCACGGTCCTGAAAATGCGTCGGCCGGGTCTGAAGATGATGCAGCTGCCGATGTACTGCTGGGCCATGCTCGGCACCAGCATCCTTGTAGTGCTATCCACCCCGGTTCTGGCAGGCACTCTGGTGCTGCTCAGCTTCGACATCATTGCCCACACAGGTTTCTTCAATCCTGCCCTGGGCGGCAACGCGGTGGTCTATCAGCACCTCTTCTGGTTTTACTCCCACCCTGCCGTGTACATCATGGTGCTGCCGGCCTTCGGCCTGGTGAGTGAGATCCTGCCGGTGCACGCACGAAAACCCCTGTTCGGGTACACCACCATGGTGTACTCGATTCTGGGCATCGTGTTCCTGGGGCTGATCGTCTGGGCCCACCACATGTTCACCAGCGCCACACCGCCCTGGATGCGCCTGTTCTTCACGATTGCCACCGCCTTCATCGCCGTGCCCACCGGCATCAAGTTCTTCAACTGGCTAGCGACCCTCTGGGGCGGCAAGATCGCTCTCAACAGCGCGATGCTGTTCTCGTGCGCCTTCATCGTTCACTTTGTCTTCGGAGGGATCACCGGCGTGGCCCTGGCCCAGGTGCCCTTTGACATTCATGTTCACGACACGTACTTCGTCGTGGGGCATTTCCACTATGTGGTGTACGGCGGCACAGTGTTCGTGATCTTCGGATCGATTTACCACTGGTTCCCGAAATTCACCGGCCGGATGCTGAATGAAGACCTCGGCCGGTTCCACTTTCTGATCACCTTCATCGGCTTCAACCTTTGCTTTGCTCCCCAGCACTGGCTCGGCCTCAACGGCATGCCCCGCCGCGTGGCTGAATATGATCCCCAGTTCACACTGATGAATCAGATCAGCAGTGTCGGCGCTTTGCTGATGGCGGTGAGCACCCTGCCGTTTCTGATCAACGTGTTCTGGAGTGCCTTCTCCGGCCGTGTAGCCGGCGATAACCCCTGGAAAGCCCTCACACCTGAGTGGCTCACCAGCTCGCCGCCACCGGTGGAAAACTGGAAAGGTGAGGCCCCTTTGGTGCAGCACCCCTACGGCTATGGGACTCCACCTGGCCAGATCGATCTCGGAGCCGCTACCGGCCGCGAGATCTGGTCCAGCGGCCAATGATCAGGTCATCGCCTGGCCGTCGCGATGACTGCAGGCCCAGTCTTCTATCCAGCCGTCCCTGATTTCCTCCTTCATCGCCAGGAGCCCCCATGACAGCCTTCTCCCCCAGCTCGGATCAATCACCCTCCAACACCCTCGCCCCGCCACTGCCCGAGGGAACGGCGTCCATGGCCCAGGTTGGGGCCGAGAACGGCCACCCCGACCACCGCATGTTCGGCCTGGCCACATTCCTGGTGGCCGACGGCATGACCTTCGCCGGCTTCTTTGCCGCCTACCTGACCTTCCGGGCAGTGAATCCCCTGCCAGCCGGTGCGGTCTACGACCTTGAGCTCATCCTCCCCACGATCAACACTGTGCTGCTGGTGTTAAGCAGCTTCACCTTTCACCGCGCCGCCAAGGAACTGCGCCACGATCAGCTCGGAGCCTGCCGCCTCTGGTTGCTGATCACAGCGGGGCTGGGCCTCGCTTTCCTCGGAGGCCAGATGGTCGAATACTTTTCCCTGCCCTTCGGCCTCACCGACAATCTCTACGCCAGCACCTTCTACGCCCTGACGGGATTCCACGGTCTGCACGTATCGCTGGGGGCTCTGATGATCCTGATCGTCTGGTGGCAAGCCCGCACCCCTGGACGATTCACGGCCGATCATCACTTCGGCGTGGAAGCCGCCGAGCTCTACTGGCACTTCGTCGATGGAATCTGGTTAGTTCTTTACGGCATTCTCTACCTGCTTTGAAGGGACCCTTGCCGAATCTGCATCCCCCTGGCCACAATCGGAGCTAGGACTGTCAAAACCATGTCGAATGTCATGCCGTCACTCGGCAGAACCATGCTCCAGGGCAAGGAGTTGCTCGACAAGGCCCGCTCCCTGAGCAACTGCTCGGAAGATGAAATCGCCCGGGGCTGCGGCTATGTGAGCCCGGGGGGACGGGTCCTCAAGAAGAGTTTCTACCGGGCTCTGGTGGAAGCCAAGGGCTACCGGCTGGGAGGAAGTGCGGCCAGCTCCGGGGCGAGCAAGGGGCGCCAGGCAGAATTCCGCACCCGCGTGCATGGCAACGGCAACCTGCTGATCGGCCATGCCTACACCCGTCGCATGGGGCTGGAGCCCGGGCAGGAGTTCCACATCCAGATCCACCAGGAAACCGGCTCGATCTGGCTGCTCTCCGTTGATGGTGACGGTGGCGATCCCGAAACCAGCCCCACCTCACCGACCAATCCCTGAAGATCGGGGCAGCAACCAGGCGGTGATTCAGTCCTCGTCAGGATGGAATCCGGCGCCGAAGGCCAGCAGGTCAACACCGCTGAACAGGAAGCTCACCCCCACCAGGATCCCCAGCACCGAGAGCTGACCCGCCAGTTTCATCGACAGGATCAAGGCGCCCAGCACCAGAGTGACCAGGCCGTTGAGCAGGCCCCAGGCCCAGCCCGGCGCGCCCCGATGGCTGATCGCCACCAGCACCGCCACCAGACCTTCCACCAGAAAGACCACGCCCACGGCCAGGGACAGGGCCGCCACCTGATCGGCCACCTGCAGCGGTCCGCCGCGGAACTGGGAGATCATCCAGCCGCCGGTCACCAGAAACAGGGTCGAAACCACCAGCCGCCAGAAGGTGTGGCGGCGGCTGAGCTGACGGGCCCTCACCAGGTTGTCGATCCAACCCACCAGACCCCCCACCAGGAAGGCCAGGGCCACCATCGCCGTGATCCAGAAGGAGGCCACCACCGGAAACACCAGCGCCAGCACCCCCAGCACCAGCATCAGCACCCCTTCGGCGATGGTGAAGGTGCGCAGGGCGGCCACCTGACGCTGATCGAGAGGGCGCAGGGGCGGGAGCGGCGAGGTCATGGTGGCCCAGTCAGCTTCGACGTCCATCAGGCTACGGCGAGTCTCCAGCCCGACCAGCCCGACCAGCGCCAGAAGCCCCTGCCGGGCCTGGCTGCCCCTGTTCAGCCCCAACCATGCTCCGCCAGCCAGGACTGGTCCATGGGCGGCGCCGAAGCCCGAGGGTGCGACTCCTGCTGCAGCAGGCGTTCGGTGTACTTCGCCAGCAGATCCGCCTCCAGGTTGACCCGGTCGCCCACCTGCCGCTCCAGCAGCGTGGTGCTGACCCAGGTGTGGGGGATCACAGCAATCCAGAAGCGCTCCCCGGCCGGGCTGCTGCCTGCCACTGTGAGGCTGATGCCGTCGACGGCCACGCTGGCTTTATCGCAGACATAGCGGCCATAGGCGGGATCCTCCCAGGCAAGCTCCAGCCGCCAGGAGCCTGCGCCCTGCGTCACCGCCAGCACTTCGCCCACCCCATCGACATGGCCGCTGACCAGGTGCCCCCCCAGGCGGTCCGAAAGCCGCAGCGCCGGCTCCAGATTCACGGCCGCACCGGCCTCGGCCTTGCCGGCCAGCGTGCTGCGCCGCAGCGTCTCCTCGCTGACATCGGCACGGAAGGCATCCACCATCAGGGCACTGACCGTGAGGCAGACCCCGTCCACCGCCACGCTGTCACCAAGGGCCAGGGGACCCAGGCCGCTCAGGCCCTCGATGGTCACGCCATCGGCGTGGCGCCGCAGGCGGCCCACCGCCTGAACCAGACCGGTAAACATGGGAGGTTGCGGCGCTGCTGGTCATAATCGGATAAAGGGCCAGCGCTGCAGGACCATGGTGGAGATGCGCGTCGCCGGAATCGCCCTGGATGCGGCCAGCCGCAGCCCGATCGTGCTGCTGCGGGATCCCTCCGGCCGCCGGCAGGTGCCGATCTGGATCGACCAGGCCCAGGCCCAGAACATTCTCGCGGGCCTGGGGGGAACGACTCCGCCCCGTCCCCTCAGCCACGACCTGATGGCCGCCCTGATGGCCGTGGGAGGGGTCAGCCTGGAGCGGGTGATCATCCACTCGATCGAGGACGCCACCTTCCGTGCCGTGCTCAAGCTCAGCGACTCCGACGGCGAGGCCAGCGAACTCGACTGCCGGCCCAGCGACGCGATCGCCCTGGCCCTGCGCACCGGCAGCGGGATCTGGATGCTGGAGGAGGTGGTGGCCGATGCCTCGATCCCAGTGGATTCCGAGGCCGATGCCGAGGAAAAGGCCGATTTCCGGCGCTTTCTCGACCAGGTGAGCCCCGCTGAGCTGATCCGCAACCTCAGCCGGGCCCAGCGCCTGGAGAACCCCGACAGTGGCAACCCCGACAGTCCCGACGACGAGGGTGACGACGACGAGTCGGGCCCGGGTGCTGCGGGCAACGGTCCCGCCGACGGACCGATGGATGAACCTCCAGCCCCCTCCTCCAGCAACTCCTGAGGCCGGCGTGCCACCAGAGCGACGCCCGTTCGGCTCCGGTCCTGGGGTTTCCCTGTTCACCCTGGGCACGATGCGAGCCGCCGGCAGCCCCGAGCAGATGCTGGAGGTGCTGGAAGCCGCCCTTGACGCCGGCATCAACCACGTCGAAACAGCCCCGTCCTACGGGCCGGCCGAGGCCAACCTGGGCCAGGCCCTGGCCAGGATCGCCACCAGCCGCCCCGGGGTCCGCGCCGATCTTGTGCTCACCAGCAAGATTCTCCCCGGTGCCTCTCTCGAGAGCGGCCAGGCCCAGCTGCTCGGCAGCCTGCACCGGCTGGGGGTCCACCGCCTCGACAACCTCGCAGTGCATGGGCTAAACAGGCCCGAGCATCTGGCGTGGGCCCTTGAGGGGGCGGGGGCGCGGCTGCTGGAGTGGGCCCTGGAGCAGGGGCTGGTGGGTCAGCTGGGGTTCAGCAGCCATGGCTCCACCCCCCTGATTGGACGGGCCCTGGCCAGCGGGCGGTTCAGCTTCTGCAGCCTGCACCTGCATCTCTTCGATCAGGAGCGGCTGCCCCTGGCCCAGCGGGCCCTGGCCAGGGGCCTTGGGGTTCTGGCCATTTCGCCGGCCGACAAGGGCGGGCGCCTCTACGACCCTCCCCCCCTGCTGATGGCCGACTGCGCGCCCCTGGAGCCCCTGCGGCTCGCCTACCGATTCCTGCTGGCCCAGGGGATCAGCAGCCTGACCCTCGGGGCTGAGCGAAGGCAGGATCTTGAGCTGGCCGGGCAACTGAAATCCGCCGCCGGCCCCCTCGACAACCAGGAGCTCCGTGCCCTCCGCCATCTGGAGGCCAGCGGCCAAAGCCGCCTCGGTGCCGAGCGCTGCGGCCAATGCCGGGCCTGCCTGCCCTGCCCGAGCGGTGTCCCGATCCCCGAGCTGCTGCGGCTGCGCAATCTGGCCCTGGGCCATGGCATGGAGGCCTTCGCCAGCGAGCGCTACAACCTGATAGGTCGGGCCGGCCACTGGTGGGAAGCGCTCAATGCCAGTGCCTGTCGCAGCTGCGGCGCCTGCCTGCCCCGCTGCCCCCATGGGCTGGAGATTCCCGCCCTTCTGGCCGACACCCACCGGCGCCTGGCTGCAGCCCCCCGACGCCGGCTCTGGGGCTAGGAGCCACTGCGGTCCCAGAGCGATTGCAACTCGCGGCGCCGCTCCTCCGCCAGCGGCGGCAGGGAGGTGCAGCGCGCCAGCAGGGCCGGCGCCGGATAGAGCAGGGCAGCCACCGCCGGCGGCCAGCTGGAGAGCGCAGCGGCCAGAAGGTCCCGACGCAGCGGCGGCACCCAGCCTGCCGCCAGCAGACGGCTGAGCAGGGGCGCTTCCCGGGCCTGCAGTAACCAGCGCAGCGGCGGAACCTCCCGGGTCTGGGCCGGGCGCAGCAGCAGGTTCCACCAAAGGGCAGACCCGCTGGCGGGCAGCAGGGCGGTCAGGCGGGTGTCGCTGCGCAGCAGCGGCAGCACCCTCTGACTGGGCAGCACGGCGGCCTCCACCCCGCCTGAGAGCAGTAGGTTGAGGCCATCGCGATCATCGAAGGCAGCGGCCTGGCGGCGCAGCCGGCTGAGCTGATCAGCCAGGCGAGGGTCGCTGACACTGGCGGGATCGTCCGGAGGCAACCCCAGCTGACGCAGGGCCAGATCAATCACCAGCCGCGGCGAGGAGGGCAGCAGCAGCTGACCTCGCAGGCTCGGGTCCAGCAGCAGCTCCCAACCCTCAGCCGCCCGGGCCACCAGGTCGCGGCGGTTGCGCAGCACCAGCAGCCAGGTCCCGAAGGACCAGGGGTAGGCCAGGGCCGGGGCCGGTTCAGGGCGAAACAGGCGGGTGAGCGGCTGGGCCTCGAGCGCCAGCCCCTCCCAGAGCTCAGCGGAAGCAGGGGAGCCTGCCGACACGAATGGTTGCCAGGCCTTGGCATCCGTCGCCTCCAGCCAGCCGTCCCCCAACTGCACCAGGGCGGCAGCGCGGGCGGAGAGCACCGCTTCGGGGCCTTCCACGGCCTGGGCCCGCCAGGGATCCGGCAGTCGTTTCGCCCAGACGGCGGGCAAGTCCCCACGCCCATAGACCAGTTGCACGCTGGAGCCCCGACCGCACCCCCCCACCAGGCCCAGGCCTGCAAGGGCAGAGAGCTGCAGCAGCCTGCGGCGGCTCATGGAGCAGCTGAGGGGACGGGGATCGGCCTGCATGGCTGGACCCTAGGAGGCGATCAGATGCTGTCCTGCAGCTCCTGCATCGCCTGATCGCAGGCAGCAGCCAGGGCGCCTGGAGAGCGGCCGCTCAGCTCCCAGAGCAGGGCGAGACCGCCGGCCCCTACCCCCTCCTTGACGTATCCCCGCTCGTAGTCGCGCAGGGCGACGCTGCGGCAGGCCCCAAAGCGCAGGGAACTGGCAAAGGCCATCGGCCTGACTCCCCAGCGCTCCCCGAGGCGCTCCAGCAACAGGCTGAGGTTGCTGCCGGGCTCGTGGGCCACCCAGGCGGTGGTGGCGATGGCCCCGTGGTTCGCCAGACAGGGGCGCTGGCTGGCCGGTGCCAGGGCGAGGGCCAGGGCCAGCACGGCGGCCATCTGGCTGCCCCCGGCCAGCAGCACCGGTACTCGTCGGCTGGCGATCCCCAGCAACAGTCCCGTCGCCAGGGCCTGCATCGGATCGCCCACGGCGGCCAGCACCGCCAGGGGATCGAGCGCCAGCAACGCTCCGGGAACCGGGTGAGCCTCAGACAGCCCCAACCCCAGCCCCGCCGCCGCCAGCCCGCGAGCCGTGAGCTCGCTCTTTAGCGCATGGGCCGGCTGGCGCAGGCTGCCGCTCACCAGACCCGCAGCTTCCACCCCCAGCCCAGTGAGCACCGCCTGAGCCGTGCTGGTGCCCCCTGGCACGCATTCGGCAATCAACACCGGAGGCGGCTCGCCCGTTGCGGTGTCATGGCGGGCCGCACACCAGCGGGCTCCCCAGCGCTGGCCCAGGCGCAGCAGCCGCTCCACCCGTTGCCTCGGCATCGCGGCTCCGCTGCTGAGGCAACGGGCCGGCGCGCCACCCAGGCGCAGGTGGGAGACCGCTGGTGCCACGGCGCAGCCCAGGTCGGCCACCAGCGGCACCAGGGACAGCTCCCGGCAGACCACATGGGAAATCAGAGCCGGACTGACCCCGGCGGGGAGGGGCGGCAGGGCGTGGGGCCGCTGCCCCGTCGGGCCGAGCAGGAGCAGCTCCGCGTCGGCGGCGGCGGTGTGGAGACGCACCTCAGGGGTGGCTCCGGCAGCGGAGATGCCTGGCACCGCCGCTGTGTCGGTACCGGCCAGCAGTAACAGCACCTGGCTGGCGGGCCAGTCGCGCGCGAGACGCTCACACCAGCGACGGGCCTGGTCCGGGTCACCGCAGAGGCTGATCAAGGGGAATCAGAGGGGATCGAGCGCCACCAGGGAACGCAACTGGGGCGGCGGCTCACTGATCGGGGCCTGCAGCCGGGGAAAGATCCAGTAAGCCACTGCATGCAGTGCCAGCACGTAGATCAGGTTCTGCACCAGCACCAGAGCCAAGGCCATCAGCTGCACCTGCAACAGGTCGGGGCCGACCCCCAGGTTGAGCAGGGAGCTGAGGCGCTCGAGCACGCCGGCGGCGGCGGCGGTGATCAATACCCAGAGGTTCTCCCCCAGCAGGAGCGAGAGCACGGCCACCCGCACCAGAAAGCCACCAGTGCCGATCAGCAGGCCCACGCCCCAGGTGAGCCACCAGCTGCGCCGGGCACCCCAGCCCCAGCCCAGCCACAGGGCCAGCAGTCCGTAGGGGAAAAGCACCAGGGGCCCACGGATCGGGCCCATCAGCGCCACCAGCAGCAGAGACGCCACCACTGCCCCCTCCCAACCGGGCCTCCAGCCCTGACGCACCTGCAGAAGGGCCAGAGGCAGGGGCAGGGCCAGTCGAAACAGGGCTCCACCCACGGGCAGGTAGTAGAGGCCCGCCCAGAGCAGAGCGGTGGCCGAGGCCAGATAGGCAGTTTCCACCAGCTGGCGGGCCTGGCGCCGGCTGAGGCTGGTGGTGGGGGGAGACGAGGGAGGCATCGCAGCAGGCTCAGCGGGGGGCCGGAGCAGGGCTGGAGGCCGGGGCGGCCGCGTTTGAACCCGCAGGAGCGGTGGCACGGCCGCCCTCTGATGGCATCCTCTCGATCGTTTCCACTTCGAAACTCACCCCCGCTGCCCGCAGGGCCTCCGTGACCACCTCGGCGGGGGCGGAGGGATCAGCTCCAGGCAGCTTGATGGTGATTCGGTAAGCAGCGGAACTGGCGGGGGACCGTGGGGCGGACCCTGCCCCCTGGAGGCTGGCGACGGGCTTGGCGGTCTTGGTGACAGCCGCTTCACCAGGCTTGGCCGATCCGCTCGCCCCGGCCTTGCCTGCCGGCGAGGTGGGCGAGGGGGACGGGGGCGGCAGAGCGGCTTTCCCGGCGGCGGGGCTGCTCCCTGCCGCTCCAGTGGCATTGCCGGCGCCGGCATCTGATCTGGTGTCGGTGGAACTCCCCGGGGCAGCGGCAGGGGTGGCCGGTGCTCCGAAACTGCCGGAGAGACGATCACCGAGAGGAGTGCCGCTGCAGGCGGCCAGGGAAGCGAGCAGAACGGCCGCCAATCCCACCAGGCTCAGGCCATGGATCAGGGGGCGGGCCATCAGCCCGAGCCCGCCTGGATGATCCGCACCGCGCTGGCCCTGGGGCGTCCGGTCTTGGTGGTGGAGGGGATCTTGGGCTTGCTGGCGGCGGCTGCCTTGGGCTGGGCTTTGGGCTTGGCCTTTGACGAGCCGGCCTTGGTGGTGGCAGCTTTCGTCGCAGCGGCTTTACCGGACTTGCTCTTGCCGCTGGTGGCCTTGGCCGCCAGCAACTCGACGGCCTGCTCCAGGGTGACGGCCTCGGCGCCGGTGCCCTCGGGCAGGGAGGCATTGACCTTGCCCTGCTTCACGTAGAGGCCATAGGGGCCATCGAAGACCTGGATGGCTTCGCTTGCGCCTTCGGGGGTGCCCAGATCGCGCAGGGCGGTGCGCCCGCCCCGGCCGCGCTTGGGCATGGCCAGCAACTCCAGAGCCCGCGACAGGTCCACAGCCAGCACGTCGTCCTCGGCCTTGAGCGAGCGGTAATCCTTTTCGCCTTTGCCCTTGTCGTGCACCACATACGGACCAAAGCGGCCGAGACCCGCCTGAACCTTGCCGCCCTCCGGGTGCTCCCCGAGCTGCCGCGGCAGCCGCAGCAGGCCAAGGGCATCCTCAAGGCTGAGCTCCTCCGGTTTGACGCCCTTGGGCAGGGAGGCTCGCTTCGGCTTGGGGACCTCATCGCTCACCTGCCCCCGCTGGAGGTAGGGCCCGTACTGGCCGAAAATCAAGTAGATGGCTTCGCCGGTTTCCGGATCGACACCGATGGATTCCGGTCCTTCGCTCTTCTGGCGCAGGATCAGCTCGGCCTGCTCGCTATCGAGTTCCCCAGGGGTGATCTCCTGGGGAAGGGTGGCCTTGATCAGCTCCTCATTGCCGTCGTCATCCACCCGCTTGGCCTCGAGGTAGGCGCCGAAACGGCCGATCCGCACCACGCAGGGGAGACCCTCCAGCTCGATTGTGCGCGAGACGGTGGGGTCGATGTCGTCCTCCCGCTGCTGCACCTGGGTTTCCAGGCCCTTCTCCCCCTTGTAGAACTCGGTGAGATAGGGGAGCCACTCCAGCTTGCCGGTGGAGATCTCATCCAGACTCGACTCCATCCGGGCGGTGAAGCTGGTGTCCACCAGGTCGGGGAAATGGCCCTCCAGCAGGGCGGTCACGGCGAAGGCCGTGAAGCTGGGGGTGAGAGCGTTGCCCGCGAGGGTGGCGTAGCCACGGTCGACGATCGTGCCGATGATGCTGGCGTAGGTGGACGGGCGGCCGATGCCCTCCTTCTCGAGCATCTTCACCAAAGCGGCCTCGCTATAGCGCGCCGGCGGCTGGGTCTGATGGCCGAGGGCCTCCACCCCGGAGCAGGCGGGCCGATCATCGACAGCGAGGGAAGGCAGGAGCACTTCCTGGCCTTCGAGAGCGGCGTCGGGATCGTCGCTGCCCTCCACGTAGGCCCGGAAGAACCCGGGAAAATCAATGCGCTTGCCGCTGGCTCGGAAGCTGGCCTCCGCCACCTGCAGCTCCACACTCAGCATGGTCAGCCGTGCCTCAGCCATCTGAGAGGCCACGGTGCGCTTCCAGATCAGCTCGTAGAGGGCCAGATCCTTGCCATCCAGTCCGCTTTCCCTGGGGGTGCGGAAGGCATCGCCAGAGGGGCGGATCGCCTCGTGGGCCTCCTGGGCGTTGCGGGATTTGGTGCTGAATTGCCGCGGTGCCGGACTGAGGTAGTCGGGCCCGTATTTCTCCCTGACACAGGCACGGGCGGCGTTGATCGCCTGATCGGAGAGATGCACCGAGTCGGTGCGCATGTAGGTGATGAAGCCGCGCTCGTAGAGCCCCTGGGCGGTGCGCATGGTATCTCGGGCGGAGAGGCGCAGCTTGCGGTTGGCCTCCTGCTGCAGGGTGCTGGTCGTGAACGGCGGCACCGGCTTGCGTGTGGTGGGCTTCGCCTCCACCTCAGCCACGCGCCAGGGCTGGCTGAGCACCGTTTCCCGCAGGCTGCGGGCTTCCGATTCCTCCAGCAGACGCACCTTGCTGCCGGCCTTGAGAGCGCCGGTGGTTTCGTCGAAATCAGAGCCGCCGGCGATCTTTTCACCACCGACATGGGTGAGCCTGGCCTCGAAGTCACTGCCGCCGTGCTCCAAACTGGCCTTGAGGTTCCAGTAGGAACCACTGCGGAAGGCCCGGCGGGCCCGCTCCCTCTGCACCAGCAGCCGCACCGCCACCGACTGCACGCGACCGGCGGAGAGGCCCCAGGCCACTTTCTTCCAGAGCAGGGGGGAGAGGGTGTAACCCACCAGCCGATCCAGGATCCGGCGGGTCTCCTGGGCATGGACCAGCTCCATGTCCAGATCACGGGTCTCCTCAAGGGCGCGGCCGATCGCCTCCTTGGTGATCTCGTGAAACACCATCCGCTTGACGGGGACCTTGGGGTTGAGGAGCTCCTGCAGGTGCCAGCTGATGCTCTCCCCCTCCCGATCCTCGTCCGTGGCCAGCAGCAGCTGATCGGCACCCTTGAGGGCCTCCTTCAGCTCCTTGACCACCTTTTTCTTGTCCTTCGGAACCACATAGAGCGGTTCGAACTGGTGGGCCGTGTTGACGCCGAGGTTGGCCCACTTCTCCCCTTTATGGGCAGCCGGAATCTCACTGGCGTTGTTGGGAAGGTCACGCACGTGTCCCATAGACGCCTCGACCCGGAACTCCTTCGGCAGGTAGCCGCGGATGGTGCGGGCCTTGGTGGGGCTCTCGACGATGACCAGCGTGTGCGCCACAGGCAGGCATGAACCGCTTCCCTCTTTATCGCATCGGGGGGCCGCACTGCCAAACAAGCTGCCAAACAAGTCCTGCCATCGCAGCTACAGTCCGCTGCATCACGACCTGCCGAAGACCAGTGATGACGGTGTTTTGCGCCTTGACCGCTGGGGGAGCTCCGGCCATCACGGCTCTGCAGCTCAACGCCGGTGCCATTGCTCCTGAAAGCGCTGTACTGGTGGCCCTGCTGGTCTGTCTCCTGGTGGATCTGGCCGGTGAGGAAGCCGCCAGCCGCTGGGTGCCTCCCATCTGCTACGCGGGGCTGGGCACCGCCTTGGTGCTGCTGGCCCTGCAGTGGAACGCCCCCCTGGAACCCTCCTTTCTGGGATCGTTCCTGGCCGACAACCTCGCGATCGCCTTCCGCGGCGTCGTTGCCGCCTCCACCCTGCTCTCCCTGCTGATCAGCTGGCGCTATGTGGAGCGCAGCGGCACGCCGGTTGGGGAGTACGCAGCGATCCTCCTTGCGGCCACCCTGGGGGCCATGTTCCTTTGCGGGGCCACCGACCTGGTGAGCATCTTCATCTCGCTGGAAACCCTGTCGGTCTCGAGCTATCTGCTCTCCGGGTACATGAAGCGGGATGCCCGCTCCGGGGAAGCCGCCCTCAAGTACCTGCTGGTGGGTTCAGCAGCCGCGGCGGTGTTCCTCTACGGCGCCTCCCTGCTGTACGGCCTCACCGGTGGCGAAACCAGCCTGGAGGCGGTGGGTCTGGCCCTGCAGACCAGCGCCACCCCCGTCACGGCCCTAGCCCTCGTGTTCGTTCTGGCCACGGTGGCCTTCAAGATCGCGGCGGTGCCCTTCCACCAGTGGACACCGGATGTCTACGAGGGTTCGCCGACCCCTGTGGTGGCCTTCCTCTCGGTGGGCTCGAAAACAGCAGGCTTCGCCCTTGCCCTGCGACTGCTGGTGGGCTGCTTCGAGAGCTTCGATGCCCAGTGGAAGGTGCTCTTCACGGTGCTGGCGATCTTGAGCATGACCCTGGGCAACGTGGTGGCCCTGGCCCAGACCTCGATGAAACGGATGCTGGCCTACAGCTCCATCGGTCAGGCCGGATTCGTGATGATCGGACTGGTCTGCGGCACCGAGGACGGCTATGCCGCCATGGTGCTTTACATGGCGGCCTACCTCTTCATGAACCTGGGTGCTTTCGCCTGCATCATTCTCTTCTCCCTGCGCACCGGCAGCGACCGCATCTCCGATTACGCCGGTCTCTACCAGAAGGATCCCCTGATCACCCTGGGCCTGAGCCTCTGCCTGCTCTCCCTGGGCGGAATCCCTCCGATGCTTGGCTTCTTCGGCAAGATCTATCTCTTCTTCGCCGGCTGGGCCGATCAGCAATATCTTCTTGTGGTGGTTGGCCTGATCACTTCGGTGGTGTCGATTTATTATTATATCTCCGTGATCAAGATGATGGTGGTGAAAGAACCCCAAGAGGCTTCCGATGTGGTGAAGGCTTACCCGGAGATCAGCTGGAACCTCGCGGGAATGCAACCCTTGCGGACCGCTCTGGTGGGCTGCGTGCTGGTGACGGCCATCGGTGGAGTCCTCTCCAATCCGTTGTTCACCTGGGCCAATGCCGCCGTGGCGGGCACGCCGATGCTGCAGCACGCGATCGCGGCCAGTGAATCCGCCGCCGCGGCCCTTGGATGAGCGGACTGAGCACACCAGCCTCCTCAACTCGCCCCGGCACCAGTCCGGTGGCCCATGAAGAACCGGTTGCTCGCCTCGAGCACATCACCAAGATCTACGGGTCCGGTGATACGGAGGTGAGGGCCCTCGACGACCTCTGCCTCACGGTCCAACCCGGCGACTATCTCGCGGTGATGGGCACCTCCGGGTCAGGCAAAAGTACAGCCATGAACATCATTGGCTGCCTGGATCGCCCCACCTCCGGCAGCTACCTGCTGCGTGGGATTCCAGTGGAGCAGCTCGATGACGACGCCCTTGCGGATTTGCGCAACCGCAGTCTCGGCTTCGTGTTCCAGCAGTTCCACTTGCTGCCCCAGATGAGTGCGCTCGACAATGTGATCCTGCCGATGGTCTATGCCGGCATCCCCGCCAAGGAGCGTCGTGAACGGGCCGTGGCGGCCCTGGAACGGGTGGGTCTGGCCCAGCGCCTGCGCAACAAGCCCAACGAACTTTCAGGTGGCCAGCAACAGCGGGTGGCGGTGGCACGGGCGATCATCAACCAGCCGGCCCTGCTGCTGGCCGATGAGCCCACCGGTGCACTCGATTCCCACACCACCCAGGAGGTGCTGGAGATCTTCGACGACCTCCATCGTCAGGGGATGACGGTGGTGCTGGTGACCCACGAAGACGACGTGGCCGCGCGTGCCCAGCGGGTGGTGCATTTCCGCGACGGCCGCATCGCCGACTGATCCACTCATCCAGGATCCACCACCACCAGGATCAGCCTGCCGCCGGGGCCGGGGCCACAGGCCGCTCCAGGCTCTGCAACAGCTGGCCCATCAGCAGAGCGATGGCATCGGGGCCACCGACCGCCGAACCGCCGGGATCGAGCATGCCGGGGTCCACAGCCACCCAGCCGCCGTTTTCCGGCAGCCGCAGTTCGAAATGGAGGTGAGGACCCGTACTCAGACCCGTGCTACCCACCCGTCCGATCACGGCGCCCTGCTTCACCTGTTCGCCCTCCTTGACGTAGAGCTCAGAGAGGTGCCCGTAGAGGGTGCGGCGAAGGGGATTCCTGTGCTCGATCTCCACCGCCAGCCCGTAGCCGCCGGCCACACCGCTGCTCACCACCCGCCCGGTGAGAGCTGCCACCACGGGGGTGCCTTCCGGAGCTGCCAGATCCTTGCCGGCGTGCATCAGCCAGCTGCCCAGCACCGGGTGCAATCGCCAGCCGAAGCCGCTGGTGGTGACGGCAGAGCCGATCAGGGGAAAGAGCAGGCCCCGGTTGCCATTGCCCGCCAGGGGAGCTGGGCGCGGGGTCACACCGAAGACATCACTGAGCCGAAAACTGCCGCCGGCACCGGAGAGCAGAGCCGAGACGGGAACGGTGATCGGAGGGAGGGGCAGGCCGTCACTGCCGAAGCGGCCCATGCCGGCCATGAGCGTTCCACTGGTCTTGCCGCCGTTGTCGAGGCGCTCCTCCTCCAGGGGATTGCGCCCACGCCAGCGCACGGACACGCCGGTGCGGCACTCCTGCTCTGAGAGAGCTCCATTGCTGCAGGCCTGTTGGTGGGCAGGCAACTCCCCGGGCCTCAGGGCACCGGAGGATTGAACCCGGCTGCGCTCAGCAGGGGTCACGACCCCCTGGCGCACCAGTTCGTCAAGCGACTGATCAAAGCGCCGGGGCCGACCCTGGGGAACCTGATCGAAGCTCGGCTTCAGCGGCGCAGGGGGATCGTTGGCGAGGCGAGGTGAAAGGGCGCGGGGAGCTGGCGCCGGAGGGGGCACAGCCGGAGCAGCCAGGGTCTGGGGTGCGGCCGGTGCAGCAGGCTCGACAGGGGCCGTCAGCTCTGCCGGAGGCTGCAACTGAGCCAGGCTGATGGGAGCTGACGCCAGCACCAGGGAGCCCAGCAGGAAGGGGTTATACCAGGAGTAGCGACGCAAACCGGAAACTGAGTTGATTGGCAGGAGCTTAAGAAACCCTGCCTGTGTTCGGCCGCACAACTGACCCCCGCGGCAAGTGGGCCCCTCAGAAGCAGCGCCTGCGCAGAATCCGCTCGCCAGCGCGACTCAGCAGCAGGCCGCCATCCACGCTCAGGCCCTCCACCTGCCAGCGTTCCTGGCGATAGGCCACCCCCGCGACGGGCACCAGCAGGCGGCGCTCAGCCAGGCGGCGCACCAGTTCGGGGCTGGTGCTGCGGAACACCGCCCACTCCAGAGCGGCCAGCACGCGAGCCGTCAGGGCCGGCACATCGCTGGCCGTGGTCTGACGGCCGAGAGCCTCGCGCAGGCTGATGGCACCGGCCGGCACCCGGTTGCGGCCATTGAGACCGACCCCCACCCGGGCCAGGCGAATCACTGGCCCCCGCAGGCTCAGACGCGGCAGCAGGCCAGCCAGCTTGCGCCCGTTCACCAGCAGGTCGTTGGGCCACTTGAGCTGAACGGTCAGGCCGAGTGCTTCCAGCTGCAGGGCCAGGCCCACCGCCACGGCCAGCCCCAGCGCCGAGCTGGCGCCAGGCTCCGCCGGCCAGGGCAGGGCCGCGCTCAGCCACACCCCACCCGGTGGGGAGATCCAGGGCCGCCCCCGTTGGCCATGACCAAAACGCTGGTGGCCGGCCAGCACCGCCAGCGGTGGCTGGCCTCCGGAGGCCAGTTCCTGCTCCAGCCGTCGCTCGGTACTGCCGCAGCAGGGACACCACAGAAGTCGCCAGGGCAGCCGTGGCGCCGGTAAATCCGGACCCAGCATGGCGCCCGCTTGACGTCGCACCGCCTGAACCCTGCCGATCACAGCTTTCTCAATGGCTGGGGCTCAGTGCACCATCGAGGCCGCGCAGCCACTCGCCAATCCGCTCGGCACCCGCCTCCAGCTCCTCCACCGGGTGCACCAGCGCCAGCCGCATCCAGCCCTCGCCGCTGGGGCCAAAACCGTTGCCGGGGGTCAGTGCCACGCCGGTGGCCTCCAGCAGGGCCGCGCAGAACGACTCCGAATCGAGACCCCGGGCACGGGCCACCTCCGGTAGGCCCAGCCAGAGGTAAAGCGCCATCGAGGGTCGCTGCAACGGCCAGCCCTGGGCCTCCAGGGCCGCCGCCATGCGGTCGCGGCGCAGCCGGTACACATCCCGCAGCTGCGCCGGCCACTCGGGCGCCTGCTCAAGGGCGGCGATCGCCCCGGCCTGGAGAGCCAGCGACTGGTTGAAATCCACCACGCCCTTGAGCTGGCGCAGGGCTGTGATCAGGGGCTCGGCGCCGATGGCGAAGGCCAGGCGGAAGCCACCCAGGCACCAGCTCTTGGAAAAGGAAAAGAACTCGATGCCGCAGCTGCGCCAGTGGGGGTTGCGCAACAGCGCCGGCGCCTCGCCCTCAAGGGCCAGATCCACATAGGGATTGTCATGAGCGATCACGAAGCCATGGCGCTGGGCCCGCGCGACGGCCTGATCCAGCCACTCTTGCTCTCCCACCGTGGCGGTGGGGTTGTGGGGAAAGCCGAGGACCATCAGCCTCAGTTGATCCCAGACGGCTGGGGAGATCGCCTCGAAGTGGGGCTGCCAGCCCTGGTCGGCGCGCAGGGGCAGCAACTCGGTGCGCGCTGAGGCCAGCTGCAGCCCACCGTGGTGAGAGGGGTAGTAAGGATCCAGCAGCAGGGCCAGCTCGCCGGGGTTCAGCACCGCCAGGGGCAGGTGGGCCGTGCCCTCCTGGGACCCCACCAGCAGCAGGACCTCAGCCTCAGGGTCAACGGCCACGCCGAAGCGGCGCTGGGCCCAGGCCGCCACTGCCTCCCGGAACGGCAGGGTGGCGCCGTGGAGGCAGTAAGAGGCACTGCTGGGCAGTTTCATGGCCGCGGCCATGGCCTCCAGCGCCACCGGCGGAGGGGGCAGGTCAGTGGAGCCGAGGGAGAGATCCAGCAGAGGCGGCCTCCCAGGGGGCCGCTCCGGATTCAGCAGACCCTCGCTGTAGGCGATCTTGCGCAGGTCGTTGCGGGCGAAGACCCCCTGACCCAGGCGGGTGACCCGTTCAGAGATGGGCATCCAGGAAGGCCTTGAGCTGGGGTTTGGCCATGGCGCCCTCGTGGCGAGCCAGTTCCTTGCCGGCGCGGAACAGGATGAGGGTGGGAAGACCCTGGATCTTGTGGCTGTCGCGGACGTCAGGATTCGGATCAGCCTCGAGCTTGCCCACCAGCAGCCGCTCGCCGTACTCAGCCGCAGCCCAGTCCATCAGGGGGGCCATCAGCCGGCAGGGGCCACACCAGCTGGCCCACACATCCACCAGAACCGTGCCGGGGGCGGCAAGCACGTCAGCCTCGAAGCTGGCATCGGTGAAAACAGCAACGGCCACGGACCCGGTTCAGCTGGAAGGATTGTATGGAGCCGGCCGGGGTCGCCAGGGAGAACCGATCCTCCTGGCTGAACTCAGAGCTTGTCGATCGAGCGTTTCAGTTCCTCGAGCTCGGCGTCCACCTCAGCCACCTTGACCGGTTCGAGCTGGGGAACCGGGCCGTTCTCGACCGGCAGGGCGATCGGATGGGCGCCTCCCTCGAGGCGGGTCTTCAGAGCGGCGAGCTCGTCGTCAACATCGGTGCCTTCAAGGGCCGCGAACTGACTTTCGAGATCGGCGCCGGCCAGCTCGGCAGCCGCCTGGCTGCGGGCCTCCTGCTGCAGCACCTTCTCCTCCATCTGCTCGAAGGCGGCCATGGCGTTGTTGGTGCCCAGACCGCTCACGGCGCTCTGAAGCTGCTCCTGAGCCTGGGCCGCCTGGGAGCGGGCCTTGAGCATGTCCTTCTTGGTCTTCGCCTCGGCGATCTTTCCCTCAAGGGCGGTCAGGCTCTTCTTGAGTGTTTCCACCTGACCGGCCTGGCTGCTGAGCTGGGCGTTGAGAGCCGTGGCGGTGTCCTGGTATGTCTTGCGGCGGCTGAGGGCCTCGCGGGCCAGATCCTCCCTGTTTTCCTTGAGAGCCAGCTCGGCCTTGTTCAGCCAGGCCTTGCTCTGGGAGTCCGCCTGCTCCGCCTGGTTCTGAAGCCGTTTCTGACTGGCGATCGCAGTGGCCACGGCCTGACGCAGTTTCACCAGGTCGGACTGCATGTCCGCCACGGACTGATCCAGGATCTTGGCGGGATCCTCGGCCTTGCTGACCAGATCGTTGAGGTTGGCCCGCAGCAGGCGGCTGAGCCGGTCGAAGAAGCCCATGTGTCGAGGTGGGGGCAATCCGGAGGGTAGCCGCTGTGGCTCACCGGAACACGGACGGTTGCCCGCACCCTCACTCCCTAATCTCAGGTCATGGCCAAGGCTCCGCAGGACCAGGTGCGCCGGATCGGCAACGTGAGCGTGCTGATGCCGGCACCTCCGGCGCCGATCGTGGCGGTGGGCTCCTGCCTGGAGCAGATCCAGCAGGAGTGGCGGCGGGCCGGCAGCCTGGCCGCCCTGTGGCAGGCCTGGCCTCGGATCGCCGGCGACCAGCTCGCCCCCCACTGCCGCCCTCTCAGCCTCCGTGGCGGCGTGCTGACCGTGGGCGCACAGCATCCCCAATGGCTGCAGGCCCTGCGCTACAACCGGCATCAATTGCTGGGCGCCCTCCGGGGGGCCGGGTTTCCCGTCCGCGACCTGCGCTTTCGTCAACACCAGGCCCATGCCGGCGGGCTTCCGGGCAGTGAGGACATCGCCCAGGTCTGGGCAGCCCATCCCAGCCGGGTCGACGTGCACGGGCTGGGACTCTGCCCGGCCTGTTGCAGCCCCGCGCCAGCCGGTGAACTGGCCCGCTGGGGCCACTGCGGCCTCTGCCGCCGCAACCTGGAGGAGGCCGGAGGTCAGTAACGCTCGGGCACCGGCCGCTGCCAGGTGGGCCCCACTCCACCGGCCCGCAACTCGGCGGCCCGCCGCTGAAGCCGGCCCCGATCGAGGCGCCAGAGCCGGTACAGCCCAGAGCGGCCCAGCTCGACTGGAGACAGCCCCTGCCAGTGGGGCTTCCGGGCCGTGCCCTGATCGATCACAACCAGAACGGTGGGTTGAACCTCAGCGGAGCTGGGGCTCAGACCCAGGCGGTGTTCCCGCTCGAGGCGGTCGGCCAGGTTCACCAGCGCGGTGCGAGATATCCCCTCGTAAAGGACCACCTGACGGGTGTAATAGTGCAGCGACGGCTTGAGGATTCCCACCATCGCCAGGGGCTCGGAGCCCAGGCGCTGCAGCCGAACCTGCTGGGCCACCGTCCGTACCGGCAGCCCCCTCACCCTGTCCCCGAGGTTCCACATCGGCAGGACCGCCAGCAGGTGAAACAGCACCAGGGCCAGCTGGGCAGGCACCAGCCCCCAGGGACGGGGCTTCGGCGTCCAGCAGAGCCAGAGCCCGGCCAGGGTGGCCAGGGCAAAACAGACCGCCGCCCGCAGCACCAGGCCACTGGCCAGCAACTCCGCGGGCAGGGTGGGCATCTCCGGATCGTTGATCAGGGGAATCCAGCGGGGCGAGAGCGCCAGGACCAGGGTGAGCGCCGCCATCAGTGCCACGGAGGCCCCCAGGGCCCAGCGGCTGGCCCGGCCCCCTTCGGCGGCGGTGAGGGCGATCAGCAAGCCGGCGGCCGGCGTGGCCGGCAGCCAGTAACTGGGAAGTTTCGTGGCGGCCAGGGTGAAGAAGATCAGCACAGCCAGCAGCCAGCAGGCGGCGTAGCTGGCCAGGGAGCCGGCGGGCTCGAGCAGGACGGCACCGGGGGGCACCGGCTCGCGCCAGCGGCGCCAGCAGCGGCCCAGGGCCCTGAACAAGCCGAGCAGGAGCAGGGGTGTGAACGGAAGGCCGGCCAGCAGCAGCACCGGCACGAAATACCACCAGGGCTGGAGGTGCTGGTTCACCACCGAGGTGAACCTCTGCACGTTGTGGTAGCCGAAGAAGCTGGCCCAGAACGGCTCGCCCTCCACCGCCAGAGCCGCCAGGTACCAGGGCAGGGCCACCAGAGCGGTGAGTGCCAGACCCGGCAGGGGCCGCAGGCGTCGCCAGAGCGCCCCCAGGCGGCGCTGGTTGAGCCCGAACCCCAGCAGGGTCAGGGCCGCAAGGGCCAGGGCCACCGGCCCCTTGGCGAGCACCGCCAGGCCGAGCACGATCCAAGCGGGCCAGACCGCTCGGCGAGGCTCAGCCCAGCTCTGCCAGAACAGCAGCAGCGAAACGGCCAGACAGCCGGTGAGCAGGGCATCGCTGACGGCGATCCGCCCCCAGAGCAGGATCAAGGGCGAGAGGGCAAAGGCCAGAGCAGCTCCCAGGGCGGTGCAGGCGGAGCGCAGCCCACCGCTCGACTGGGGCCAGCGCAGCAGGGTGTACCCCAGGCTGAGCATCACGGCGATCACCGACAGAGCCGAGGGCAGTCGAGCGGCCCAGGTGCCCAGGGGGTTCCACTGCTCCTGGCCGGGGATCGCATAGCCCACTCCCATCAACCAGTAGATCAGCGGCGGCTTGTCGTAGCGCGGCAGTCCATTGACGTGGGGGATCAGCCACTGGCCGGTTTCGGCCATGGCCCGGGCGGAAGCGGCGAACAGGGGAGGTGTCTCATCCACCAGCCCTGTGGCGCCGAGCTGCCAGAGAAACAGGGCGATGCCCAGCACCAGGATCAGGCCCAGCACCGCCCAGCGACCAGTGGCACGTTGAGCCCCATCCGGGGAACGGGAAGGGGACGGGGACACGGGTGGCGCCTGAGTCGCTGCGAACTTAGGCCGGGCGCAGACCCTCATGGATCCAGGTCTCGATCCGCTCGGCGAAGGCCTCCCTGGAGGCGTGGCGCTCCACCCAGCGACGGCAGGCGGAGCGCTCCAGCCCCACCGCGCCCCGCGCCGCCAGCGTCAGGGCGGCCACATCGTCGGGGGGAACCAGCACCCCGGTGACACCCGGCACGATCAGTTCGCCGGGGCCGCCCCGGGCGTAGGCCACCACAGGCACGCCACAGGCCATCGCCTCGACCACCACATTGCCGAAGGCCTCGTTCCACTTGGGCGTGTTCAGCAGCAGCCGGCAGCGGCCCAGCTCCGCCTGCAGGGCACTGGTGGGCAGGAAACCACGCCATTCGATGGTGCCGGCGGGCACCGAAGCCTCCACAGCGGCTGCATAGGTCGGGTCTTCACGCACCCCCCAGACCAGCAGCCGCTCACCCAGGCTGGCCGCCACCGCCGCAGCGTCCTCCAACCCCTTCTCAGGCGCGATGCGGCCAGCCCAGCCGAGCAGGGGCTCAGGATCCGGCCGCTCGCGGAAGCTGTAGGCCGACAGGTCGAAGCCATTGCCCACCACCAGCGGCGGGTCGGGCAGGCGGAAATCACCGGCCTGGGCCCTGCTGTGAAAGGCCAGCCGGCGCTGGTCGCTCTGGGCCACCGCCTCGATCACTTCATCCATCACCGTCGCCACCGAGCCCATGCTCACCAGGTGGAACAGCGGCGTGGGCAGCAGGGGGGTGAGCCAGAAGGGCAGCCAGTCGTAGGCCAGGTTCAACACCGCATCGAACTCCCCCTGGCGAGCCTGCACCTGCTGCCAGAGGGCCGGCAGCAGACCGGCTGCGGGAATCTGAACGGGGGCGTCACGGAGCTGGTGCTGCCAGCTGGGTTGATCGACGCCGGCCGCTGTCCAGAGCCGGGCGGCCTGGCAGCTGCTGGAGAGCCGCGACCCCTCGGCGGCCAGCACCGTAAGCTGGTGACCGCGGCCGAGCAGACCGGCCACCAGGCTCTCGAGGGTGAGCTCCACGCCACCGCCAGCACCGGAGCCGAGCCTTCCCACCGGCGTGCTCACCACGAGCAGGCTCCAGGGGGCCGTCATGGCGACAGGCCCGGCGGTTCGGGCAGGGCCGGGCGCCAAAGCCGCTGGCGTTGGTTGATCAGCAGCACCGAGCCAAGCGCCAGGACCGAGCCGAACCACTGCAGCGGCCGCAGCCGTTCCTCCAGCAGCAGCAGCCCGCAGAGCAGGGCGAACACGGGCGTGAGAAAGGTCAGCGCGGTGAAGCCGGTGAGATCGCCGCGGCTGGCGAACCAGAAGAACAATCCGTAAGCCAGGGCGCTGCCCAGCAGGCTGGCATAGGCCATCAGCCCCCACTCCAGGGGGCTCCAGGCCGGCCAGAAGGGCGCCGCAGCGGCATCCAGCCGAGTGACCCCCAACGATCCGATCAGCAGGGGCACCCCACCGATCAGCATGTGCCAGCCGGTGACGGCCACCGGATCGCTGCCGCGACTGGCGTAGCGACAGAGCACGGTGCCCACCGCCATGGCGACCGCCGCCCCCAGCATCCAGGTCTCGCCATGGCTCCAGGGATGCAACCCCAGGGCCTCCGGTCCATCCAGCCACCAATGCCGCAGCAGCGGCGCCGGCAGGCCCAGGCAGGCGATGCCGGCCAGGCCCAGCAGCAGACCCGACCAGCCCACCGGATTGATGGCCTCACCGAAGAGGCTGCGGGCCAGCAGGGCCACCAGCAGGGGCTGGGAATCGATCAGCACCGAGCCCAGGCCCGCACCGGTGCTCTCCAGACCCCGGGCCAACAGCCCTTGAAACAGGGTGCCGTCCACCAGGGCGAAGGCCAGCAGCCATAGTCGATCGGGGGCCGCCACCGCCAGGGAACGCCCCTGCAGCCGCGCCACCACCAGCACCGCCAGGGCTGCCGGCAGCAGGCGCATCCAGGCGATCGTGAGCGGGCCGGCTGACTCGAGCAGGGGTTTCATCGCCGCCATCGCCGTGCCCCATAGGGCGAAGGGAAGCAGCATCAACAGCCATCTCAGCTGAGGTGTCATCGAAACGGTCGTCGGTGACCTTTTTAAGATCCAGCGACATCGATCTGCATCGCATGCCCTGGCCCTGGCGCCGCAAGTCCCGCAAGAGCATGGCGAGGATCGCGATCGAGGGGGCGATCGCCGGCCCGACCCGGGAACGGGTGGTGAAAGCCCTCCGGCAAGTGGAGGACAGGGAATTCCCGGCGCTGCTGCTGCGCATCGACAGCCCCGGCGGCACCGTGGGCGACAGCCAGGAGATCCATGCGGCCATCGGTCGCCTGCGCAGCAAGGGCTGCCGCGTGGTGGCCAGTTTCGGCAACATCTCCGCCTCCGGAGGCGTGTATGTGGGGGTGGCCGCCGAAAAGATCGTGGCCAACCCGGGCACGATCACGGGTTCGATCGGCGTGATCCTGCGCGGCAACAACATTTCGAAGCTGCTGGAGCGGATCGGCATCAGCTTCGAGACCGTCAAGAGCGGCCTCTACAAGGACATCCTCTCGCCGGACCGGGCCCTGACGGCCGACGAACGGGAACTGTTGCAGGGTCTGATCGACTCCAGCTACGGCCAGTTCGTCGAGGCGGTGGCCCAGGGCCGCGGACTGAGCGACAGCGAGGTGCGCGGATTCGCCGACGGACGGGTGTTCAGCGGTGCCCAGGCCATGGCGCTCGGGTTGATCGACGAACTCGGCGACGAGGATCACGCCCGGCGGCTGGCCGCTCGCCTGGCCGGCCTGGATGAGGAGAAGACCCAGCCGGTGATGTTCGGCAAACCCCAGAAGCGGCTGGCGGGCCTGATCCCCGGCCGCAACCTGCTGGGAGGTCTGCAGCAGGCCCTGAGCCTGGAGCTGGCCTGGTGCGGTCAACCGCTGTGGCTCTGGCGGCCATGAGCGAGGCCCGGGAGTTGCGGGCGCTGAGGGGCGCCACCACCGCCACATCCAACACCTCGGCCGCCATTGAGGAGGCGGTGAGCGAACTGCTCGCCAGTCTGATCGCTGGCAACGGCCTCAGTGGAGCGAGGGTGTTGTCGGTGACCTTTTCAGTGACCGCCGATCTCGACGCCGGGTTCCCTGCGGCCATCGCCCGGCGCCAGCCCGGCTGGGACGGAGTGGCGCTGCTCGACTGTCAGCAGATGGCCGTGGCCGGCGACCTGCCTCGCTGCATCCGCCTGCTCGCACACGCCTGGATGGAGCCAGGCCGGCAGCCCCTGCACCCCTATCTGAGGGAGGCGGCCCGGCTGCGGCCGGACAGATCCGGTCACAACTGACAGCTGCGCCGCTGCCCCCACCATGGGCTGGCCCCGATGGCGCGGGCCGACAATCCAGACAACACCCGGGCCAGCCTTGCGCTGGCCACCCCTGATCCGCTCTCCATGACCCTTCCGACCCTGCAACAACGGCTGCGTCGACTGACGGCCTCCCTTCCCAGGCGCACCGGCCTGCTGATGGCTGCCGCGGGCATGGGCCTGGGGGCTGTGATCGCGGGCTCCGGCGCCGGAATCGCTCCGGTGGCCAGCCTGGCCCAGGGCACCCCCGGGCTGCTGGAGTTCCGCTGGGACAACAACAAGGACTACCGGCGGCTCTATTTCTTCATGACCGACACCTCGCGGCTGAAGCGATCGGATTACTACCTGATCCTGAGGCCAAAGGATCGCAAGACGGCCATGCTCAAGCTCACCATTTCCGTTCCCGATAACTTCGACGCAAAAATCGATCCCAAAGACATCAAGCTCTGCACGATGAAGGAAGGCGGAATGCTCTCCCGCACCCGCTGCAAGGAAACGATTCCTGCCGTTATTGAAGTCAATGCCAACGGCAAGTCGATCGAGATCTTCCCGGAGCGGCCCGTGCCCGTTGATGGCACCATCGGCGTGTTCATGTCGATCTTCAATCCGTTCAACATCGGCATGTACCAGTTCAATGCTCTGGCCCAGGCACCTGGTGATGTGCCCTTCGGCGGGTACCTGGGCAGCTGGCTGATCCAGATCGATCCGGGGATCGATTGACCCCTGGCTGTTAAGTTGACCGATCGAGAACAGGCCAGACGCCGAGACGCACCATGACCAAGCGAACCCTGGAAGGAACGAGTCGTAAGCGCAAGCGGGTGTCGGGATTCCGCGTACGGATGCGTTCCCACACCGGCCGCCGCGTGATCCGCACCCGCCGTCGCCGTGGCCGTGCTCGCCTGGCCGTCTGAGGCCTGAAGGGAGCCTCCCCGCCCCATGGCCCTGTCCAGGGATCTGCGCCTGCGGGGCGACAAAGCCTTTGATCACCTCTACCGCAAGGGGCGCCGTTTTCACGGCACCTACCTGGTGCTTCGCTCCGTGGTCGGCGAGCCCTCGCTCCTGCGTACTCCTCTGGGCCAGGTGCCGCTCCATGGCTGCCGCTGCGCAGTCGTGGTGAGCACCAAAGTGAGCAAGCGGTCAGTACGACGCAACCGGCTCAGGCGCCTGCTGCACGGCTGGCTGAACGAGCGCTGCGGTCACTGGCCCGCAGACCCCAACGGCCTGTGGCTGCTGCTCAGCCTCAAGCCCGGCTGCGTTGAGGCCAGCCCCGAGGCCTTGCTGGGAGAATGTTCCGAGCTGTTCCGCAAGGCAGGCCTGAGTCGATGACCATCGAGGTGACCGAGACCACGTTCTACGAAGGGGGACCGGCTCGCGGAGATCTGCTGTTCAACCTGCTCTTCGGTCTCACCCTGATCGGCATCCCCTTCGCGGTCGGCGCGATCGTGCGGGCCCTCTGGCTGCGCTTCCGCATCACCAGCCGACGGATTTCGGTCAGCGGTGGCTGGCTGGGCCGTGACCGGACCCAGGTGGTCTACAGCCAGGTGCGGGAGGTGCGCTCGGTGCCCCGGGGCTTCGGCGCCTGGGGCGACATGGTGCTGGTCCTCAGCGACGGGGCCAAGCTCGAGATGCGCTCCATGCCCCGCTTCCGTGAAACCGAGGCCTACATCCTCGAGCAGATGGCCCGTCGTGGCGGCGCCAAGGCTGCAACCGAAAACAAGGGATTCGCCGACTCCCAGGCGGCCAGTGCCTGACCCCCAGGCCCAGGCCACCAGTCCGAGGTCTCCGGACGGGATTTGCCCGCATCGGCGGCAGTCCGATCAGCTGCTCGGGCACACTGGTTCAAACCCTCACCCTTCCGCCGCCTCCCCGCTGTGATCGGCTACATCTCCGACAACCTGCTGCTGCCCATCCTCGACTTTTTCTATGGGCTTGTGCCGAGTTACGGGCTGGCGATCATCGCCCTCACCGTGGTGATCCGGCTGGCCCTCTTCCCCCTGAGCGCAGGCTCGATCCGCAGTGCCCGGCGCATGCGCATCGCTCAGCCCGTGATGCAGAAGCGTCAGGCGGAGATCAAGAGCCGGTACGCCAGCAATCCTCAGAAACAGCAGGAGGAACTGGGCAAGCTGATGAAGGAGTTCGGCAGCCCCCTGGCCGGCTGTCTGCCACTGCTGGTGCAGATGCCGATCTTGTTCGCCCTGTTCGCCACCCTGCGCGGCTCACCCTTCGCCGATGTGCCCTACACCCTCAATCTCAAGGTGTTGCCGGCCGATCAGATCGCTTCGGTGGAAATCAAACCGTTCAACAGTGCCAGTCACTCGATCTTCATCACCGAAACCAGCCATGTGCCTGTCGTTGCCAGCCTCGAGGCCGGTACCAAGCTGGGCATCGGCGACTCAGCCCAGGTGAACCTGCACACCAAGGACGGGCAGCCATTCAGCAGCGTGCTCGAGGGCGTGGAGAACGGCTCGAAGTACATGCCGGCCTGGCACGTGAGCAAAGGCGAGGGCGTGGTGCGGGTGAGCGAGTCAGGATTGATCGAGGCGATCGCCCCAGGTGATGCCACGGTGGAAGCATCGGTGCCCGGCCTGGCGGCCCGCAGTGGATTCCTGTTCATCAAGGCCCTTGGTCAGGTGGGCTTCTACACCGACGGAGCGATCAACTGGGACATCGCCATCCTGGTCGGGGCCTTCGGAGCCAGCCTGTTCATCTCCCAGATCCTCTCGGGGGCTGGGATGCCCCCGAACCCTCAGCAATCGACGGCCAACAAGATCACGCCGGTGATGATCACCGGCATGTTCCTGTTCTTCCCTCTGCCCGCGGGGGTGCTGCTCTACATGGTGGTCGCCAACATCTTCCAGGGCCTGCAGACCTTCCTGCTCAGCCGGGAGGCCCTGCCTGAGAACCTTCAGGACATTCTCGATCAACAGCTCGCCCAGCAGACGGTGGCGGTGGCCGCCAGCGCCGGTGGGGCTGAGCGGCTGCCCTTTGAGCCCAAGGGCAAGAAGTGATGACGCGGCGTCCCTCGCCGTTGCCTGAACCATCCCTGCTGCGGCCCGTGCCCCTGCAGGACCTCCGCCTGCTGCAGGAACCACGCTTGTGGGCTGTCGAGCAGCAGCTGGAGGATCTCGAGAGCCTCACGCCGGTGCGGGGTTGGTTGAGCGTCCGCCACGGCGAGCCCGTGCTGGAGGTGGAGGGGGAGGCCGAAACCATCGTCACCCTCTGCTGCGACCGCTGCCTGAGCACCTACAACCACACCCTGCACTTCCGGGGGGAGGAGCGACTCTGGCTCGGAGAAACCGATCAACTGGGCGATGACCTTGACGGATGGGAGCTGATCGAGAGCCTCGATCCCCGCGGCAGCTTCGATCCGGCCCGGTGGCTGTTTGAGCAACTCAGCCTTCAGCTGCCCCTGAGGAACCACTGCGGCCCAGGCTGCCCCGGACCGGACCTGCCAGAGCAACCTGAGGCCAGCCCGGCAGCCTCCACCACGGCCGGCGGGGAAGACCCCATCGATCCCCGCTGGTCGGCCCTGCGCCAGTGGCGATGAGCGAGGAGTGGGCGGACCAGCTTGATCTGCTGATCCGTGCCCGTGCGCCGATCCTCTGGATCCGCAGCCCCGAGGAGGAGCGCATCGCCGCCCTGCTCCAGCGAGCCGCCCAGCGCCTGGGCCAGCGCACCTTGCTGCGCTGGGATTTCGTCGAGGGGCTCAAGGGGCTGCCGAACCGCGAGGGTGAGGCCACACGCAATCCGATGGGAGCACTGGAGGCGATCGAGAGCCTGCCCCCGGATCAGGCGGCGATCCTGCTTCTGCTGGATTTCCACCGCTATTGCGACGACCCCGGCATCGGCCGCCGGTTGCGCAACCTGGCCACCAGCCTGCGCCAGAAACCGCGCACCCTGGTGATCACCGCCCCGGAATGGCAGGTGCCGCGGGAACTGGAAGAGTGCCTCACGATCCTCGACCTGCCCCTGCCCGATGCCGGTGAGATCCGCTCCCTGCTGGAGAGCATCGGTCAGACCTGCGGCCACCCTCTGAGCCCCGGGGTGCTCGAGCAGCTCACCCACTGCTGCAGCGGCCTGAGCGAACAGCGCATCCGTCAGGTGGCGGCGCGGGCCCTGGCTCGGCGCGGCCAACTGGGGGAGCACGATCTGGCAGAGGTGCTGGAGGAGAAGCGCCAGGCGATCGCCCGCAGCGAGCTGCTGGAGTATTGCCCCACCGAAGCCAGCCCCGCTGACATCGGCGGGCTGGAGGCGCTCAAACACTGGCTGGAGCAGCGACGGCTGGCCTTCAGCGATGAGGGCGCCGCCTATGGCCTGCCCCTGCCACGGGGGGTGTTGCTGGTGGGTCCCCAGGGAACCGGTAAGTCACTCACCGCCAAGGCGATCGCCCACAGCTGGGCCATGCCGCTGCTGCGCCTGGATGTGGGGCGGCTGTTCGCCGGCCTGGTGGGCGCCAGCGAAGCCCGCACCCGCGACATGATCCGCCGCGCCGAAGCCATGGCACCGTGCGTGCTCTGGATCGACGAAATCGACAAGGGATTCGGCGGTGACAGCCGCAGCGATGGCGGCACCAGCCAGCGGGTGCTGGCAAGCCTGCTCACCTGGATGGCGGAGAAGCGCTCGGCGGTGTTCGTGGTGGCCACCGCCAACGGGGTGGAGAGCCTGCCGCCGGAGCTGATGCGCAAGGGTCGCTTTGATGAGATCTTCCTGCTCGATCTGCCCGATGCCGCCGAACGGCGGACGATTCTCGACCTGCAACTGCGCCGCCGTCGCCCCGACCACCGCATTCCCCTCGAGGTGCTGGTGGACCGAACCGCGGGATTCTCCGGCGCTGAACTGGAGCAAACGGTGGTGGAGGCCATGCACCTGGCCTTTGCGATGCACCGGGAATTCGGCGAGGCGGATCTGATCGCCGCCGCGAGTGATCTGGTTCCCCTCTCGCGCACGGCCCGGGAGCAGCTCGATGCCCTCAAGCAGTGGGCCAGCAGCGGCCGGGCCCGGCCTGCCTCCCGCCTGCTGCGTTGAGGCACTCGCGGGCGATCAGGCCCTCCTCATCGGCCGGGACCCGCACCAGCTCAATGGGCCCGAGCCAGCCCAGGGACGACTCAAGATCCGCCAACAGGGCTTGATCGTGCTCACCGATGCCGCCGCTGAGGGCGATCACATCCACACCACCCAGGTTGGCCGCCATCGCCCCGATGCCCTCCAGAAGGCTGTGGCGGAACACGGCAATGGCGAGGCGGGCGCCGTCGTGGCCATCGGCGGCAGCCTGGCGGAGCTGGCGCATGTCGGAGCTGAGGCCACCGGAGAGCCCCAGCAGGCCACTCGCCCCCTGCAGTCCCTGCTCCAGTTGCTCGGGCGTGAGCCCTTGCCGCAGCAACTGCAGCAGCAGACCGGGGTCGATCGAGCCGCTGCGGGTGGCCATCACCAGACCCTCCAGGGGCGTGTAACCCATGGTGGTGGCCACACTGCGGCCATCTCGGATGGCGCAGAGCGAGCAGCCGGCACCGAGGTGGCAGCTGATCAGCCGCAACGGCCGAGGAGGGGACTGGGGCTTGCCAGACCAGCGACGGCTGACGGTTTCACTCACGTGCTGATGGTTGAGGCCGTGAAATCCGAAACGGCGCAGGCCCAGCTCCCGCCAGGCCGCCGGCAGTGCATAGGTGCGGGCCTCCGGCGACAGGGTGCTGTGGAAGGCCGTGTCGAAGCAGGCCCACTGGGGCAGCTGGGGGCGGCGGCGGCTCAGCCAGCCCATCACGGCCAGGGCCGGTCCGTTATGCAGGGGCGCCAGGTTGATCAGGCCCTCCAGGGCCTCCAGCACCGGAGGGCTCAAGAAGGTGGGGGCGGTGAAGTGCTCACCGCCATGGACCACCCGGTGGGCCGCCAACAGCGGTTCCCCATTCCAGGAATCCAGGGTCGCTGGCAGCCAACCGTCCAGAACCTCCTCCATGGCGCCGGAGGCAGGCTGCCAGCGTCGCTGCTCGCGCCACCTGCAGCGGCCATCCGCCGCGAACAGCCCCGCCTTGAGACTGGAGCTGCCCGCGTTCAACACCAGAGCCGATCCCCGGGCAGACCCGGGGGAACCCAGAGCATTCATCCCTAGAGCGGACTGGGCAAGGACCAACGCCAGCCGGTCACATCAGGGGAATCCATCCCGTGGGTGTGGGCATAGCGGCGGTGGCCGAGGATCGCTTCCTTCATCCGCTCCTTGACGTGGGCGGCGCGGGAGCCGAGGCCAGGCACCCGGTCGATCACATCGATCACCAGATTGAAGCGGTCAATCTGGTTGTTCATCGCCAGCTCCAGCGGCGTGTTGATGTTGCCTTTCTCCTTGTAGCCACGCACGTGGATGTTGGAGTGGTTGGTGCGGCGGTAGGTGAGCCGGTGAATCAGCCACGGGTAGCCGTGGAAGTTGAAGATCACCGGTTTGTTTGTGGTGAACAGGCTGTCGAAATCCCGATCCGAGAGGCCATGGGGGTGCTCGCTCGGCTCGGTCAGGGCGAACAACTTCACCACGTTGATCACCCGGATCCGCAGCTTGGGAACCTCGCGGTGGAGGATCTCCACCGCTGCCAGCACTTCCTTGGTGGGGATGTCGCCGGCGCAGGCCATCACCACATCGGGTTCATCGGGCTCATCTCCTTGGTCATCGTTGCTGGCCCAGCCCCAGAGACCGATGCCCTTGGCCACGTGACTGCGGGCCTCCTCGAGGGTGAGGTACTGGAGATGCTTCTGCTTGTCGGAAACGATGATGTTGCAGACGTTCGTTTCCACAAGGGCCTCCTCCGCCACCGCCAGCAGGCAGTTGGCATCGGCCGGCAGGTAGACACGCACCACATCGCCACTCTTGTTGCCGGCAAGGTCGATGAAGCCAGGGTCCTGGTGGGTGAAGCCGTTGTGATCCTGGCGCCAGACGGTGGAGGAGATCAGGCAATTCCAGGGCGCGATCGGCGCACGCCAGGTGGCATGCAGGTTGCAGGATTCCAGCCACTTGGCGTGCTGGTTGAACATCGAGGCGATCACATGAGCAAAGGCCTCATAGGTGTGGAAGAAGCCGTAGCGCCCGGTGAGCAGGTAGCCCTCCATCATTCCCACCAGGGTGTGCTCGGAGAGCATCTCCACCACCCGGCCGTCCCGGGCCAGTTCACTGCCATTGAGGTCTTCAGGGAGGAACTCCTCCATCCAGACCTTCTTGCTGACCTCATAGATGGCCTGCAGCCGGTTGGAGGCGGTTTCATCGGGGCCGAACACCCTCAGGGAGTCAGGGTTGCGCACGATGGTGTCGCGCAGCAGGGCCCCCAGGGGTGCGGTGTTCTCGTGCTCACTCTGGCCTGGCCGCTCGACGTGCACGGCATGGTCCTCGATCGGTGCCAGCCGCAGACTGCGGCGCAACCGGCCGCCATTGGCGTGAGGGCTGGAGCCCATCCGCCGCGCGCCCGTCGGGGAGAGGGCCTGCAACTCGGGCCTGAGGGTGCCCTCGGCGTCGAACAGCTCCTCCGGGCGGTAGCTGCGCAGCCAGTCCTGGAGCATGGTCAGTTGCTGGGGATCCTTGTTCGGTGCCGGCAGGGGCACCTGGTGGGCCCGCCAGAAGTTCTCCAGCTTCTTGCCGTTGAGCTCCTTGGGACCGGTCCAACCCTTGGGGGAGCGCAGCACGATCATCGGCCAGGCAGGCCGCACGGCCTCGCAGCTCTGGCGGCACTCCTGACGCACCCGCTGGATGGTGGCGATGGCCTGGTCCATGGCGGCGGCCATGGCGCGGTGCATCTCCGCCGGCTCGCTCCCCTCCACCAGGATCGGATCCCAGCCGTAGCCCCGCATCAGGTTCACCAGCTCCTCCCTGGGGATACGCGCCAGCAGGGTGGGGTTGGCGATCTTGTAGCCGTTGAGGTGCAGCACCGGCAGCACGGCGCCGTCGCTGATCGGGTTGAGGAACTTGTTGATGTGCCAGGAGGTGGCCAGCGGGCCGGTCTCGGCCTCGCCATCCCCCACGCAGGCCAGCGCGATCAGATCGGGGTTGTCGAAAACGGCGCCGCAGGCATGGGAGAGCACGTAACCGAGCTCACCGCCCTCATGGATCGAACCCGGGGTTTCGGGGGTGCAGTGGGAGCCGATGTGGCCTGGGAACGAGAACTGCTTGAAAAACCGCTTCATCCCGCCCGCATCCTGCGACTTGTCGGGATAGACCTCGCTGTAGCTGCCATCGAGGTAGGTGGGGCCAAGCACGCCGGGGGCTCCATGCCCTGGCCCCGACAGGTAGATCATCTCCAGATCGTGGTGCCGGATCACCCGGTTGGCATGGGCCCAGATGAACGCCTGGCCAGGGCTGGATCCCCAGTGCCCCAGCAGACGGGCCTTGATGTGCTCAGGCCGGAGCGGCTCGGCCAGCAGGGGGTTCTCCCGCAGATAGATCATCCCCACCGCCAGATAGTTGGCGGCGCGCCACCAGGCATCGAGGATCTGGAGCTCCTGCTCGTGGTCCAGTCCCATGCCTGATGCCCATCACCTGTTCAGTGCAGGCTCACACGAGCCTTCGGCTTTGCCAACGTGAGGTGTATTGACCCTGACAGCAGCGAGTGTCAGCTCAGCGACGGCAGGCCTTGGCCTGCCACAGGGTTGATCTCATTCCCAGTCGAAGGTGAGCAGGCGCCGACCCGGGACAAGGGCACGGGCCTCTTCGAGCACAGCCTGGATCAACTCCAGGCTGGCATTGGGATGAAGGCGCAGGCCTTCAACGATGTGGCGGACATCGTCGCTGGTTAGGCCGACGCTGAGCACCCGTTGGTTCAGTTTCTGGCGAAATTCCTGCAGCAGGGCCTGCTCCTCGGAAGTGAGGGGTTGGCGGTCGGGATGGTTGATCTCCATGGGCCCCCTGCGGGTCTCACCATGGCAAGCATGCCCTCCACCCCCCAGTCCGCCACCAACCGTCAGCGAACCTGGTTGAGCCCGTGCCGCCCGGACGATTTCGCCCTGTTACGAAGCCCAACCCCTGGTAACGAAACCCCTGATCCCCGCTGGTGCCTTCAAAAAGGCTCCCTACGTTGCTCCTCAGTTGTGCCCTGTCCTGTGGATCGCCCCTCAACCGCCACCCAGATCGTCGTCGCCTGCCTTGGGGCTGGTGTCGTCACCAGCTTCGCCGTGGCCCAAGGACAGAATCCCCTCACCGCCCTTGGCATCACACTCTTCTCCGCCGTGGCAGCGGTGATGGTGGGCCAGGTGCTCTAACAGGCAGAGATTTCGTCACAGCCCCAAGCATCCAATAGCCCGCTCGGAACTCCGGGCGGGCTTCACAGTGAGGTGGGCCCAACCATCCTCGCGGTCGGCTGGATCGACCAGAACGGACCCATCACCCGGGCGCAGTCACAGGGGAGCATGCCGCTGATGGCCAGCAGCAGAAGCAGACACTGTTCATGCTCAGGAATGTCTTGCGGTTCAAGCGGATGGCATCGAAGATCACCGAACGACCTGGAGTGAGCAGAGCAGTGTCGGAGGCGTCCAGTGCGGCGGCGGTAGCTCCGGAGACGGCGGTCGAGCCGTTCAGCTTCTGCAGCGCTGGTGCGTCATTGACACCTTGAACACGGTCGGATCGATGGCATCAGCGTTCTGCAGCTCGCAGGCCAGGCCGGCTGCCAGCCAGGGGAGGAGGCCATCGGGAGGAGGCCGCAGTGAACACCAGGACGTACTGAATCACCTGCAGGATGCTGGCTTTCACGAGGATCCACACGACCAGAATGATGCCAACGAGCACCATGCTGATCACGATCAGAGAGCCGGAGAGCTTTAGAGCTTGAGAGCTTAAGCACGGAGCCCGACTAGATCCGATCATGGCGGCTTCAGCTTCAGCGCCAAGGATTCAGCGGTGAGGATTCAGCAGTGAGGGCCGCCTGATCCACCTGCAGAGGGTCGTCGGTGAGCACCGCCATGTTGACGGGGATCAGGTGTCGGGCGGGAAGCGTCTGCCACTGGCTGTATCGCCTCTGGAGCGACTCGAGTGCGAGCTTGGCCTTGTTTGCCGCTACGGCGTCGCCGACCAGCAGTCCCAGGCTGATCGCCTGGAGGAGGATGGCCAGCTTGCTGCGCTTCTTCTCCGGCAGGGCATTGGGGGCTTCGTCGTGAGCCTATGAGCAGCGTCCGTCCCACTGAGGCGATCCCCATTGGCATCAATTTGCTTGAGCCGCTCCGAAGAGTCTGCACATATCTATCAGTCATGGAGCCAGAGAAGAACGCTGGCCCATGAGGAGTCAGCCCAGGCTAATCGATGGACAGCATCATGGACATCGATGCCACCTGCTTGCGTCCGCTCATAACGCATCTGCAATCTGGACTGGGCATCTACCGACCATGAATCGACCTTGGAGCCTTCATCATTGCCGCAGCAGTTTATCGACACAGAGTCAGTTTGCTTGTGCAGAATCCGTTCAGTTCATCAGGCTACTTGCGTTGGACTTACTCCCCTATGGCGGAAGAGCTTCGCGGGTTGATCATGCTGCTCCCCAGAGCTCGACCCCTGAACTTGCTGTTCAGCCACATGCTCAACGTCCTTCTGTTTGGGCCCATGGTCCTCAGCTTCGGTGAACAGATGGAGGGAGGAGCACCTTTCTTGAATGACTCCGGCTCGTCGACTTAGCCTCCACTCGGGGATCCCCTTGGGTCGCCGGAGCCCTGAGAGCATCCCCCATCCGCCTCTGCTTCGTTCAGGGCGCTTGATCCATGCTCACCTGTTCAGGTCACTCACACTCAAGGACATCATTGTGTTCACTGCGGCGAGGCCATGTGGCCATGGACGATGCACAGAGCGCCTGGCGCAACGACATCCACGCAGAGCTTCTTCTTCGGCAGCTGGTCAGCCAAATGAGACCCCTGGCCGTGAGGGTGACTGATCCAGGCGTCCTGTTCCGGCTGCGATGCTTTCAACCCATCACCGCCGACCTGTGACGAGCGACCACAATCCAGCCCGGCAGTCCATCGGCCCAGCGCAGCTGCGAGAGCTGATGCCCGCCCTGGCCAACAAGACCTACTTCAACTACGGAGGCCAGGGGCCGCTGCCCACGCCCTCGCTGCGGGCGATCACCGCCAGCTGGGAGCGGATCCAGGAGCTGGGGCCCTTCACCGCTGACATCTGGCCCTGGTTGGAGCAGGAGATAGGGGGGCTGCGGGGGGCTCTGGCCGCGCTCTGCGGGGTGCCGCCCGAGCGCCTGGCCCTCACCGAGAACGTCACCAGTGGCTGTGTGCTGCCCCTGTGGGGCTTGCCCTGGCAAGCGGGCGATGAGCTGCTGATCAGCGATTGCGAGCACCCGGGCGTTGTGGCCGCCTGCCGTGAACTCGCCCGCCGAGAAAAGCTGACGATCTCCACCCTCGCAGTGAAGGCCCTGCGGGGCGACCTGACCAGCAGCAACGCCTCCGTGTTGGAGGCCCTCGAGAGCAGCCTCACACCAACCACACGCCTGGTGGTGCTCTCCCACCTGCTCTGGAACACCGGTCAGTTGATGCCGATTGCGGCTGTGGCCCAGCGGCTGGGGGAGCACCCGCGTCGGCCCTGGCTGGTGGTGGATGCGGCCCAGTCGGTGGGCAGCTTGCCGCTGGCCGAGCGCGGGGCTGAAGCCTTCGGCGCTGGTGCGGCATCCGTGGCCGACATCTACGCCTTCACTGGCCACAAGTGGTGCTGCGGCCCCGAGGGGCTGGGCGGTGTGGCGCTCTCGGAACGCCTGCTCCACGAGTCTCAGCCCACCATGGGCGGCTGGCGCAGCCTTGCCAACGAAAACATTGCTGGGGGCAGCGACGCCAGCAGTGCCTGGCACCACGATGCCCGGCGCTTCGAAGTGGCCACCTCCTGCGCTCCGCTGCTGGCGGGCCTGAGACGGTCCCTGGAGCTGCTGGAGGCGGTGGCGCCGGCTCCGCAACGGCTGGAGCTGATCCAGGCGCACAGCAACCGGCTCTGGCAGGGGCTGGGCCAGCTGCCGGGGGTGCATCCCCTTCTGGACGTGCCGCCACCGGCGGGACTCGTGAGCTTTACGGTGAACGGGCCCACGCCGGAGGCGCTGGTGCAGAGCCTGGGGGCACGGCGCATCTGGCTGCGCAGCCTCGACGACCCCCGCTGCGTGCGCGCCTGCACCCACATCACCACCACCGACGCCGAGCTGGATCAGCTCGTGGCCGCGCTGGCAGAGCTGATCCCACAACCGTGATTGAACACAAAAAGGGGCCGAAGCCCCTGAATGTTGATTGGATTGCTCCTGAGTGGATGGCTCAGGCGTGACCGTGGTGAATGCCAGGCCCAGCGGAGTGCCGGGTCGGCAGGGATCAGGCCTCGTCGCTGAGCAGGTTGGTGTACACCCAGCCGGCGATCAGGGCCCCGACGATCGGTGCCACCCAGAACAGCCATAGCTGGCCCATGGCGTCGCCGCCCACCCACAGCGCCACACCGGTGCTGCGCGCAGGGTTCACCGAGGTGTTGGTGACGGGGATGCTGATCAGGTGGATCAGGGTGAGCGCCAGGCCGATGGGTACGCCGGCGAAGCCGCCTGGGGCGAGCTTGTCGGTGGCGCCGAGGATCACCAGCAGGAAGAAGAAGGTGAGCACCACCTCGATCACCAGAGCAGCCCAGAAGCCATAGCCACCGGGGGAGTTGGCACCGAAGCCGTTGGTGGCCAGGGCGTTGGCCCCCTCGATCACGAAGCCGGGGCGGCCGCTGGCCACCAGCTTGATCACCCCGCCGGCGATCACGCCGCCGATCACCTGGGCCACGATGTAGGGGAGGAGTTCACCACCCTTGAAGCGTCCACCGGCCCAGAGCCCGAAGCTCACCGCCGGATTGATGTGGCAGCCGGAGATATGGCCGATGGCATACACCATCGTGAGCAGGGTGAGACCGAAGGCGAGGGAAACCCCGAGAAAGCCCAGACCCAGGGGGTTGGCAGCGGCATTGTCATAGGGGAAGTTGGCGGCCAGAACGGCACTGCCGCAACCACCCAGCACGAGCCAGAAGGTCCCGAATAGTTCGGCGAGGAACTTCCTCGACATGGGCACAGGCAAAGCCATAGGAAGGCGGAACGAAGAGCTGAAACCTTGCCAAGGTACGGGGCAGGACGCCTGGTGGGATCCCTGAGCGGCCACTTCCAGGCGCTGCTCTGCACTTCCCTCCCCTCAGCCGAGCCTGGAGCGCAGAGCCTGCTCCGCCTGCTCCCGGTCGTCGAAATGGATCTTGGTGGTGCCCAGGATCTGGTAATCCTCATGCCCCTTGCCCGCGATCAGCACCAGATCGGCCGGGCCAGCCGCGGCGATGGCCGCCTCGATCGCCGCGGCCCGATCCACCTCCACCAGCAGGTCGGTGCCAGCCGGAACGCCCGCCACCACGTCGTCAAGGATGCGCTGGGGATCCTCGGTGCGGGGGTTGTCGGAGGTCACCACCACCCGGTCGGCCAGCCGCGCGGCGATCGCGGCCATCTGGGGGCGCTTGCCCCTGTCGCGGTCGCCGCCGCAGCCGAACACACAGACCAGCTGGCCCTGGGCGAAAGGCCGGCAGGCCGCCAGGGCATTCTCCAGGCCATCGGGGGTGTGGGCGTAGTCGACCAGCACCGCCGGCAGCTCAGTGGCCTCAGGCAGCACCACCCGCTCCATCCGGCCGGGCACGCCCCGGAAACTGGGGATCGCCTTCAGCAGCTGATCCAGGGGCAATCCCTGCTGCTGCAGCACCCCCACAGCCTGCAGCAGGTTCATCAGATTGAAGCGGCCCACCAAGGGGGAGCGGAACTCCCCGCGCCCCAGGGGCGTGATCAGGGTGCCGCTCACCCCATCGGCGCCGAAGACCAGGTCTTCAAGCCGCAACTCGGCCAGATCCTCGGGGCGCACTCCAGCAACCGGCGCAGCCAGGGAACTGCGCCAGAGACCCTCCCCAAGCGGTCCCGAGAGCCGCTCGGCCAGCCGCGCGCCCCAGGGGTCGTCGATGTTCACCACCGCCGAGCCATCCAGCCGCTCCGGCGAGAACAGACGGGCCTTCGCCTCGAAGTAGGCCTCCATCGAGGGGTGGTAGTCGAGGTGGTCCTGGGTGAGGTTGGTGAACACGGCGCCGGCGAAATGGCAGCCAGCCACCCGGCGCTGGTCGAGAGCGTGGGAGCTCACCTCCATGACAGCCAGCTGGGCCCCGGCCTCCACAGCTCTGGCCAGCTGGCCCTGCAGCACATCGGCGAAGGCCGTGGTGTGCGACGCCGTGACGCTGTGCCCCGGCCAGCGGTTGATCAAGGTGCCGAACAGGGCCGTCGACTGGCCGCAGCCGGCACTGAGGTGCTCGATCAGGTGGGTGGTGGTGGTCTTGCCGTTGGTGCCGGTGACACCGATCAGAACCAGGCGCCGGCTGGGGTCGTGCCAGAACGATGCCGCCAGCCGGCCAGCCCATTCCGCCACCGGGTCCTGCAGCACCAGCACAGGATCGGTCGGCCCCGGGGGGCACTGGGCCGCCGCCGCCGGTCCGATCAGCGCCGCCACCGCTCCCCGCTCCAGAGCGGCTGGCCAGAAGCTTCCCCCATCCACCTGCCCCCCGGGTAGTCCGATGAACAGGGTGCCGGCGGCGACCCTGCGGGAATCACAGGTCAGGCCGGTGACAACGTCATCAGGCAGCTGGGCAGGAATCGCCACAGCGCAGTCCTGCAGGAGGGAATGGAGCAGCTGGGGCATCAGGAGGTCGTCCCCAGGGGCTGGGGCCGGCGCGGTTGGAGTTCGGGCTGTTTTAGGCGCTCAAAGGCGGACCAGGCAGCTCCGCCAGACACTTCCGCAGCCAACGCTGGAGGCCATCGCCCCCCAGCCGCGGCCCGACCCTCGGCAAGAACTGCGGCCGCCCCTGCCGGACCACCGCCAGCAGGGGCACCTCCAGGCCATAGCGGGCCTGAAGTTGGGGATCGTGATCCACATTCACCACCTCCAGTGGTGGCGGTGGCACCAGGGCCCGCAGGCGTTCCTCCAAGCCATCGCACAGGCAGCAGCCGTCGCGGCTGTAGAGCAGCAGAGCTGGCAGGGGGGGTACGGGCAGGTTCATTCGGGCACCGGATCGCATCCGCAGGGGGTGAAGGGGTGGCAACGCAGCAGGCGCCTCAGGGTGAGCCAGCCACCTCGCCAGGGGCCATGGCGCTGGATCGCCTCGAGGCCATAGGCACTGCAGCTGGGAATGAACCGGCAGCGGGGACCGAGCAGGGGCGAGAGCCAGCGGCGGTAGCCAGTGATCAGGGCGATCAGGACCCGCTGCAGCACCTGGCTGAGGCCGGAGAAGCCAACGGATAGGATCGACAACTGGCGTTGCACGACCGGAAGCCTGGAGAATGCCTCCAGCATGCTCCCCGGAAGGCCTGGCCCAAGGTCAGCCTGCGCGCTTCGTTCCAGAACCCCGTCCTCTGTTTCTGTCTGCATGTCTCGCTACCGCGGTCCTCGCCTGAGGGTGACGCGGCGCTTGGGAGACCTTCCCGGTCTCACCCGTAAGTCCGCCAAGCGGGCTTATCCCCCCGGTCAGCACGGCCAAGCCCGTCGCAAGCGCTCCGAATACGCCATCCGCCTCGAAGAAAAGCAGAAGCTTCGCTTCAACTACGGCATCTCCGAGCGCCAGCTCGTGCGCTACGTGAAGAAAGCGCGCGCCCAGGAGGGTTCCACCGGAACCAACCTGCTGAAGCTGCTGGAGAACCGCCTCGACAACATCTGCTTCCGCCTCGGCTTCGGCCCCACGGTGCCTGGTGCCCGCCAGCTGGTGAACCACGGCCACATCACCGTGAACGGCCGTGTCGTCGATGTGCCCAGCTACCAGTGCCGTGCCGGCGACGTGATCGTCGTGCGTGAGCGCAAGGCCAGTCGCCAGCTGGCTGAAGGCAACCTGGAGTTTCCAGGCCTGGCCAACATCCCCCCCAACCTCGAACTCGACAAGAACAAATTCACCGCCAAGGTCAACGGGCGGATCGAGCGCGAATGGGTCGCCCTCGAGATCAATGAACTGCTGGTGGTGGAGTTCTACAGCCGCAAGGTCTGAGTTCACGCCGCGTCTGATCTGGCCCATGCAGGGACCAGCCAGGACCAACAGCCACCCCCCCGGCACCGAGCCCCTGGACCCGTGCCGGGGGCTTTTTCATGGCCCTGTTCTCGGCCCGCTTCAAGGCCCGGTGATTGGCACCAACGCTGCCTCGATGGAGGAGTGCGGCCTCTGCTCGGTGGCCAGGTAGTAGAGCACCAGCAGCTCCCCCCGGTGATTCTCGACCATCTGGGGATAACCCATGTCGTAGCTGAAGGGGTTGTCGCGGATCACCCGTTCGGGACCCCAGGTGCGGCCACGATCGCCGCTGAGGCGCAGCAGCAGCTGCTGCCGGCTGCGGTTCGCATAGGCGCAGGCCAGGCGTCCGTCGCGCAGCCGCACCAGTGCGCCGGGATTGCCGTTGTGGATTCCCGTCTGTGCGACACGGCCGAGCGACGACCAGCTGCTGCCAGCATCCTCGGAGGCGTAAGCCTCGATCCAGTTGGGATTGTCCTCGCCGGCGCGTGGATCCTTGCGCCGCAGCACCGTGATCAGCGCGTCGCCACCCAGAGACACCAGGGACGGCATCACGGCGCGGTAGGGATCGCTCCAGGGAACCACCCAGGCGACAAACCTGAACCGGCGACCACCGTCCTCGGTACTGGCCAAGAAGGTCTTGTCGAGACGGCTGGAATGGCGCCCCAGCCGTGGATCCTGGGCGGAGAGCAAGACCTGGGCGGAGCGTTCGCCGGTGATCCGGTAGCAGGTGCGGGAGGTGAGCACCAGCCCCTTGAGCGCGGGCTCGCTCTCGAGACCCATGAAAGGGAACGGCCCGCGCCAGGACAGGCCACGATCCGAGGACACGAAGAAACCACCCAGCCGCTCCTCGCCTGAACCGGAATCTCCCGCCACCACCCGCAGTGCCAGATCCGGATCCTCGAAGCGGATCGGTGCTTCCAGCTGTTGCGGGTCGCCGGCTCGGCCCACGAACGGGGTCGGCGTTTCCGACGCCCAGCTCAGGCCTCCATCGCGGGAACGGGCCAGCCGGTTGGTCTGGGGGCTGCCGATCCGGTGCCCCTCCTTCTCAACCCACGGCCCCTCGGTGTAGCCCACCAGGACTTCGCGGCCACCGTCCCATGACCAGCAGCCGTTGTTGGCCGGCCAGGCCAGAAAACGGCCCTCCTCACCGGCCGCCATGGCAAAACGGATGCCGGTTTCCCCCCCGGATGTGCCGGTGGCCCGGGGCTGGGCCCCGAGCCGGGGGGAGAACGCCAGCATCGACCCGACCGTCAGGCCACCAAGCCGGCGCAGCAGAACCCTCCTGGTCAGAATCCCGCCGGCACCGGCTGGAGTGTCGCGCCGCGAAGACACCGGCCTCAGATCCCGATCAGGGCCTCCAGGGCAGCCGTCACATCGGCCTGGCGCATCAGAGCCTCGCCCACCAGCACAGCATCGGCGCCGGCACCCATCACCCGATCGAGATCATCCCTGCTGCCCAGCCCGGACTCGCTCACCAGCAGGGCGCCCTTCTGGCGAAGACGCTCCCCGTAGCGGGCCATCAACTCCTCGGTGGTGGCCAGGTCGGTGTGGAAGCTGGTGAGATCGCGGTTGTTGATGCCGACCATCTCCACCCCCTCAAGCGCCAGCGCCCGCTCCATCTCGGCGCCGTCGTGCACCTCCAGCAGCACCGCCAGGCCAAGGGCATGGGCCACCTTCAGCAGATAGGAGAGGTCCTGGTCGGTGAGGATGGCGGCGATCAGCAGGGCGGCATCGGCCCCGGCGGCGCGGGCCTGATACAGCTGGTAGGGGGTGAGGATGAAGTCCTTGCAAAGCAGGGGTAGCTCCACCGCCTGGCGCACCTCAACCAGCACCTCGAAGCCTCCCTGGAAGAAGGCCTTGTCGGTAAGCACCGAAAGGCAGCTCGCCCCGCCGGCCTGGTAGGCCCGGGCAATGGCCACGGGATCGAAGTCTTCGCGGATGACCCCCTTGCTCGGGCTTGCCTTCTTCACCTCGGCGATCACGGCCGGCTTGCGGCAACTGGCCCGCAGGGCCGCCACGAAGTCGCGGCAGGAGGGGAGATCGGCCACCTGCTGTTTGAGCTTTTCGAGGGGCACGCGATCGCGCGAGGCGGTCAGCTCACGATCCTTCTCCCAGAGAATCTCTTCGAGGATGTGGCGCGGGGCCGCCTCCTCATGGGGAATGCCGAATTGCAGGTGGGCCACCCGCACGGGCGGATTAGGCGGGCGACGACGGATCTCCAAGGACTGGCGGCAGTGGACGCAATACAGCGATCGTAGGAGCGGCGGGCCGTCAGACCGCTGCAGTCAGTCCTGTGCAGCCAGATTGGTGAGGTCAGACCGGGTTGATTCAGACCAGGGTGGCGGCCGCCTGCTTGTAGGCCACCTCGACCACTTCACTCAGGGTGGGGTGCGTGTGCACCTCATGGGCCAGCTCGCGCACGCTCTGGCGGCGGGCCACGGCATTGGCGATCTCCTGAATCAGGTCGGCGGCATGGAGTCCATAGATATGGGCTCCGAGCACCTCACCGCTGGAGCGGTTGAACAGCAGTTTCATCAGACCATCGCTTTCGAGCTCTGCCAGCGCCTTGGAATTGGCCTTGAAATAGCTGCGCACCAGCCCGAGCTCAAAGCCATCGGCTGCAGCGAGCTCCTTGGCGTCGACTTCACTCAAGCCCACGGAGCTGATCTCAGGATGGGTGAAGGTGGCCGCCGGAATCGAGCGGTAATCGATCAGGCGCTGGTGGCCCAGGATGTTGTCCACGGCCACGCCCCCTTGGGCGGCAGCGGTGTGGGCCAGCATCATCTTGCCGGTCACATCGCCCACGGCCCAGAGATGCGGCACTGGGTTGCCCTCCACCAGGACGCGCATCGCCTCATCCACCGGAATGAAGCCGCGGTCGGTGGTCACCCCGACGCTGGCCAGGTTGAGGTCCTTGCTCACGGGCACCCGGCCGGTGGCCACCAGCACCGCATCCACCTCCAGGGTCTCCACCGGCTCGCGGCTCGCCATCTCCACCAGCTCGATCCGTACCGGCGATCCCGGTGTGACCGACTTGGCGAGCACCCCGGAGCGGGCGTCGATGTCGCGGCCATCGATCAAGTTGCGGGCGGCGATCTTGGCGATGTCGGGATCGAAGGTGGGCATCACCCGATCGAGGGCCTCGATCATCGTGACCTCACAGCCCAGGGCGGTGTAGACGTCGGCGAACTCCAGACCGATATAGCCGCTGCCGATGATCGCGATCCAGCGCGGCAGCCATTCCAGGCTGATGGCTTCATCGCTGGTGAAGACGGTGCGCCCGTCGGTTTCGATGCCGGGGGGGACGAAGGGGTCGGAACCGGTGGCGATGATCACGTCACGGGCGGAATACACCCGCTCGATGCCGCTGGCTTCTCGCACCGCCACACGCTGGGATCCCTCCAACCGTCCCTTGCCGCGCAGGATCGTGGCACCGGCCCGCTCCAGTGTCTTGGTGAGGTTGGTGCGGATCGTGGCCACCAGCTGGTTGGCGTGGTCGGCGATCTTCTGGCGCTCGAAGCGCACCGGAGCCGCGTGGATGCCGAAGCCGCGCAGGTGCTCGGCGTCCGCCAGTTCCCGCACCCGGCCGCTGGCGGCCAGCAGGGCCTTGGAGGGCACGCAGCCCCGGTTCACGCAGGTCCCGCCCATGTCGCGCGACTCCACGATCGCGACGCGCAGGCCATGGTCGGCGGCGTGCTTAGCGGCGTCAAAGCCGCCATAACCGGCACCGATCACGATCAGATCGAAGTCAAAGCTGGCTGCGCTGGCGTCGCTCACCTGGGCTGCTGCGGTTGTTGCCCCGCATTCTCCCCCTTCAACTGACGCCAGCGCTCCAACAACAGCGGTGCGGCGGCCACCGCCACATTGAGGGATTCCACCGCCGCACTGTGGGGAATGGTGACTCGGTGGCTGCTGACCGCCAGCAGGTCTGGAGCGAGGCCCGCTCCCTCATTGCCGAGCAGAAGCACGGTGGGACGGGTCCAATCGAGCTGCCAGTAGGGCATCCCGCCGGCAACCACCGATGCCACCACCTGGGCGCCGCCCCTGCGGGCGGACTCCAGGCACGGCAGCAGCCGCTCGATCCGGCGGCAGGGCATGGCCAGGGCCGCGCCGGCCGACGCGCGCAGCACCTTCGGCTGAAAGGGGTCGGCCCCCTCCGCCAGCCAGATCTCCTCCACCCCGGCCGCCAGGGCAGTCCGCATCAAGGTGCCGAGGTTGCCGGGGTCCTGAAGTCGATCGAGCGCCAGCACGAACTGGACGCGGGGGGAGGCCGGCGGCTCCGGCCACGGCAGTGTCAGCAGCACCCCATCGGGATGGGCGGTGGTGGCCATCGCCTCCAGCACCTGATCAGCGACAGGTTGCAGCACGGAGGCCAGCCGGGGGTGGGCCTCCAGAAGTGAGCGGTGACGGTCGATCCAGCCAGGAGTGGCCAGCACCTGCCGGGGTGGCAGGCCCAGGCGCAGGGCCTCCTCCAGCAGATGGGTGCCCTCCAGCAGCAGCAGTCCCTGATCCCTGCGGCCGCGGGGCTGATGAAGGGCGCGACAGCGGCCCACGAGTGGATGACGGCGGCTCGTGATCAGCTCAGCTGTCTGGGTCACCGCATCGGTCTCTTCGCTGAGCTCAGAACGACTGTCGGCGGCGCACATGCATGGGCGCTTGGATCAGGATCCCGGCCTCCTCGAGATCGATGCCGCGGATCGAAGCCACCTCACCCTCTATGCCCTCGCTTCTGAGGTTGTCCACCAACCGACTCACCACAATATCTTCGATGGTGGATTCATCCATGCCATCGGGGGTGAGACTTTCCAGAAACTTACCGATCTTCTTGGCAACCACCTCAGAAGAATTCGTGATCTTGATGACAATCATGGGTGATGCTGCGCCACGGCTGGAAACACTGGCCCCGGCAAGGGGAGAGGGGAGCGTGGGCTGAACTGGGGGAAAGTGCGGATGGGGAGACTTGAACTCCCACGACATTGCTGCCACTAGTACCTGAAACTAGCGCGTCTACCAATTCCGCCACATCCGCTGGCAACGTCGCCAAAGCGACCTGAAAATCTTAAATCACGGAGGGCCGCCCTCAGCTCAGGGCCCTGAGCTGAGGGCGGCTTGTGGTGATCAGCAAGAGTTGCTACCAACCATGACAGTTCCTGGGGCGGACGCCTAGACGGTCGCTGTCTTGGTTGTCAAGATTCTGGGACCAAAAGTCGGACCGAGCGCCATGACACTGACCGTCGCACCGACACCCATCTCCATTGTTGCCCCTCAGTTGGAGATCACGGGTGGACGACGGTTGTCCGGTGAAGTTCGGGTCAGCGGAGCCAAGAACTCCGCCCTGGTGCTGATGGCGGCCTGCCTGCTCAGTCGCGACACCCTGCGACTGACCAACGTGCCCCCTCTGACCGACATCGCCGGAATGGGCGAGATCCTCACCGCGCTGGGTGTGCGCGTCAGACGTGGCCCGGACTGGGTTGAGCTCGACGCCAGCCACCTGACCCAATCGACTCCCCCCTACGAGCTGGTGAACAGCCTGCGAGCGAGCTTCTTCTGCATCGGCCCCCTGCTTGCCCGGCTGGGCATGGCCAAGGTGCCCCTTCCAGGCGGCTGCAAGATCGGCTCCAGGCCGGTGATCGAGCATGTCAAGGGCCTCAAGACCCTGGGTGCCCAGGTGAGCATCGAGCATGGGGTGGTCTCGGCCGCAGTGCCGGGCCGCAGCCAGAGGCTCACTGGCGGACGCATCCACCTCGAATGCCCCAGCGTCGGCGCCACCGAAACTCTGATGATGGCGGCCGCCCTTGCCGATGGCGAAACGGTGATCGAGAACGCCGCCCTCGAACCTGAGGTGGTTGATCTGGCCGGTCTGCTCAACGCCATGGGCGGACGAGTACGGGGTGCCGGCACCCCCACGATCGTCATCGATGGGGTCGAGCGGATGCACGGCGCCGATTACGCCGTGATCCCCGACCGCATCGAAGCCGGCACCTTCCTGCTGGCCGCCGCCATCACTCGCTCTGCCCTGCGCGTCACCCCGGTGGTTCCCGAACATCTCGGCGCCGTGCTCACCAAGCTGGTTGATGCGGGCTGCGAGCTGATTCCCGACGGCGAAGGCATGACCCTGCGCGCCGCACACATCCAGGCCGTGGACCTGCGCACCCAACCCTTCCCCGGCTTCCCCACCGATCTGCAGGCCCCGTTCATGAGCGTGCTGGCCACCGCCCAGGGCACCAGCATGGTGGTGGAGAACATCTTCGAGAACCGCCTACAGCACGTGGCTGAGCTGCAGCGCATGGGCGCCGACATCCGCATGCAGGGCAACACCGCCCTGGTGGAAGGGGTGGCCCGCCTCAGCGGCGCTCCCGTGCAGGGCACCGACCTGCGCGCCTCGGCAGCCATGGTGCTGGCCGGCCTGGCCGCCGATGGCATCACCACCGTTCAGGGCCTGGAGTTCCTCGATCGGGGCTACGCCGATTTCGAAGGCAAGCTCAACGCGGTCGGTGCCTCGATCCGGCGGCTGGAGCCTTGAGCCTCTTCCTTCCCAAGTAAGCTGACTCCTGCGGGAGCGTGCCGGAATTGGTAGACGGACTCGACTCAAAATCGAGCGCCCTCGGGCATGTGGGTTCAAGTCCCACCGCTCCCATCACCCTGTCTCGGGCCAGCCAGCCGGCTCCGGATTCGCAGAGTCCGCTGGAGGTGGCTCACACCCCGCTCTCAGCGGTGATGGACACCTACGCCCGCCTGCCTCTGGAGCTGGTCAAAGGCAAGGGGGTGTGGGTGCGCGACCGGCAGGGACGCCGTTACCTCGACTGTGTGGCCGGGATTGCCACCTGCACTCTCGGCCACAGCGATGGGGTGATGCGCCGGGCTCTGAGCAAACAACTGGGCCGACTTCAGCACGTCTCCAACCTCTACCGGATCCCCGAGCAGGAGGATCTGGCCCGCTGGATCGTGGGGCGCAGCTGCGCAGATCGCGTCTTCTTCTGCAATTCCGGCGCCGAAGCCAACGAAGCCGCCATCAAGCTGGCCCGTAAGCACGGCCATCAGGTCCGCGGAATCGAGCGCCCGCTGATCCTCACGGCCCAGGCCAGTTTTCATGGCCGCACCCTCGCCACCGTGAGCGCCACCGGCCAGCCCAAGTACCACCAGGGCTTCGAACCGATGGTGGAGGGGTTTCACTTTTTCCCCTACAACGACACCTCCGCCTTTGAAGCGCTGCTGAGCCGCAGCGAGGCCGACGGTCCCCGCGTGGCTGCCGTGATGCTGGAGCCCCTGCAGGGGGAGGGGGGGGTCAACCCCGGTGATCCGGCCTTCTTCCAGCGGGTGCGCCAGCTCTGCGACGAGCGCCGCATTTTGCTGATCTTCGATGAGGTGCAGATCGGCATGGGCCGCAGCGGTTGCCTCTGGGGCTACGAAAAGCTGGGCGTCGAGCCTGATGCCTTCACCACTGCCAAGGGACTGGGCGGGGGCTTCCCGATCGGCGCCCTGGCGGTGAAGCAGGCCTTCGATCACTTCCGTCCCGGCGACCACGCCAGCACCTTCGGGGGCAACCCCCTGGCCTGCCGTGCCGCCCTCACCGTGGCCCAGGAGCTGGAGAGGCGACTGCTGGTGCCCCACGTGCAGCGGATGGGCGAGCTGCTGCAGCAGTTGCTGGCTGAGCTGGTGAGCCGCCACCCCCAGCTCCTGGAGGGGGTGCGCGGCTGGGGCCTGCTCCAGGGCCTGGTGTTGCGCCCGGAAGCACCCACCGCTCCCCAGATCGTGCTGTCGGCGATCGAGAAGGGCTTGCTGGTGGTGCCCGCCGGACCAAGGGTGGTGCGGCTGGTGCCACCCCTGGTGATTCAGCCCCGCCAGCTTCGCCAGGCCGTGGCACTGCTGGAGCAGGCCCTGCTGTCGATCAGCCAGAACGCCTGAGCTCAGGCCGCCTGGACCAGCCATCGATCCTGTGCCAGCTATCGATCCTTGGAAAGCCATCGATTCATTCGCCGACCTGATCGAGCCGTTCAGCCGCCGTGGCGTTGATCTGGGCCTGGAGCGCATGCGCAGCGCCCTGACGGAACTGGGCCATCCCGAGCGCCGCTTCGCGGCGGTGCAGGTGGCGGGCACCAACGGCAAGGGATCGATCTGCACCTTGGTGCACGCGGCCCTGCTGGCCAGTGGCCTGCGCACCGGGCTTTACACCTCTCCCCACCTGGTGAGTTGGTGCGAGCGGATCCGGTTGGGGGACCAACCGATCGCCGCACCAGCCCTGCGCAGGCTGCTGAGCGATCTGCAGCCCCTGGCCCGCCGCCACGATCTCACCCCCTTCGAGCTGGTGACCCTGGCGGCCTTTCAGGCCTTCGCCGACGCCGGCCTCGATCTGGTGGTGCTGGAGGTGGGCCTGGGGGGACGGTTGGATGCCACCACCGTCCATCCCGAGCGCCAGGTGCTGGGATTCGCCGCGATCGGCATGGACCATGCGGAGGTGCTCGGCTCCACCATCGCGGCCATCGCCGCGGAGAAGGCGGGCATCCTCAGCCCGGGCAGCCTGGCAGTCAGCGGCCCCCAGGAGCCAGAGGCCGCTTTCGTGCTGCGCCGGCGCGCCGTTGAAAGCGGCAGCACCTTGCTCTGGGTCGACCCGCTCAGCACGAACGGAGGGGATCTGGTGGCCGGCCACCTGCGCTGGCGCAGTGGCCTGCCCGGCCTGGTCCAGCGCCACAACGCAGCCGTGGCCCTCGGCCTGGTGCGGGCCCTGGGCCAGCGCGGCTGGAGGATCCCTGATCAGGCCATCGTTGAGGGATTTGAGAACGCCCGCTGGCCGGCGCGGCTGCAACCGGTGCTCTGGCAGGGGCAGCCCCTCCTGCTGGATGGGGCCCACAACCTGCCGGCGACCCAGGCCCTGCGCCGGGAACTGGATCAGGCCGAAGCCGCCAAGCACCGACGCTGCTGGGTGCTGGGGGTGCTGGCCAACAAGCCCGCGCCGGCGATGGTCCGGGCCCTGCTGGCCCCATCCGATCGGGCCTGGCTGGTCCCGGTGCCTGAGCATCCCTGCTGGAGCCTGGAGGCTCTGCTGGCAGCGGCACCCGAGCTGAGCGGACGCCTGGAGGCGAGCGCCTCGCTGACTGAGGCCCTCGCCGCCGCCACAGCCAGTGCCGGCGGACGGGCGGTGGTCGTGGCGGGATCGCTTTACCTGATCGGTGCCCTGATCCGTTCAGGCAGCCTCCAGGAATCGGGGTGATCCGGTAGAGAGTGGAGACCGCACCACGCAGCAGCGTCATGACCCCTGCCACTCGCCTGATTCAGCCCCGGGGGATACATGACCAGAACCACCGGCACCAATTCCACCACCGACGCCACCGAGGCGGCTGGCCTTGGGGTCTGACTTTTGTGGCGCTGGCCCTGCTGGCTACCTCACTGCTGGGCGGCCCCTGGATCTCTCCCTCCCTCGCCCTTGAGTCCAGCGCAGGAATGGGGGGAGTGCAGGATCTTGCCCTGGTTCAGGACCGGGTCGATTACACCCTCACCAATCAGGACGGCAAGGATTTCAGCGGGCAGCAGCTGGCGAACAGCTCCTTCGCCGGGGTAACCGCCCGGGATGCCGATTTCAGTGGCGCGGATCTTCACGGGGCGATCCTCACCCAGGCCTCCTTTCTGCGCTCCGATTTCAGCGGCGCCGACCTCTCCGATGCCCTGATGGACCGGGCCGACTTCAGCGGCACCGACCTGAGCGGAGCCCTGCTGCGGGGTGTGATCGCCGCCGGCAGCAGCTTCAGCAATGCCGTGATCGATGACGCTGACTTCAGCGACGCCCTGCTTGATCGCTCCGATCAGCGCGTCCTCTGCCACCGGGCCCAGGGGACCAATCCCATCACTGGAGTCAGCACCCGCCTGAGCCTCGACTGCCCTTAGGCCATTCAGCGTTCGCTCCAGCCCCGCAACTTGCCGGGGTTGAGCAGACCCGCCGGGTCATGGGCATGCTTGGCCGCCACCTGATCGGCGTCGATCACCCCCAGGCCCCCGTCCTCCACCGTGAGCACGTGGGAGTTGAACAGCAAGGCCCCCAGCTGCCGCGCCTGCTCCATCAGCTCCAGCAGCGCCTCGGGGCCGCGCCAACGCACCAGAGGCAGGGCTACCAGCCGCTGGCAGCCCTGCTGGCGCACGGCTTCAAGGTGCCAGAGCAGATCATCCCCCCAGCGTTGCTTGAGGGCTTCGAGCGCCGGGGCCTCCGGTTGGGGAAGGAGCATCTGCAGGTAAGTCCAACCGGGGTCATGGGCCCGCATGTGCAGGGTGGTGTGGTTCCAGCAGAGTTCCCGCAGGGGCACGCCGCGGCATCCCCGCTCCGGCGCCTGCCAGACCAGCCGCCCGCCCATCGCCCCAAGCAGCGGCTCCAGGGCCGGCAGGGCGTCGGGTGCAGCCAGCAGCAGCAGGCGATGGCCATCGGCCGGGGGGCAAAGGGCGGGGGCTGAGCCAGCATCCGGAGGCTGGCCATGGCCCCCCGGGCAGGGCAGCCACCGGGCCACCGCCGCTTCCAGCAGGCAGAGGCCGTTCAGGAGCAGGGCCGTGGCTGGCAGGGCGCGGATCGCCGCAAGCGCCGCCGTCCAGCTGCTGAAGTCGATCACCAGCTGCTGCCAGGGCACCGCCGCGGCCGTGGCCACGGTCACCGCCGTGAGAATTCCGTTGCTGCCGTAAGCATGGTTGAGGGGGGCACTGGCGCTGGCATCGAGCTGCAGCAGCCTGGGCTCCGGCTCCACCGTGACCACCTCCAGCCCCAGCAGATGGCCGGGGTCGCGCAGGAAGCCCCAGCGCACCGAGCCGATGCCGCCTGAACCGCCGGCGATGAACCCGCCCAGACTGGCGCTGCGGCGGGTGCTGGGGGTGAGGCGCAACTCCCGTCCATAGGGGGCGAGCTGCTGCTCCAGGTCGGCCAGCAGGCAGCCCGCCTCAGCGGTCAGCACCCCACTGAGGGAATCCAACTGCCGCACCCGGTTGAGGCCGCTGAGGTCGAGCACCACCCCCCCGGCCAGGGGGACGCACTGGCCGTAGTTGCCGGTGCCGCTTCCCCGCAGCGTGATCGGCACCCGATGACGGGCGCAGGCTCCTGCCACCAGCAGCACCTGCTCGGTGCTGCTGGCCTTGACCACCAGTTGGGCCAGCCTGTCCTGCAGCAGGGGCGTCAGCACCGGGGAGTAGCTGAAGAAATCCCGGGAGAGCCGCTCCAACTCAGACCCGGCGCGAATCAGCACCAGACCTTTGCCGGCTTCCCAGGCAGAGGTGGCAAAGGCGGTGGCCACGGAACTCAGCTCGGCCACCAGAGCCTCGAGCTGGGCTTCCGTTGGTGGCGCAGGCAGATCGTTTGGCAGCTGGGTGGCTACGGCCAGGGCAGGGGGCCTGGTGACTGGATCGAGGGGCAAAGCAACCGAAGCGGCGAACGGCAGGCAGGGGGGCTCACCTCCATCCGGTCTACTCAGCCCCGCTGGGCATCGCCACGGCCATCGCCTCCAGCCATCATCTCCAGCCGTGCCGCCAGCTCCTGCGGCGCAGGAGCTGGCAGCCACTGGCCAGCGCGCAGCACCCGCCGCTGGGGAGAGCGGGCCAGCAGCTCACTCCAGCTGCCGGCGGCGAGCACCACCAGATCAGCGGGGGCCCCGGGGCGCAGCACCCCGTCCCACTCCAGACCCATCAACCGGGAGGCGGAGGTGGTGAACGGGGCCAGCCCCTGCCGTTGCCAGGGGGCCAGATGGGCCGCCGGCAGGCAGAAGCGCAGCAGCTCCAGTGGATCGAAATCCCCACCCGGATGCCAGGGGTCCTGAACGTTGTCGCCCCCCACCGCCACCGTGACGCCGGCCCGCTGCAGCTGGCGGATCGGGGCCAGGGGCCGTGTGGCCGGGGTGTCTTCAGCGTGATGCCCCAGCAGCCAGAGGTTGGTGGGGGGCAGGGCCACCACCGAAAGGGAAGCGTCCGCCATGGCCTCGGCGAGCCGGCACAGGCGAGGAGCCCTCAACTGCGACATCGAGCAGCTGTGGCTGCAGGTGACCGGCACGCCGATGCTGTGCCGCCGCACCAGCCTGGCCACCAGGGCCACTCCCGCCCCGCCCCCCTCGCCGCTTTCATCGACGTGCAGATCCACCGGAGCTCCCAGGCTTTCGGCCAGCTGGAGCAGGGCCAGCAGCCCTTCCCCATCGGCACCACTGGGGGCCAGGGGGGCGCCCAGCACACCACCCAGCAGCACCGATCCCTGCGGACCGCGGCCGACGAGCCGGCGGGCCAAGGCGCCTCCCGCGGCCGTGCCCCAGTGCCGCACCGGCACCAGAGCCACCAGCTGCAGTGCCAGCCGTGGCGCCCAGCGGCGTTGCAGCTGCAGCAATCCCTCCCATCCCGGCTCGGCGCCGGGACCGAGACTGTCGATGTGGCTGCGCACGGCTCTCAGGCCGTAGCGCCAGGCCCGCTCCAGGGCTCGCTCACCCCGCTCCAACACCTGCTCGAGGTTGCGTTCCTGGTGCTCGGCCTGGTTGGCCGCCAGAGCCCCTTGCATCGTGCCCGCCGGGTTCGGGTGCCGCTCCCAGCTGAAGGCCTTGTCGAGATGGGCATGGGGCTCCACCAGGGGGGTCAGCGCCAGCGGCAACTGCTCCCCATCGCCGCGGCGATGGGTCTCGATCGCCGTGATCCGCCCATGCTGATGGATCAGACGCACGGCCACCAGACCACCCCCATCCGCCGGGGGCAGATCATGCCGCTGGGGATCGATCAGGGAACGCGGCAGCAGCAGTGGCGGCAGCGACGCAGCCGCGCTCACCACGGCCCACGATCGGCTGAGGCGCTCTCAGGGTCGTTGTCGCTGGAGGTGCTCAGAATCTTGAAGCGCCCGGCGGCCGCCACCGTGAGCACGCGATAGAGAGGGAGCTCGAGAAACGGCAACACCGAAGGGCCTCCGATCTGGGTGCGGTAGAGGCTGAACAGTCCGAAGTTCTGCCGCCGGGTGCTGCGCCGGGCCAGGTCACCGAGCACCTTGTGCTGACTGCGAATCAACTCAGGACAGTTCTGGATCGCCAGCTTGAGGGGCATCGGCAGGCGATTGACGCAGACCTCCTCCACCGCCAGTTCAGCCAGCTGGTCACCCGCGAAGCTCTCGAACTCATCCAGCCCGGGATTGGTGAAGGCCAGGGCAACCCCGCTGACCCCGCCCGCCACGGCCAGAGCGGTGCACCAGCGGGCAAGGTGAAGTGAGGAGGCGGGCCGCAAGGCGAGGGTGCAAGGCTGCTTGATACATTGGCAAAGACCACGGCGGGCGTCGCCAAGTGGTTAAGGCAGCGGCTTGTGGTGCCGCCATCCGGGGGTTCGAATCCCCTCGCTCGCCCTGATTGAAGCCAGCAGTCGATCGGCTGCTGGCTCATTTCTTACCGGATCGGCGCAGGGGAGGCCCAGGGAGTCGCTGATGACTCCACAGGCCCTGGCCGCGCTGTCCTCCGCCAATCCAGCGGTGTTCAGGGCCACGGCCCTCACCCGGGGCGGTGGAGTGCCATTGGGCCGGCCAAGGGCCGCCAACCCTTCCAGAACGCCGATCAGCTCTGCCAGGGGTGGCACCGCCACCTGGGGATGCTTGTTCACATGGCTCTGGCCAGCCCGATGGACCAGCAGCAGTGCCGTGGGCTGGCTGCCGCGGATCAGGGGCAGGGTGGCGGTTGAGCCGGGATGACAGAGGGAGCCCTGACCCTCCACGAACAGCAGGCTCTCCCCGGTGCAGGCTGGATCTGAGGCCGCCTCCAGCAAGGCCCGCTCCACCGCACCGGCGGCATAGTCGACACGAACGGCATCCAGGGGGACACCCCTGCCGCTGATCAGGATGCCGGCCTGGCCGGTGCCGACGAACCGGCCATCCAGCCCGGCCCGCCGGGCTGCCGCGGTGAGCTCCAGGCAGGCGCTCATCTTGCCCACGGCCATGTCGGTGCCCACCGCCAGCAGCCGCTCGCCGAGCAGCGCTGCCGCACGGGCCGCGGCCACCTGCAGGCCAGGGGGCTCCTGACGCAGATCCCAGATCCACTGCCCAGGCCCCCGCAGGGCAGCCAGCTCCGGATCGGAGGCCAGGGGGGTGTGCAGACCGCTGGCCAGGTGAAGCCCGGCCCGCAGGGCAGCCGCCAGATCAGCCTTCAGCTCCGGCGGCAGCTGCCCACCGGATGGGGCCAGCCCCACCACCGCCACCACCGGCCGGAAAGCCAGAGCGGCGTTGAGGTCGGCCACGATGGGCACCGACCGGGGAATACCGGTGATGGCCTCCAGCTCAGCGCCGGCATGGGCCGGATCCACCACGGCCACCACAGGACCGTGCCGGTAGCGCAACATCGCCAGGCCTGTCTTGCCCGAAAGGTTGTCGAGGCCGCCGTGGAGCAGCAGCACCACGGACGCATCGGCGCTCAGCACGGGGCGGGCGCAGCAGCAGGGCCGGCCCGCTCGATCACCCCCAGGCCTGGACGGCTGGAGGGCAACAGCCTGTCGCCCTGGTGCTCGGGGCCCTCGAAGGGATCGTCGATCAGGTTCAGGTGGCTGTCGAGGTCGGGCCAGCGCACCATCGGCAGCAGCTGGGAGGCAGCCCCATTGAGCAGGGCGCTGTCGGAGTAGCAGCCGAGCATCAGATCAAGCCCGAGGCTCCGGGCGGTCTGGGCCATCAGCAGGGCCTCAGTGAGGCCGCCACTCTTGAGCAGCTTGATGTTGACCGCATCCACGTGGGGGGCAAGGCGCAGCAGGTCGGCCAGGTTCCAGCAGCTCTCATCGGCCACCAGGGGAATCGGGCAGCTCAGATCGAGGGCCTCGAAGCTGGCTGCATCGGCGTCGGGGTCGAGCTGGGCGGGCAGCGGCTGCTCCACCAGCACCACCCCCTGCTCCGCCAGCCAGGGGATCAACGGCTGAGCCGTGGCCACGTCCCAGCCGCCATTGGCATCCACCTGCAGCTCACTGACCGTGCCTGTGCCCTCCCCGCGGCCGGCCTGCTCCTGCAGCCGCCGCCCCACCGCCAACACCAGGGCACGGTCGTGGCCTGGACCATCAGGGCTGCCCAGCTTGAGTTTCACCCGCTGGGGCCAGCAGCCCAGGCGCTCCTGCCACAGATCCAGCCTGGCCAGCACCCGTTCCACCTCGCCCAGGCCGAGGGTGACGCTGGTGGGACCGCAGGCGGCCCGATCCAGGCCCCAAAGGCGCCAGAGGGGCTGGCCCAGCTTCTGGCCCCACCAGTCGTGCAGGGCCAGGTCGATGGCGCAGCGGGCCGGTGGCGACAGCGGGGCCAGCCAGGGCTCGAGGGCCTGAAAGGCCGGCAGGTCCGCGCCGAGGGCCAGACCCTCGGCTGAGGCGAAGCGCGGCAGCAGTGCCTCCAGCTCCGCCGCGACCGCCTCGATGGCATAGGCCCGGTGGCCGGTCTCGAAGCCACCGGTTTCGCCGCGCCCCACCAGCCCCTCGTGCTCCAGCTCGACCACCAGCCGCCGCACCGATGCCGTGGTGCCCCGGCTGATCGCCAGGGGCACCGCTTTGGTGAGCGTGATCCAGTGAAGGCGTGCCTGCATCCCACAAGTTTCGGCCATGGTCGAAACTTGTGGGATGAGCGTGACCACCACAACGGCGAGTGCCACAGCATCGACCCCAGCCCTGGCCGGGCGGGGCGGCAGCTACTGGATCACCACCTTCGGCTGCCAGATGAATAAAGCCGATTCCGAGCGGATGGCCGGAATCCTCGAAAGCATGGGCTACCAGCCCGGAAGCGATGAGCACAGCGCCGATCTGGTGCTCTACAACACCTGCACGATTCGCGACAACGCTGAGCAGAAGGTCTACAGCTATCTGGGCCGTCAGGCCCAGCGCAAACGGACCAACCCCCACCTCACCCTGGTGGTGGCGGGTTGCGTGGCCCAGCAGGAGGGAGAGTCGCTGCTGCGGCGGGTGCCCGAGCTCGACCTGGTGATGGGTCCCCAGCACGCCAACCGGCTGCGCACCCTGCTGGAGCAGGTGGCCAGCGGTCAGCAGGTGGTGGCCACCGGTGAGCACCACATCCTCGAAGACATCACCACCGCCCGCCGCGATTCCCAGGTCTGCGCCTGGGTGAACGTGATCTACGGCTGCAACGAGCGCTGCACCTATTGCGTGGTTCCCTCGGTGCGTGGCGCCGAACAGAGCCGTCGCCCCGAGGCGATCCGGCTGGAGATGGAGGGGCTGGCGGGGCGCGGATTCAAGGAGGTCACCCTGCTGGGCCAGAACATCGATGCCTATGGCCGCGACTTGCCCGGCATCACCCCGGAGGGCCGCCGTCAGCACACCCTCACCGACCTGCTCCAGCACGTGCACGACGTGGAGGGAATCGAGAGGATCCGCTTCGCCACCAGCCATCCCCGTTACTTCACCGAGCGCCTGATCGAGGCCTGCGCCGAGCTGCCCAAGCTGTGCGAGCACTTCCACATCCCCTTCCAGAGCGGTGATGACGACGTGCTCAAGGCGATGGCGCGCGGCTACACGGTGGAGCGTTATCGGCGCATCCTCGAGCGCATCCGCAGTCGCATGCCCGATGCGGCGATCAGCGCCGATGTGATCGTGGGCTTCCCCGGCGAAACCGACGCCCAGTACCGGCGCACCCTGGCGTTGATCGAGGAGCTCGGCTTCGACCAGGTGAACACCGCCGCCTACTCGCCCAGGCCCCATACCCCCGCCGCCGACTGGCCCGATCAGCTGAGCGAGGCCGTGAAGGTGGAACGGCTCCAGGAGATCAACGCCCTCGTGGAGCGCACAGCCCGCCTGCGCAGTGAGCGTTACCGGGGGCGGATCGAGCAGGTGCTGGTGGAAGGCAGCAACCCCCGTGACCCCAGCCAGTGCATGGGCCGCACGCGCACCAATCGGCTGACGTTCTTCCCCGCCCATGACCCCGCCAGCCACTGCGGCGAACCCCAGGGCGGCGCCATCCGGCCGGGGGATCTGGTGAACGTGCGGATCCAGGAGGTGCGCGCCTTCTCCCTCACCGGCGTTGCGGTGGGCTGAGGCGTGGTGGCGCTGATACGTTTGGCGCCGATCCGGATCTGACCGACCCCATGCCCAGCTCCCCCCGCTGCGTCGGCCTGGTTTTCGGGGGAGCATCCGATGAGCACGCCGTCTCGATCCGCTCGGCCATCACCGTGGTGGGAGGCCTCAGGGACGACGAGAACCTCCTGCGCTATCGGGTTCGGCCGTTCTACATCGACCGCCATGGCCGCTGGTGGGGCCCCGAGCTAGCCGAGACCGTTCTCTCCAGCGGTGAACCAGCCTCCGACGAGCAACTGCTCGACAGCGCAACTCATCGCCCCCTGGAGGGGCCTGGCTTCAAGGGCCTTCCCCCCCAGGCCGCTGGCGTTGACGTGTGGTTTCCGGTACTGCACGGGCCCAACGGCGAGGACGGCACCATCCAGGGTCTGTTCACCTTGATGCAGGTGCCCTTCGTGGGCTCGGGCGTGCTCGGCTCGGCCCTTGGCATGGACAAACAGGCCATGAAAGCCGCCTTCGCCGCCGCAGGCCTGCCCCAGGTGCCCTACGCGGGCGTGCAGGCGGCAGACCTGCGCCAGGACCAGGAGGGGCTCCTGCAGCGGCTGGAGCGCGATCTGGGCTACCCCTGCTTCGTCAAACCGGCCAACATGGGCTCCTCGGTGGGCATCAGCAAGGCCAGCGACCGCACCTCCCTGTTGCAGGGGCTTGAACTGGCTGCTGACCTCGATACACGGCTGGTGGTGGAGCAGGGGGTCACGGCCAGGGAACTGGAATGCGCCGTGCTCGGTCAGGGGCCTGGAGGCCGGGGCGGCCTGGAGGCCTCAGTGGTTGGGGAGATCCGCTTTTCTGCTGACTGGTACGACTACGAAACGAAATACACCGCAGGGCTCAGCTCCACCGTGATCCCCGCCGAGCTGCCCGAGGCCGTGAGCGAGAGCCTGCGCGCCATGGCGCTTCAGGCCTGTGCCGCCGTGGCGGCCGAGGGGCTGGCGCGGGTGGATTTCTTCTACGACGAAGCGGCGCAGCGGCTCTGGCTGAACGAGATCAACACCATGCCCGGCTTCACCAGCCAGAGTATGTATCCGATGCTGTGGGCCGCCAGCGGGGTACCACTGGCCGACCTCGTGCACCAGTTGGTGGAGAGCGCGGGAGAATGGGACCGTGGATCATCTCGAGAGGACCCGGCGGAATGAGTCACGGCTTGCTCTGGCTGCCCCTGCTGGTGGTTTTTGTCCTGCTCACGGCCCTCGGCTGGCTTGAGCGGCGCCGTCAACGACTCTTCCGGGACTGGGCGGCCGGCTCGGAACTCTCGAAACTCGATGGATGCGGTGCGGCGCGGCTCGCCGAAGGGGTCCTGACCTGGAGCACCTTTGAGGCCGGGGTGCTCAAGCCCCAGGGATCGTTCGTCATCAGCAAGCTCGAACTGCTGGAGCTGATGTCCCTGGGCTCGGGTGATGCTCCCCTCACCGAAGAGAGCCAGGGCAGCTGCCGTGTTCGGCTGGTGGGCGATGGCCAGCAAAAAGACCTGCCCTTCTCCGACGCCGAGCGGGCCCGGCGCTGGATGGATGAGCTGATGGCCCGATCCCGTTGTGAGCTGTGAGTCCCGGTCCTCAGGCGCCAGGGGTTGAGCGACGGCGGCAGCTGCGGCTGCAGCGCCGGCAGGAACGCCTGCGCAACTTCTGGAGGCTTGTGGTCTTCTCTGCGGCAGCCGCGGGCCTTGGCTACGGACTGCTGCGCCAGGGCTGGAGCCTGAGCGGTCCGTCCCAGGTGGAGGTGAGCGGCAGCGAACGGGTGAGCCGTGAGCAGGTGATCACCGCAGCCGAACTGCGCTTCCCCATGCCCCTGCTGACCCTCGACCCCCGGCGACTGCGCTCCGAACTCCTGGACGCCCTGCCGGTGGAGCAGGTGACGGTGCAGCGGCTGATCCTTCCGCCCCGCCTGCGCATTGAGCTGATGGACCGCCAGGTGGTGGCGCGGGCGGAGCGGCGGACAGCCAAGGGGAACGAGCAGGGCTACGTCGATCGCCTGGGCAACTGGATCAGCAGCAGCCAGAAGGCCATCGGATCCAGCGGCAGCCAGCCCGAAACGGCGATCCGTGTGCAGGGATGGCAGGACCGGTTCAAGCCGACCATCGTGCAGCTCATTGACCGCCGCAACGACCTGGGCAGCCCGCTCCAAACGATCCGATTCGAACCCGACGGCACCCTCTTTCTGACCACCGGCAGCCTGGGGGAGGTCAAGCTCGGTAGCCCTGACGGCGACCTCGCCCGCCGCCTGGATGTGTTGCGTTACTTGTCCGGAGAACTGCCGAAGCGGGTCAAGGGCCAGGGGGTGCGCTCCATCGACCTGAGCGACCCGAACCAACCCGAACTGGGGCTGCCAGCTCCGGCGGTCGATTCCGCTCAGCCGAAACGACCAGGGCAAGCAGTGGACTGATGCGCGAGGCCCGGCAAACTCCCAAATGGAGCGCAAACCCTCACCGGAGCGTTGCGAGAAAACCGATTTCACGCAAAAGTGCCTCATCGCACAGGATTTTTCCAGCCCGCCACCGACATAATGCTGCCCGAGATGAGTGCCAACGGTTCCCCGGGCGGCCAGCTCACCGCAGGAATCCTCCCCATCCCACAAGACGCCTTACTCGGATCCCCATTGACCTCCTCGCCCTCCAGTAACGGCATTGTTCCCAGCCAGAGCGCCAGGATCGAAGTGATCGGCGTTGGCGGTGGAGGCAGCAACGCGGTCAATCGGATGATCGCCTCGGATCTCGAAGGGGTCGGCTACTGGGTGCTGAACACAGACGCCCAGGCCCTGTTGCAATCGGCCGCCCAGCGGCGGGTGCAGCTCGGCCAGAAGCTCACCCGGGGCCTGGGGGCTGGCGGCAACCCCATGATCGGTCAGAAGGCAGCCGAAGAATCCCGCAACGACCTGCAGGAAGCCCTCGAGGGGGCCGACCTGGTGTTCATCGCAGCCGGCATGGGGGGCGGCACCGGCACCGGAGCGGCCCCGATCCTCGCTGAGGTGGCCAAGGAATGCGGTGCCCTCACCGTGGGCATCGTCACCAAGCCCTTCAGTTTTGAAGGACGCAAGCGCATGAAGCAGGCCGAGGAAGGCATCGCCCGGCTGGCGGAGCACGTCGACACCCTGATCGTGATCCCCAACGACCGCCTGCGTGATGCCATCTCCGGCGCGCCCCTGCAGGAGGCCTTCCGCGCCGCCGACGACGTGCTCCGTCAGGGCGTCAAAGGGATCAGCGACATCATCACCCGTCCTGGCCTGGTCAACGTCGACTTTGCCGATGTGCGCTCGGTCATGACCATGGCGGGCACGGCCCTGCTGGGCATCGGCGTGGGCTCAGGCCGCTCACGGGCCGTGGAAGCAGCCCAGGCCGCCATCAGCAGCCCTCTCCTGGAAGCCGCCCGAATCGACGGGGCCAAGGGCTGCGTGATCAATATCAGCGGTGGCAAGGACATGACCCTCGAGGACATGACCACCGCCTCCGAGGTGATCTACGACGTGGTCGACCCCGACGCCAACATCATTGTGGGCGCCGTTGTGGATGAGAAGCTCGAAGGTGAGATCCATGTGACCGTGATCGCCACAGGTTTCGAGGCGGGCAGCTCCTACCGCATTGAGCGCCCCCGCGAGACCTTCGCCGCCAGCCCCGAGCTCACCCACACCGAGGCCGAAGCCGATCAGCGCGGCGCCAAGATTCCCCCCTTCCTGCTCAACCGCCAGAGCCGCTCCGGCAACCCCTGATCCGGCAGCTCGACCAGCCCTGAAGGTCCCGTTTTTTGAAGAGGGTGACCCGGAGTCCACGCCTGCCTGGAGCATCCCGTGTGGCTGCTCCCTTCCGGTCCTGACCAGATTTGGGCGTCCGGGCCGCGTGGGTCCGAGTCGGGTCAATGGTAGCAATGGAAGCCAGAGAGGTTTCTGCCCGTGCCCCTGAGACCCGGTGATCTGGTGGTCCGCAAACAGGCGGGGCGGCCGATCCTGATGCTCACCGCCTGGGATGCCCTCTCAGGGGCGCTGGTGGAGGAGGCCGGTGCCGAGGTGGTTCTGGTGGGCGACTCCCTGGCGATGGTGGTGCTCGGCCATGCCACAACCCTGCCGGTGACCCTGGCGGAGATGATCGGCCACACCCAGGCCGTGGCCAGGGGTCTGCGACGGCCCCGGGGCCAGCAACCGCTGCTGATCTGCGATCTGCCCTTCCTCAGCTACCAGTGCGGCACTGATCAGGCGGTGGCTGCCGCTGGGCGGGTGCTCAAGGAAAGCGCGGCGGCCGCCGTGAAGCTGGAGGGCGGTGAGCCGGAAACCGTGGCCGTGATCGACCGGCTGGTGCGCAGCGGGATCCCGGTGATGGGCCACCTCGGCCTGACCCCCCAGTCGGTGCACCGGCTGGGCTATCGGCGCCAGGCCAGGGACCCGATCAGCCAGGAGCGCCTGCGGCGCCAGGCGCTGGATCTGGAGGCCGCCGGCTGCTTCGCCCTGGTGCTGGAACACGTACCGGCGGATCTGGCCGGCAGCCTGCGCCGGCAGCTGGCCATTCCGGTGATCGGGATCGGCGCCGGCGACGACTGCGACGGCCAGGTACGGGTCACGGCGGACCTGCTGGGCCTGACCCCGAGCCAACCTCCCTTCAGCGCGTCGCTGCTGGCGGGCCGCGAGCTTTGCGTGGACGCCCTCAGGGGCTGGCTGCAATCGGCGACTCGGCCAGAGGCACCTCTTGAGGTTGATGGGCGTCCCACCAGGCCAGCAGCTCCCTCAGCACCGCATTGCTGAGAGCCAGCCCCTGGGGATCCGCCAGCCGCCAGCACCGGCCCTCCACCAGCAGCAGGCCCCGCTCGCGCCAGGGGGTCATCCAGGCATGCAACGACGCGCAGTCAGCCGTGCTCAGACCCGCGGCCCGGGCGAGCCGCTCCAGGTTCACCCCTTCGCGCCGACGCAGACCCACCATCAGCCACTCATCGAACGGCGGCCGCCCTGCCGACGGACTGACCGCTCTGGTCTTCAGCCAGGCGGCGTAGGCCTCACGGGTTCGGGGCCTGGCCAGGCGCTGTCCGTAAGGAGCCGACGTGGCCCCCAAGCCGAAACCCCACCAACCGGCCCCGCTCCAGTAGACGCGGTTGTGACGGGAGGCGTGCCCGGGCAGGGCGTAGTTGGAAATCTCGTAGCGGCCGTAGCCAGCGCTCCGCAGCTGCTCCCCGGTGAGGTCCATCAGGTCGGCCCCCAGATCCGGATCCGGCAGGGGCAACTGCCCACGCTGCTGCAGGCGCTCGAACACGGTGCCAGGCTCCACGATCAGGTCGTAGACGGAGAGATGGGGCGGCTCCAGTTCCAGGGCCTGCCGCAGCTGCTGCCGCCAGTGGGACAGATCCTGCTCGGGAAGCCCCTGGATCAGATCCAGGCTCCAGCTGGCCAGATCACCGGCGGCCAGGGCCTGGCGCAGCCAGCTGGCGGCCTGGTGCAGGTCCTTACGGCGATGGCGGCGCCCCAGTCGCTCCAGCACCCCGTCATCGAAGCTCTGTCCCCCCAGGCTCACCCGATTGATGCCCAGAGCCAGCATCCCCTCAAGCCGCGGACGATCGAAGCTGGCCGGATCCATCTCCAGGGTGATCTCAGCCCCGGGGGCGAAGCCGAATCGCTGCCGCAGGCCATCCAGAACCCCCTCCATCTGCTTGGGAGTGAGCAGCGAGGGGGTGCCGCCGCCGATGTAGACGGTGGAGAGCGGGGCAGGGTTCGGGCTGGCGGCGATCTCGGCCTGCAGCAGGGGCAGATAGGCGGAGATCGAGCCGGAATGGGCCCCGTCGGCATGGTCTCCCAGTGGCACCACAGCGAAGTCGCAGTAGAAGCACCTGCGGTGGCAGAAGGGGATGTGGAGGTAGGCGGCGCGGGGTGCGGTCACGGGCTGGCGTGGACTTGGGCGCGGTCGCCTTCAGGTTTCGCCACATGTCCGTAGGCAAATGTACGGATACCTTTCACGGCCAGATGGAGTGGGATCAGCCATGCTGCGAGTTCCCGGTTCTAGGCAGCCCACAACCCATTCATGGTGGACCCGATCATCCTGCTGCTGTTCCTGATCTCCGGCGCAGCCACCGGCTGGCTGGGGGTGGATCTGCTGCCGGAGAACCTGCTGATCGAGGTGACCAACCTCGAGGGCCTGCGCTGGGTGCTGGGCGGCTTCGGGGCCTTCTTCGGGCTGCTGGCCGGATTCTTCTTCCAGCTGCTGCGGCGGCGCCTGATGCGCCAGGTGCGTTCGATGCCCACCGACCTGCTGGTGAGCCGCGCGGTGGGGCTGATCCTGGGCCTGCTGGTGGCCAACCTGCTGTTGGCACCGATCCTGCTGCTGCCGCTGCCCTGGGAGGTGATTTTCGTGAAGCCGCTGGCGGCGGTGCTGAGCAACGTGTTCTTCGGGGTGTTGGGTTACAACCTCGCCGAGGTTCACGGCCGCACGCTGCTGCGGTTGTTCAACCCTTCCAGCACCGAGGCGCTGCTGGTCGCCGACGGGGTTCTGCAGCCAGCCACTGCCAAGATTCTCGACACCAGCGTGATCATCGACGGACGAATCCGTGGGCTGCTGGAGTCGGGCTTGCTGGAAGGCCAGGTGATCGTGGCCCAGGCAGTGATCGATGAGCTGCAGCAGCTGGCCGATTCGGGCAATGCCGAGAAGCGGGGCAAGGGCAGGCGCGGCCTGAACCTGCTGGCCGCTCTGCGTGAAACCTATGGCCGCCGCCTGGTGGTGAACAGCACCCGCTACGAGGGCAACGGCGCCGACGACAAGCTGCTCAAGCTCACCGCCGACACCGGCGGCACCCTGCTCACAGCCGACTACAACCTGGCCAAGGTGGCTGAGGTGCAGGCCCTCAAGGTGATGAACCTGAGCGCCCTGGTGATCGCCCTTCGGCCCGAGGTGCAGCCCGGTGACGCCCTGCAGCTCAAGATCGTTCGCGAGGGCAAGGAGGCCAACCAGGGCGTGGGCTACTTGGAGGACGGCACGATGGTGGTGGTGGAATCCGCCCGGGCTCGCATCGGCCAGCGGCTGCCCGTGACCGTGACCGGCGCCCTGCAGACCCCTGCTGGGCGCATGGTCTTCGCCCGCTGCGACCAGGAGGGACCGAAACAGCCCGCCCAGGTCCAGCAGCCGACGGGCCCCCGCTAGGCTCACCTTCAGGCCCTGTAGAGCGTTTCCAGATGTCGGTGTCGGCCCCTTACTACGGCGATTCCGCCGTGATGCGCACACCGCCGCCCGATCTGCCGTCGCTGATGCTGAAGGAGCGGATCGTGTACCTCGGTCTGCCCCTCTTCTCCGACGACGACGCCAAGCGTCAGATGGGGATCGATGTGACCGAGCTGATCATTGCCCAGCTCCTCTATCTCGAGTTCGACAATCCCGAGAAGCCGATCTTCTTTTACATCAACTCCACCGGTACCAGCTGGTACTCCGGCGATGCCATCGGCTTCGAAACCGAGGCCTTCGCCATCTGCGACACGATCCGCTACGTGAAGCCACCGGTGCACACCATCTGCATCGGCCAGGCCATGGGGACGGCCGCGATGATCCTCTCGGCGGGTGCCAAGGGCCATCGGGCCGCCCTGCCCCACGCCTCGATCGTGCTGCACCAGCCCCGCTCCGGAGCCCGCGGCCAGGCCAGCGACATTCAGATTCGCGCCCAGGAAGTCCTGCACAACAAGCGCGTCATGCTGGAGATGCTCTCCGACAACACCGGCCGCAGTGTGGAGCAGCTCTCGAAGGATTCCGACCGCATGACCTACCTCACGCCCAGGGAAGCCCTGGATTACGGACTGATCGACCGGATCCTCACCAGTCAGAAGTCCCTGCCGGTCCCCCTGGCCGGCTCGGTCTGAATCTGGCCCGCTGAGCTAGCTGATCCAAGCCAGCTCGCGGCTCGTCTTTCATTGCGTCACCACCCCGTTCCACACCCACCGCCATGCCCATCGGCACCCCCAGCGTTCCCTATCGCCTGCCCGGCAGCCAGTACGAGCGCTGGGTCGACATCTACACCCGACTGGGCGTGGAGCGCATCCTCTTCCTCGGCTCGGAGGTCAACGACAGCATCGCCAACAGCCTTGTCGCCCAGATGCTGTATCTCGATTCCGACGACAGCAGCAAGCCGATCTATCTCTACATCAATTCCCCAGGCGGGTCGGTCACGGCCGGGCTGGCCATCTACGACACGATCCAGTATGTCAAATCTGATGTGATCACCATCTGTGTGGGGCTGGCGGCCAGCATGGGCGCCTTCCTGCTGGCGGCGGGCACCAAGGGCAAGCGCCTGGCCCTGCCGCACGCGCGGATCATGATCCACCAGCCCCTGGGCGGCACCAGCCAGCGACAGGCCAGCGACATCGAGATCGAGGCCCGCGAGATCCTGCGCATCAAGGACATGCTCAACCAGAGCCTGGCCGACATGTGTGGTCAGAGCCTCGAGAAGGTGACCAAGGACACCGATCGCGATTACTTCCTCAGTGCAGCGGAGGCCAAGGACTACGGCCTGATCGACCGGGTGATCTCCCACCCCGGCGAAGCCTGACCGGACAGGCGCGACCGTAAAGTCGCTGTTTGCCCTGCCCGATTCGCCGGATGGCCCAGCTCTTCTACGACTCAGACGCCGATCTGAGCCTGCTCGACGGCAAGACGGTGGCCATCATCGGCTACGGCTCCCAGGGCCATGCCCACGCCCTCAACCTCAAGGACAGCGGCGTGAACGTGGTGGTGGGCCTGTACGAGGGCAGCCGCTCGGCGGAGAAGGCCAGGGCCGATGGCCTTGAGGTGCTGAGCGTGGCCGAGGCCGCCGAGCGCGCCGACTGGATCATGGTGCTGCTGCCCGATGAAACCCAGAAGGCCGTCTACGACGCCGAAATCGCACCACACCTCAAGCCCGGCAAGGTGCTGAGCTTCGCCCATGGCTTCAATATCCGCTTTGGGCTGATCAAACCACCCGCGGATGTGGATGTGGTGATGATCGCCCCAAAGGGGCCCGGCCACACGGTGCGCTGGGAATACCAGAACGGGCAGGGTGTGCCCGCACTCTTCGCCATCCACCAGGACGCCAGCGGCAACGCCCGCGCCCTGGCGATGGCCTACGCCAAGGCGATCGGCGGCACCCGTGCCGGCATCCTCGAGACCAATTTCAAGGAAGAAACCGAAACCGACCTCTTCGGCGAGCAGGCCGTACTGTGCGGTGGCCTCAGTGAGCTGGTGAAGGCCGGCTTCGAAACCCTGGTGGACGCTGGGTATCAGCCCGAACTGGCCTACTTCGAGTGCCTGCACGAAGTGAAACTTATTGTTGATTTGATGGTGAAGGGCGGCCTCACAGCCATGCGCGATTCGATCTCCAACACCGCCGAGTACGGCGATTACGTGAGCGGTCCACGCCTGATCACCGCCGACACCAAGGCGGAGATGAAACGCATTCTCGTCGACATCCAGGACGGCACCTTCGCCCGCAACTTCGTGGCCGAATGCGAGGCCGGCAAGCCGGAGATGATCAAGGCCCGCCAACGCGATGCGGCCCATCCAGTCGAGCAGGTGGGCGTGGGCCTGCGTTCCATGTTCAGCTGGCTCAAGGCCTCCTGAAGCTGGATGACCCCGGCGACTCCAACATGGGCCCCAGGCTGAACTTGCCGATGCTGGCTTGGGGCAGTGCCCAGGCCAGCACCAGCCTCACCCTGGCCGCTGCCGCCTGGATGGTGAGCGGCCTCAGCCCCTCACCCCTGGTGAACAGCCTGCTGCCGGCCCTGGTCACCCTGCCGGCGCTGCTGCCCCTGATCCACCGTCCCCTGGCCGGGGTGATGCTGCAACTGCTGGCGGTGCTGGTGCTGCTGGGCCTGGGGGTGGGCACCAGCCCGGCCGTGGGCGCCCCAGCGCCCGTACTCTCGATTCCCGTGCTGCTGGCCATGGCCTCGGTGCTGGCCGTCGCGGTGGGCACCCAGATGACGATCCTGCCCGTGCAGCGGACCCTGCTGGCGGTGCACCAACTGCCAATGGGACAGCTGCGGCGTGCCGGCGAACTCGGTGCCCTGCTCGGCCATGGACTCACGGCGCTGCTGTTTCCGATCGGCCGCGCCCTGCTCCAGTTCAGTCAGGCCCTGGTGCTGCTCCTGCCAGCGCTACCTCTGGCCCGCCAGGCCCGGGGTGAGGCTCGCCGCCAGGCCACAGGCGCAGGCAGGGCTCCTGTACCTGTGCCGTTCAGCTGGCGCTGCGCCTTGCAGGGTGTGCTGTTCGGCGGGCTCTTCGGACTGCTGCCTCTGTGGGTGCGCCAGGTGGAAGCCGGCACCTGTCTGGATTTCGGCCTAGTGCTGGCCGCCTATGGACTGGGGCGCTGCCTGGGCGGGGACTGGGGCCTGGCTTGGTGGCCGGCGGCCCGGCAGCTGGGGGGACCGCGCCGGGAGGGGGCCTTCCGCTATCTGGTCATGGCCCTGCTGCTGGGCGCGACCCGCTGGCTGCCGGGCTGGGGGGCGCTGCTGCTGTTTCTGCCGATGGGCGGCCTGGCCCAGGCCAGCGACCTGGATCAGGTCAGGGGTCTGACTCACCTGGGCGATGAGCCCCTGAGCTGGCAGACCCTGGCACGATCTGGGGCGATCGGCGGTCTGATCGGCAGCCTGGCCATGGGGCTGCTGGCCCAGCTGCTCGGCCTGCCCGTAGCCCTCCCCGTTCAGCTTGGCCTCTTCATCGGGGCGGCCCTGGTGCTGCCGCCGCCGGCGTGATCACACCGGCAGGAGCGTTCCAGCTCTGGCTCCTGGTTCTGCTGGCCGCAGGCCTGGATCGGCTGGTGGGGGATCCGATCAGCTGGCCCCATCCGGTACAGGCAATGGGCTGGGCGATCCAGCGGCTGCGCGCTCCCGGGGAGCGCTGGGGGGGAGATCACCCCCGCCGGCTGCGGCTGGTGGGACTGGGCCTCACCACCCTGGTGGTGGGCTTCAGCGGCCTGGCCGGCTGGATCATTGAGCAACTGGCGCTTGGCTCAAGATCGCTCCTGCCCCTGCCGGCCCCAGTGGTCTGGCTCGGGGTGCCGGGACTGGTGGTGGCGCTGGCCAGCGCCCTGGCCGCCGGCAGCCTGGAGAAAGCCGTGCGCGCGGTGCTGGACGCGATCAGCGGCCCGCAGCCACCAGATCCTGAGGAGGATGGTGAGTTGGGGGAGGCGCGCAGGCGCCTGGCCTGGATCGTGGGCCGGGATGTGGAGGGGCTCAGCCGGGCGGAGCTGCTGCGAGGGGCGGCCGAGACCGCCGCGGAAAATGCTGTCGATGGCCTCTTTGGCCCGCTGTTCTGGATGCTGGTGGGCGCGGGGATCTGGGCGGCGCTGGGGGTGGCTGATGGGGCTCCCGGCCCCCTGAGCCTGGCCTGGATGTACAAAGCAGCCAGCACGCTCGATTCCATGCTCGGCTACCGCCGCGGCCGCCTGCTCTGGCTGGGTACCGCCGGCGCCCGCCTCGATGACCTGCTCACCTGGCTACCCGCCCGGCTGGTGGCGTTCACCCTGCCAGCCGTCGCGGGCCGGCTTTGGCGAGGCCTTGAGCTGGGGCGGGAAGCGCTGCGCCAGGGGCGGGCCGATCCCTCTCCCAACGCCGGGGTGTCGATGGCGGCCTTTGCGCTGACGGGCCGGGTTCAGCTGGGAGGCTTGAACCACTACGGGGGCGTGGCCAGGACCAAACCGATCCTCGGCCGGGGTCACCCAGCAGCCGATCCCGCTGCAGTGGCCCTGATCCTGATGCTGAGCGCCCGCCTGGAGGCCCTCTGGCTGGCCCTGAGCCTGCCCATGCTGCTCTGGCTGAGCCAGGTGCGCGGGCTGGCTGACTGAGACGAGGGGATCAGTAGGCGCCGCGATCACGCGGGTAGAGGATCACCCCCACCGTGCGCAGAATAATCGCCAGATCCAGCTGGACCGTGCGGCGGCGGGCATAGCTGACATCAAGCTGGACCCGGGCGTTGTAGCTGAGGTTGTTGCGCCCCGACACCTGCCAGAGACCGGTGAGTCCCGGACGAACCGCCAGCACCTCATCCATCTGGCGGCCGTAGCGCTCCAGTTCGTCCCAGACGATCGGCCGCGGCCCGACCACGCTCATCTGGCCCTTGAGCACGTTGATGAACTGGGGCAGCTCATCGAGACTTGAGCGGCGCAGGAAGCCCCCGATCGGGGTGATGCGTGGGTCGGCCTTGAGCTTGAAGTCTTTTTTGAACTCCGCCTTGAGTTCCGGCGACTGCTCCAGCAGGGTCTTGAGGATGCGGTCGGCGTCCTTGCGCATCGTGCGGAACTTGATGCAGCCGAAACCCTTGTAGCCGCGGCCGATCCGGCGCTGCACATAGAACACCGGCCCGGGCGAGCTGAGCTTCACGAGTACCGCCAGCAGCAGCAGCAGGGGACTGCCCAGGGCCAGCACCGCCAGGGAGAAGACAATGTCGCCACTGCGCTTGAGCACGCGGGAGCGCTTCGACTGCGCCCGGATCAACTGCTCGGCCGTGGGCACCGCGGGGGTCATCGAATCAGCGACCGCGGGCAGGGGAACCAGGTGCAGGGACCGGACAACGGGGCCGGCGGCTTCATATGCGCTGAGTGACGTTCCGGACATCAACGCCCCCGAGGTGTCGGAATACTAAAAATCGTTTGGTTCACTCACCAGCTTTCGCGGTCACTCACCCCAGAGGCACAGCGCTGCAGGCGCCGCTGATGCCTCTGCCAGCGATGCTCCAGAACCACCTGCAGCCTCTGGCGGAACCGTTCCGGCGAAAAGCGCTCGGCCCACTGGCGCTGGCGCTCCGCCGGCAGGCGGTGCCACAACTGTCCCTGCTCGAAATGCTCCAGCGCCTGGACCAGGGCTGCGGCGCTTTGCTGCTCGAACAGCAGGCCGGTGGGATGGGGGGTCCCTGAAGCCAGGCAGCGGACCGTGTCGAGCAGCCCCCCCTGACCGAGGCCGATCACAGGAGCCCCCGCGGCCATGGCCTCCACCGGGGCGATGCCGAAATCCTCCAGACCGGCGTAGAGATAGGCCCGGCAGCGCCCCATCAGATCCGTCACCCGCTCGGCAGAGCAAGACCCCAGCAGGGTCACGGTGGGGCCGGCCAGTGCCTGCAGGCGGCTCCGCTCCGGACCGTCACCCACCACCAGCAGGGGCAGCTTCAGGCGATTGCAGGCCTCGATCACCAGATCCACCCGCTTGTAGGGCACCAGGCGGCAGAGGGAGAGGTAGAAGTCGTCCCGGGGCAGGTCCGAGCGGAAGCGGTCCACCTCCACCGGCGGATGCAGCACCTGGCTGGAACGGCGCCAGCAGCGCCAGATCCTCCGCGCCGTGAAGCTGGAGTTGGCCAGCAGATGGTCGACCCGGGCACTGCTGCTCACATCCCACTGACGCAGCTGATGCAGCTGCCAGCGCACCCACGGTCCCAGGGGTCCGCGGGCGATGGCGGAACCGGCCAGGTAAGCCTGCATCTGGTCCCAGGCGTAGCGGACCGGTGTGTGCACGTAGCTGATGTGGAGCTGGTCCGGGCCGGTGAGCACCCCCTTGGCCACCAGGTGATTGCTGCTGAGCACCAGGGGATAACCGGCCAGATCCAGCTGCTCGATGGCCAGGGGCAGCAGCGGTAGGTAGTGCTGCACATGGCTCACCCCCCAGGGCAGGCGCTGGATGAAACTGGTCTGGATGCGCCGGCCCAGCAGCCAGCTGCCCGGCCGGTCACTTTCCCCATCCACCAGGGCAAAGAGGCTGGCGGCGGGGCGACCCGCACCAAGCAGCCGATCAATCTGTTGCACCACCAGTTCAGAGCCCCCCACCGAGCGGGGCGTGAACCACTCATGCACGAGGGCGATCCGGCTGGGGAGTCCTGACATGGCGGCAGGGTAGGGCCCGAGCCCGCGCCATCACATCACGAAAACTCTCAGCTGATTGCGTGCCCAGTCCTGGATCTGGATGCTGAACGGAGCTCAGCCAGCCATGCCGATCCGCGACCTGCTCGAAGACGCTCTCGAGGAACCCTCGATCGGGCTCACCCCATGCTTCAGCTGGCATGCCACCCCCGTGGGAATCGCCGCCCTCTGGCGTGCTGGCGCAGCACCCTCCACCCCCCCTTACGAGGCCGCCCTCAAGGAAGGGCTCGATGTGGGGCTGGATCTCAGCCGCGAAGAACGGGAGTTCCACCAGTTGCGCATGGGCCTGGTGCTGCTGTTCCATTCCTGATGCTCCTGAACCGATGAGCGATGCCCCCGACAACACCGCCCCAGCGCCAGGGGCGGTGTCGATCTGGCAGCTCAAACCCTGGTGGTGCCAGCCCTGGTCGATCCTGCTCACCGGAGTGCTCCTGATCACCGGCAGCTGGTTCTGGCTCGGACGCTGGTGGCTTACCGTTCCACTCGCCACAGGCGTGCTGCTGTGGTGGTGGCTGTTCCTGGTGCTGATGCCCCGTCAGCTGAGCAGCCTGTCAGGACCGGATGACATCGGTTGAAATGCAACCGATCCAACAGCGTCAGCGCCAGCCTTTCCGTTGGATGGTGATCCCGGCACGATGCAGAGGGCGTACGCCATTCCGTTCCTTCCCACCCGCGAGTCCCCATGAGTTACGAACCCGGTACCAGTGAATGCCGGTTGCTGATCGACAGCAAGGACCAGATCGAGGCGGTCCTCGCCAACCTGGCCAAGCTTGAGAACACCGATCACATCCGCCAGCAGCTGCTGGCGGTCTACAACCAGCTGGAGGGCCTCCACGACCTCAGGCGGACCAAGCCAGCCGCTGCGTCCCCCGGCAGGGATGGAAACGCCTGAGGAACCCGTCCAGCTCGATCGGTCCGCAACGCCGCCGCCAACCCTGCTCAGCGATCGGATGCCGCCAGGCGGTGATCCGCAGCGCCCAGCGCCCCTGAGGCCTGTAAACGATCAGATAGCGGTAGCGGCAATCACGGCGAAACTCCGGAGATCCCAGGGGTTCAGCCTGGAGATGGCAGCGAAGGAAACCGGCCACCAGCCCGCCGGGACCGTTCCCATCGGCCTGGCAGGCCTCGAGGGCAGCGCCCAGCCTCAGGGCCGCCCCGGCCGGATCCCCCTGATGGGGGAGATAGAGATGAACAGGTCCCCAGCCGGGAAAACCCAGGAAGGAATACACCGCGGGGATGTCCATGGCAACGGCTCGAAAAGGTCCGCTTCCCCAATGCCCCCGCTGTCCCATCGGGCGCTGGGGCGGCCGCTCCCTGGGGGTCGTTCTGTTGCTGGCCTTGCTGGGCGGTGCGGGACTGACCCTGGCCCAGCAGCGCCGAAACGACACCCTGGACCTGGCGTCCCTGTTGCGGGTGGGTGAACCGATCATCGCGGCCGACCAACGGTTGCTGCAGCTGGGTTGGCGACCCGCTCCGGCCGCAAGCGCCGATGCCCTTGACCAGGGGCGCTCCGGCAGCTCCCTGGCCAGCCTCAGTGGCTGTGCCGGCACGGGGCTGGGCTATTGCCGCTTCGACTACCGCAGGGGCGGGGCCAGGCTGGCGGTGATCACCGTGCCCGCCGCGCCGGGCATGCCTGGAGGGCCGCAGGTGCTGCGCTGGGTGGATGACGCCAGTGGCCAGCGCTGGGGGCTGTGTCAGAGCGACTCCTCCGGGGAGTTGGTCCCCTGCAGCTCGCAGAAGCCCGAGGATTGACCCGAGTGCCCCATGGCCGGACGAGCCGATAGGTTTGGGCTGTTGCCGCCGCCACAGGCTGATGGGTTTGGAGAACAAGCAACGTCCCCCCTGGCTGAACTGGTTGTTCCTGCTGATCTTCCTATTTAGCAGCTGGCAACTGGCAGGCTTCTGGTTTGAGCGGCTCCACTGAGCCGCCCTATTGATCGTCGAGGGCCTGCCTGAGACGCGAGAGCAGTGTGCGGCGGGCCACCTCAGGGCTCAGGCCCTGGTCGCTGGCGTGCTCAACCCAGTCCTGGGCACCCCGGATCAGGGCCTCCAGGCCCTGGGCTCCCGAACGCAGAGCCTGAAAGGAGGCCATCAGCTCCTGGTCCAGTGCCTGGGCAGGATCCCCGCAGACAATGTATTGGCGACCGTCGATGCCCGTGTAGAGCAGGCTGCCCTCAGGACCCCGCAAGGGGGCCGTGGCGGGAACGGTCAGGGCTTCCTCGGATCCCTCCCCGGACCGGGAGGGTTGGGGGGAGTCCGGACCCGGGGCCGGGTCGTCGTCGGAGCTGGTCATGGCCATGGGGCAATGGGGCGGGAGGGCTGGGGATTCAGGGATAGGCGTTGGGAACGAAGAACTGCTCGTTCATCGGCGGCCGATGGTAATCACCGACAGTCTTGCGCGCAGGCAGTTCAATTGGGGCAGGCGTCATGTCCTCGTAGGGGATCTTGGAGAGCAGATGGCGGATACAGTTGAGGCGAGCGCGGCGCTTGTCATCGGCCTCGACGGTGAACCAGGGCGCCTCCGGGATGTTGGTGTGCGAGAACATCTGGTCCTTGGCCTTGGAGAACTCCACCCAACGGTCACGTGACTCCAGATCCATCGGTGAAAGCTTCCAGCGACGGGCTGGATCATCCAGCCGGGAGCGGAAGCGGACTTCCTGCTCGTCGTCGCTGACTGAAAACCAGTACTTGAGCAGAACGATGCCGGAGCGCACCAGCATGCGCTCAAACTGAGGAGCCGACTGCATAAACTCCTCCACCTGGGTTTCCGTGCAGAAGCCCATCACCCTCTCCACGCCGGCCCGGTTGTACCAGCTGCGATCGAACATCACGATCTCTCCGGCTGCTGGGAAGTGCTCCACATAGCGCTGGAAATACCACTGGGTGCGCTGCTGATCCGAGGGCGTGCCGAGAGCAACGACATTGCAACCCCGAGGATTGAGCGGTTCGGTGATGCGCTTGATGGCCCCGCCCTTGCCCGCTGCATCACGGCCCTCGAAAAGAATGATCAGGCGAAAGCCGACATGCTTGATCCAATACTGCATCTTCACCAGTTCGACCTGGAGTTTCTCCAGCTCTTTCTCGTAAAATTTGCGGCTGAGTTTGACCTGTTTATCTTCGGGTGGCGCTCCCAGATCGTCTTCACGCTCCCCCAGCAGATGGGAGGGGTGGTAGCGGTCCTGTTCACCGTTGTGGGCAAAAGGAGAATGGGAACCGGGCAGGAAGGACTCCAGGCCGGTGTCTCCATGGCTGCCCTTCTTGGGCTTGGTCTTGGCGGAGCCGTGCTTGGCGGAGCTGACCTTTTTGCCCTCACTCTTGCTCTTGTCTTTAGCCATCAAGCTCAGCTCCGAACCCCCAACAATGCCACCTGTCTAGAGGCATCCTCTGGAGCAGGGTGTGGGTTAAGGACAGATTGTTGAGGCCCTGACACGTCCAGCGACCAGGGAATGGCCGCACAGGCTCACACAGAACCTCCCGGGAGCCTCCTGGGGCGAGAGATCCACCAGGGGCTCACCCCCCAGCCGCAATTCACCGCCATGGGTGCGGGCCACCCGCTGGGCGATCGCCAGACCCAGGCCGCAGTGGCCGTGGCCGCTGCGAGCCTCGTCAAGCCGCTGAAAGGGCATCAGCGCCTGGGAGCGCTGATCCTCAGCGATGCCCTCCCCCTGATCCCACACCTGCAGCTCGAAACCGTCCTGCTGCCAGGCACGCAGCACCAGCCTCACCGGCGGCTGCCCGTAGCTGAGGGCATTGTCGATCAGGTTGGCCACGGCTCGGCCCAGGGCGATCGGCTGAACCGTGGCAGTGACCGGGGCCAGATCCAGCTCCACCGGCTGGCCGTCGTAACGGGCGGCCAGCTCCGCCAGCAGCTCCGCGAGGGGCACGCTCACCGCTGTCTCCCCTCCCCCGCCGCCGGCGAAGAGCAGGAACTGGCCGGTGATCCGCTCCAGATCATCGAGATCGGCCCCGGCCCGGGCGCTGGCGGAGGCATCCCCCAGCAGCGACAGGCGCAGCCGCAGGCGGGTGAGCGGGGTCTTGAGATCGTGGGCGATCCCTGCAAGCATCGTGGCTCGCTCCCGTTCACTCTCCTCCAGGCGCAGGAGCATGGCATTGAAGCGCTGAGCCAGGCGGCGCACTTCGGGAGCGCCCCGCTGGGGCATCGGCTCCGGCTGTGCCTCGAGGCCCACCCGCGCCAGGGCTCTCTCCAGCTGCTGCAGCGGCCGCTGCACCTCCAGCAGCAGGAACAGGGCCCCCGCCATCACACTGCCACTCGCCAGCGAGAGGGTCACCAGCAGCGGGTCGGGTGGCCAGCCCAAACGGGGCCGGATGGAGGCGTAGAGCCAGACCGGCTCCAGGGGTGAGGCCAGCTCGATCCAGACACCACGGGCCACGCCATGGTTCGGCACCACCTCGGGGCAGCGGGGCAGACGGCGGCAGAGCTCCAGCTGGAGCTGATCGGCCTGCCGCTCGAGGCGGACATCGTCCCCCTGGCCGAGCAGGCCCCAGCTGCGGGGACGCCGCGGTGGCTGGCCCACCCCCAGCTGCAGCCCGCTGAGCTGGGAGACCGTGGCCGGCGGGAAACGCTCCAGCGCCAGCTCCGAAAGCCTCAGGTTCAAGGCCACCTGGGGAGCCATCTGCGCGATCTGAGCCTGGCCGATCCGGGTGCCGAGCAGGACCTGAAGCAGCACCAGACTGAGGGCCCATCCCCCCAGAAAAAACACCCCGAGACGCAACGACAGGGCAGCTGGGCGCATCGCGGGGGCCATGGCTCAGCGGTTGCGGGGCTGGCCGTCGGGGACAAAGACGTAGCCATAGCCCCAGACCGTCTGGAGGTAGCGCGGCCGGCTCGGATCGGGCTCCACCAGCCGCCTCACCCGCGACACCTGCACGTCCATGCTGCGGGTGTCGGTGTCGCTGGCGGGACCCCGGGCCAGCTCAATCAGCCTCTCCCGCGACAGGGGACGGTGCGGATGTTGCACGAAGGCGGCCAGCAGGCTGAATTCACCGCTGGTGATCGTCACTGGCTGATTCTGCCGCTCCAGCGTGCGGGCGGAGAGATCCAGCACGTTGTCGCCGAAGTGCACCAGCTCGCCATCGGCGAGGGGGGTGCCGGCGGGCATGGAGCCGCGGCGGCGCAGCACCGCTTCGATGCGGGCCATCAGCTCCCGGGGCAGGAATGGCTTGGCCAGGTAGTCATCGGCGCCCTGCTCCAGGCCGATGATCCGGTCAACCGCCTCGCCGCGGGCCGTGAGCATCACGACGGGCAGATCGTCGCTGGCGTCGCGCAGGCGTCGCAGCAGGGTGAGGCCGTCGTCGCCCGGCAGCATCAGATCGAGCACCACCAGATCGGGACGCTGGAACTCCAGCCGGGCCATCAGCTGGCGGCCGTCGGTGAGACAGCGCACCTCATAGCCCTGGTCGGTGAGGTAGGTACCCAACAACTGGCGCAATTCGGGGTCGTCATCGACGACCCAGATCGTGTGGGTTCGGCTCAAGGCGGGGGCCGCAGCTGGCCTGACTGTATGGAGCGGAACCCACCGCGCCCAGGGGCCACCCCCCGGGGCGCCTTGCCAAAGGTGACTGTCCGGCCCTGCAGACAGGTCCGGTCATGTCTTGGCCCCTGCAGCCGCCGCAGCAGAGGCTGACCTGGCCCGCGGACCTCCATAAGGTGATCGCCATGGCGTCGCCCACCAGCTCCAGAACGAGGCCCAACCTGGCTGAGGCCAGCAGCAGCACCAACCGCAGCGGGTTGGTGCTGCTGCTGCTGGCCTCCCTGCTGCTCAGCCAGGCGGGACCGGGGCTCGCCCAGGACGCCCGCTCGCAGCAGATGTACCACCAGCGGATGCAGGCCTGGTTCGAGCGGCTGGACCGCAACCGCGACGGCAGGCTGACGCCCCAGGAAAGCCAGGGCCAGCCCTACCTGGAAACCAATTTTCAGCGGTTGGATCAGCGGGGCCGGGGCTACCTGCTGCCCACCGACCTGGGTCCCCGTCAACCGGCCTTCCTGGGGGTGAGGCTGCACACGGTGTTCAGCCAGGCCGACCGCAACGGCGACGGCCAGCTCAGCCGCCAGGAGGCACGTTCCTTTCCCTGGCTGAACCGGCGGTTCTCCAAGATCGACCTGGACAGCAATGGCTCCATCAGCCTGCAGGAATTGTGGGAGTCGCGGCGGTCGCTGGCCCCCCGGCCCTGAGCTCAGCGCTCGGGGCGATCCGGCGGCCGGATACGCACCACCGACGAGACGAGTCGAGCCAGACCCGCTGGCAGCGCCATAACCCCGCCCAGCCCCGGCACAGCCAGACGCAGCAGGCGGACCACCCCGTTGATCAGCAACAGCAGTGCGGCGATCGCCAGCCCCAGCAGCAGCAACACCCCAAAAGCCTGCACCAGGCCCACCAGCAGGCTGATCAGACCCTTGCCGATCTGGCTCAGCCCCCGGATCAGGGCACTGATCACCTTGCTGATCACCAGCAGCGAATCCAAGCGGCTGGGGAGCTGCATCAGCAGCAGCAGCAGCCCCGTTCCCGCCGCCCCGTTCAGCAGAGCCATGCCCCCCTCCCGCCAGGCCGAACCACTCCGCCGCTGGCGCGAGAACACTTTGCGAGGCAACGGGCTCTTGCGGCCTGGATCGGGCAGGAGAGTCTTCATGGCGGCGGCTTCTCAATCGAGCCTGTAGCCCGCGCCGCGCATCCAACGCTCGAACTCCAGCAGCACCAGTTCATTGGGGCAATCCACCAGGCTGAGACCTGCCACGGTGCAATCCCCCTGGCCGCCGTGGTGGAGCGAGAGGTGAAAATCCTTGCCGCTGAGGCCACAGACCTCGGGATCACTGCGCACGACCACATCCAGGGAGGCCCCCAGCCGATTCACCCGTCGGCGCAGTTCAGACCAGCTGGTGGTCATGGCTTCGTCGTCATCGCAGCGGGACCATGGAGCGCAGGATCATCGGCAACCGGATCAAAACCAACCGGATCAACGCCAGGGGACTTTCCCATTGAGTGTGGCCACAGGTTCTCGATCGTCAATGAGGCAGGCACCTAGCGGGGAGGGGTGAGGGGAGAGGTCGGCGTGGCTGCGGGGCTGGCAGCCGGTGTGGCCGTGGGGCGCGGCAGAGGAACCATCAGGCCCAGGGCAGCAGTGATCGCCAGGGCGGCCAGACCGGCGGCAGGGGGGGCCAGGCGCTGGCGCAGGGGTACACGCTCCAGGATTTCGCGGCGGAGGAGGGGGCGATCGGGAGGGAGGCTCAACCCCAGCTGAACACGGGGATCAAGGCGGAGCTGATCCAGACAGCGCACCAGGTCCGCCAGCTCGGCGTCGTCAAAGCTGAGCTCCAGGGGCTGGGTGTCGGGCTGGCTGCTGTGCAGACGCAGGCGGTGGGCCGGGCGGTTGCGCAGGCCAGACCTCGTGGAGGAGATCGGCTCCATCTGCACCGGATCGGTCGCCCCCCCCATCGGCCGTGGCACGGAACTCACCAGGTGACGGGCATAGGGCAGCACTGCGGCCAGCAGGGCCTGGAGGTGATCGCGTTTGCCCTCCAGGGTGGGATGACCGGCCAGATCGAGCTCCCAGGCCGAGAGGATACCGATCACCTCAGGGCCATGACCGGCTGACAGATCCGGGAGTCCGTCGATGCGCAGACGGCAGCTGGTCTGCTCGAAGCGATAACTGAGTTTCATGCCGCGGCATCCATCAGGCTGGCCTTGAGACGATCGAAGCCACCCCGGCCGGAGCCGAAGGCCAGACCCTGCACAAGCTGCCGCTGCAGACGGGGACCATCCTGGGGATCCAGCAACTTCTGCACACCGCCGCGACGGGGATTGAGGCGCTCGCGCACCAGCTCATCGAGCCGGGTGCGGAACAGCTGCCAGCGCTGCTCGGTGACCGGTTCAGGCTCAGAGGCCGAGAGCAGTTGGCGCAACATCGGATAGAGCCGATCGGCCATGGCACAGAGCAGGCTGATCAGGGCATCGGTTTCAGCTTCGCTGAGCACGCCCCGCCGGCAGGCCAGCCTCAATGGGTTGTAGCAGCGCCGCTTCCACAGCTCCACACGATTGGGGAAAAGGGAGCCGAAGCCGAGCTGGTTGGCCATCCAGACCATGGCTTCGCCGCCGTTGAGATCAAGGGCTTCGACACTGAGGAGCATCAGGTCGAGCCGCTCGAGTCCCCGGCGAGAGAGGCGGGCAGAAGGCCGTTGCGGCGGGGGCTGCTCCACAGCGGCTTCCGCGTTTGGAGCGGTGATCGTGACGTCGGCCATGGCTGCGATGATGCCAGCGCCTGCGCCGATCCGTCACCCGATCGCTCCTTCATGGCCCTGAGCACCGCATTCCCCGAGTTGGGCGAGCCCATTGATCTGCGGGAGCTGGTCAGGGATGTGCCCGATTTCCCCAAGCCCGGCATCCTCTTCCGCGACCTGACTCCGCTGATGCGCGACCCACGCGGCTGGAAGGAAGTGGTGCGCCAGCTGTCGGACCTCTGCGAGCAGCTGCGCCCCGATCTGATCGTGGGGATCGAATCCCGGGGCTTCATCGTGGGAACGGCCCTGGCCACGGCCGTGGAGATCGGCTTCGTGCCGGTGCGCAAGCCCGGAAAGCTGCCCGGCCAGGTGCATGCCGTGGAGTACGCCCTTGAATACGGCCATGACCGCCTCGAGATCCAGCACGATGCTCTTTCAGGCGGCCCGCGGGTGTTGATCGTCGACGACCTGCTGGCCACCGGCGGAACCGCTGCGGCCTGTGCCCAGCTGGTGGTCGAAGCCGGCGGCGACCTCTGCGGCTATGGCTTCGTGGCTGAGCTGGCGGGCCTGGGCGGGCGTGCCCGCCTGCCTGGTGAGCATCCGGTGGAATCCCTGATCATCTACGCCTGAGCTCGGTTGTCGACAATCAGGTCTGCTGGTCCTGCCAGGCCAGCACCTGATCGAACTGATCCAGGCTGATCAGCCCGAAGCGCCAGAGGATCACCGGCAAGGGAGCCTGCTCCTGATCGGCCTGGCGAATCCCCAGCGCCAGGGCACTCTCGCTCAGACCCTGCTCATGGCGCAGATAACGCACCAGCGCGGAGGAGGGAATGGGCTGGGGCGAGGTGCTGATCACCATCGGATCACTGGAATGCTCAGACTCAATGGGGCCGAAGCCGTGCTGTCCTCACTCTGACCAGCGAGCCGCAAGGCGGCAAGGACCCAGGGTCATGGCCTTGAGGCTGAGGTGCCTCAAAGCGCTGGAGCGGCCCATCAGGCCGAGAGCCAGGCGGCGGCCCCTCAGCAGCAGCGGCTGCCGGTTGGAGAAGATCCGCACCAGCAAGTCGGTGCTCAGCAGGGTGAGCAGCACATCAGGCCAGCGTCGGCGACCATAGGCCGCGGCCACCGCGGCAGGTGACAGCTGTCCAGTGGCTGCCCGCAGGGCCTGACGCTGCAGTTCTGCCACATCCCGCCAGCAGAGATTCATCCCCTGGCCGCCCACCGGATGGCAGCGATGGGCCGCCTCCCCCACCAGCGCCAGCGAGCCGCGGTGGAAGCGGCGGGCGAGCTCGAGGGCCACCGGGAAGGCCCGGGGCCGCTCGAGCAGAGCCTCGGGCTGGAGGCTGTCCGGAAGTGTGGCGGCGAGCACATCGAGAAAGGCCACGGGATCAAGCGCTTCCAGCTGTCGCAGCCGCCCGGCAGGAGCACTCCAGACCAGCTGGGCGGTGCCGTCGCCGAGGGGGAGCACGGCGAAGGGGCCCTCGCGACGAAACAGCTCCCAGGCCTGATCGGGGACCGAGCTGCGCAGGCGCACCTGGGCGGTGAGGCAGCCCTGGCCATAGGGCAGACGCCAGCGCCGGATCCCCGCCGACTCACGGGTGGGCGAGGCGCTGCCATCGGCAGCCACCACCAGATCAGGCGGACCGGGACAGTCGGACTCAAGGGATGGCGCCCCACGGGATTCGGCCTCCCCCAGCCTGAGGGTGATGGCGGGGTGAGCCTCGAGGCGTTCGAGCAGAGATCGCATGAGCAGCTGATGCTGCAGGATCCAACCCACGGCACACGCCTCGTCGGGGCTGGCGGCACCGAAGCCCACCTCGCCCGGGCCAAAACCGATCGCTCGCCCCGCCTCCAGATCACAGAGCCGCAGCGAGCGGAAAGGAATCGCCACCTCCGCCAGCTGCTGCCACAGCCCCAGGCGTTGCAGAAACAGGCGACTGGAGTGGCTGAGGGCATAAGCCCGGCTGCGGCCCTGCAGCTGAGCGCCGCTGAGCGGATCAGTGAGCTGCACCCGCCAGCCCGCCTGGGCCAGGGCTATGGCCGTCAGGGCACCGGTAGGGCCACCGCCGAGCACGCGGGCCCGAGGCATGGTCGACCACTCAGAGATCAGAGAACGAGGTGGGGCCAGCACAGGGGCCGGGGCAGGGGCGCTCATGGGCTCAGCGGGGGCCACAAAAAAGCCGCAACAGAGAGTCTGCTGCGGCCAGATGGGGAATGCGGAAACAGGGCTCAGCCGATGCCGAGCAGACCGCGGGTGAAGGCCTCGCCACCCAAGGCGAATTCGGTGGCCAGCAGGGCGATGAAGCCGAGCATCGCCATGCGGCCGTTCAGCTTCTCGGCACGTTCGTGGAAGCCCCAGCCGCTCTCGGCGCTCACCACTTCCATGCGGGGCTCGGTGGCGAAGGCATTGAGGCGACCACCGT
>CALRVC020000001.1:0-327024 GCA_943371515.1 Synechococcus sp. UW140 | reverse complement strand
TTCTGACCGCCCGCTCGCATCTCCAGTTCCTGCTCCGCTTCCTCCAGACGCATCAGGTCCTGCACCTGACGGCCCAGGGTGATCTCCTGCTCATGGGTCAGCAGCGGCACGCGGCCGATGTCGCGCAGGTAGGAGCGCACCAGGTCGCCATCCACCGGCGGCAGGGTCCGAACGGCGATGGGGGCCTGGCGTGCTTCGACTACGGGAGCCGCCTGGAGGGTGGCTGGACGGGTGGAGAGGACGACGACCACGACGAGGGACTTCTGACGGTGTGCAAAGCCTAACCTAAAGAAGTGTGAAGGCCCTCTCAGGAAAGGAGGGAGTTCCGCGCTGCCCAGCCCGCTCGCCCGCTGCAGCCCAGCTCGCTCAGGCCGGCAGTCCCACGTGGTTCAGCAGCCAGGACGCCGTCTTGAGATAGATCAGTACCCCGGCCACGTCGGTGGCGGTGGTGATGAACGGTGCCGACATCAGGGCCGGGTCCAGGCCCAGCCGGTCAAACAGCAGCGGCAGCGAGGCGCCGGCGGTGGCTGCCAGGGTGGTGATGCAGACCAGACTGATGCCGGCGGCTGTGGCCACCAGCATCCCGCCCCCCACCTGCCAGGCCCAGGGCACCACCACGATCACCAGCAGCAGACCCAGCAGCAATCCTGAGAGCGCCTCCCGCCCCACCGTGCGCCACACCCCCAGGGCCTGGATGCGCTGGGTGCTCAGGCCGCGAATCACCACCGTGGAGCTCTGGGCACCCACGTTGCCGCCGGTGCCGATCAGCAAAGGGATGAAGGCCGCCAGCCGCACCACCGCCTTGAGCACCCCTTCCTCGGAGGCAATGACCGCGGAGGTGCCGGTGTTGGCCACCAGCAGCACCAGCAGCCACACCACCCGGCGGCGAGCCACGGTGAACAGGTTGCTCTGGAAGTAGTCGTCCTCATCACCGGCCTGCACGGCGCCGGCGGCATAGAGGTCGCGGGTGGCCTCCTGCTGGATCACGTCGATCACGTCATCGACGGTGACGATCCCCACCAGGCGCTGCTCCAGATCCACCACCGGCACAGCCAGAAAGTCGTAGCGCTGGATGATGCGGGCCACCTCCTCCTGATCGGCCGTGGTGGTCACGTTGACCACCTCCCGGGTCATCACATCGCCGATGCGATCCTCCGGATCGGCCATGACCAGATCGCGCAGCGACAGGATGCCGGTGAGATGGCGGGAGGCGTCGGTGACGTAGAGGCTGTAAACGGTTTCGGTGTCACGGGCGCGGCGACGGACGATGTCGAGGGCCTGGGCCGCGCTGTGGAACTCCTTGAGATCGATGAATTCGGTCGTCATCAGACGGCCGGCGGTTTCGGGCTGGTAGCCCAGCAGCTGGGCGGTGACGCGCCGCTCGGCCGGGCTCAGCTCCATCAGCAGCCGGCGCACCACCTTGGCGGGCAACTCATCGAACAGCCGCACCCGATCATCGGGCGACATCTCCTCCACCAGCTCCAGCACCTCACCGGAGCGAAGCCGCTCCAGCAGCGATTGCTGCACCGGCGGATCGAGGTACTCATAAACCTCGATCGCCTCGTCCTTGGCGAGCAGGCGGAACGCCAGGGCCTGCAGCGTCTGCGGCAGGGCGCCGATCGCCTCGGCACAGTCGACGGGCTGGACCGGCTCCAGCAGCAACTTGACGCCGGCGTAATTGCCAGCGGTCAGCAGCGCCTCCAACTGCCGCGCCACCACATCGGCCACGGGCAGCCGGCCATTGCTGACCACCCCCGCTGAGGTGGCGCCAGTGCCACTGGTTCCCTCGCTCATCGGCCTGAAGGATCGCGGCACTCCGAGTGTATGGGCGAAGGCCCATCACAGCGACATCGCCCGCCTAGGGTCCAGCCGACTGAGGATTTTCCATGGCTGTCAATGTGTCGGATGTGGTGGTGCGCGGCGCCAGCGGCGCGGAGAAAACATTGGGTGACTACAGCGGCTCCGTCCTGCTGATCGTGAACGTGGCCAGCCGTTGCGGCTTCACCCGCCAGTACGCCGGACTGCAGAAGCTGCAGGACAGCTACGGGCCCAGTGGCCTCAAGGTGCTGGGTTTTCCCTGCAACGACTTCGGGGCCCAGGAACCGGGCACGCTGGCCGAGATCCAGCAGTTCTGCTCCACCACCTACGGCGCCAGCTTCGAGCTGTTCGACAAGGTGCACGCCAAGGGCACCAAGACCGCTCCCTATGACGTGCTGACCACGGTGGAGCCAGCCGGCGATGTGGAGTGGAACTTCGAGAAATTCCTGGTGGGCAAGGACGGCACCGTGCTGGGCCGGTTCAAGAGCGCCGTCGAGCCCGATGGCGTCGAACTGACCAGCGCGATCGAAGCGGCTCTGGCGGCCTGAGCGAGTCACCCTGCTGGTTCTTCCCACGCCAGCGGCGCAGGCGAGGGAAGAACCAGTGGCTCAGCCCGGAGCCCGATGCCGCGGCAGCCAGCCCCAGCACCAGGCTGAGGGCAGCCTGACCCAGGGCAGCCGACCCATCCCCCCGCCGCTGCAGCTCCACCAGATCCAGCATCCAGGAGCTGAACGTGGTGAGCGAGCCGCAGAAGCCGATCCCCAGCAGGAGCAGCAGCGGCGTGCGCCAGGGGATCGGGCCCGCCAGGACTCCCAGCAGCAACGACCCGGCCAGATTCGCCAACAGGTGGGCGGCGGCCGTGCCGTCAACGCCACCGCCCAGTCCCGGAGCCAGTCGCACTCCTGCCTGCCAGCGCAACAGGGCACCGGGGATGGCGCCGGCGCCCACCAGCGCCAGTTCCCGGAGTTCAAACCGCAGCCGTCGCCGCCGCAGCGGATCCAGGCCGCTCATCGGCTCCCCAGCCGCAGACCCAGGTCCAGCGCCAGCACCCCCGCCAGCACCGATCCCACCGCAAGCACGAGCGCCTCACGGCGATGGCCCCGCTGCAGGGTCTGCAGCACTTCCACCATCAGGGTGGAAAAGGTGCTGAGGCTGCCCAGGAAGCCGGTGGCCAGCAGCAGCGGCAAGCCGTTGCCGGCCAGGCCGCCGCGACGGTCCAGGGCCACCAGCAGCCCGAGGGCAAACGAGGCGGACACGTTCACCAAAAAAGTGGCCCAGTGCTTGCGGGGCAGCCGAGGTTCGAAATGGTTCACCAGCCTCAGCCGCAGCCAGCTGCCGGGCACCGCCCCGCACGCCACCAGCAGGGCATCCCTCACCCGGGAAGCCAGCCGCGGCAGGGACCAGCACCCTGGAAGCTGGTCTGGGTCTGCACCTGCAGCCAGCGACGGCCGCCCGGCTCGCTCCAGCTACGCAACAGCCGCAGCGGTTCGCCCCGCTCCAGGCGGATGAGGCAGGGGGCCCGGTGATGGGGTGAGCAGCGCAGGGACAGGTCGGCGGCCAAAAGCCCATCGGCCAACAGGGGGTCCTGACCCTGGCGGCGGCGCAACTCCGGGGACCGGCGTTCGGCGCCTCCGGCGGGCAGGGCGGCCGGGGCGATCAGAGCGAAGCCGAGAAGCCAGACCCAGCGCCAGTCCATCAGATGTCGAGCTGGGCGAAATCCAGTTCGGCGCTGTGTTTTTCGATGAATTCCCGGCGAGGGGCCACCTTGTCTCCCATCAGAATCGTGAAGATACGATCGGCCTCGGCGGCGTCTTCAATTTCCACCCTTTTCATCGTACGGGTGGTGGGATCCATCGTGGTTTCCCACAGCTGCTTGGGCATCATCTCGCCGAGGCCCTTGAAGCGCTGGATCGTGTAATTGGCCTTCTCACCGAATCCCTCGAGAGTTTTCTTGAGATCCTGCTCGTTGTAGCAGTAGGTGTGGTTCTTGCCACGCTCCACCTTGTAGAGGGGCGGACAGGCGATATAAATATAGCCGCCTTCCAGCAAGGTTTTCTGATAGCGATAGAAGAAGGTGAGCAGCAGCGTGCGGATGTGGGCGCCATCCACATCGGCGTCGGTCATGATCACGATGCGGTGATAACGCAGGGCTGAAAGGTTGAACTCCTCGCCCTTGATCCCCAATCCCAGGCCCGTGATCAGGGCCTGAATCTCCGTGTTTTTGTAGATCTTGGCGTCGTCGGTTTTCTCAATGTTGAGGATCTTGCCGCGTAATGGCAGGATCGCCTGGAAGCGCCGATCACGCCCCTGCTTGGCGGAACCTCCGGCCGAATCACCCTCCACGATATAAATCTCCGATTCGGAGGGATCGCGGGAGCTGCAGTCGGCCAGCTTGCCGGGCAGGGTGGAACTCTCCAGCACCGACTTGCGCCGCACCAGCTCCCGGGCCCGGCGGGCCGCCTCAGCCGCATTGAAGGCCTGAATAGCCTTCTCGAGGATCAGGTCGATCACCTGGGGATGGAACTCCAGGAATTCCCCGAGGGCCTCACCCACCACCGAGTCAACGATGCCGCGGACCTCGGTGTTGCCGAGTTTCGTCTTGGTCTGACCTTCGAACTCGGGATCCGGCACCTTCACCGAGAGCACGGCCGTGAGGCCTTCGCGGATGTTCTCACCGGCAAGATTGGAATCGGCATCCTTGCGCTTGCCGCGCTTCTTGGCAAAGGTGTTGAGGGTGCGTGTGAGCACCGTTTTCAGGCCCTCGATGTGGGTGCCTCCGTCGACGGTGCGGATGTTGTTGGCGAAACCGAGAATGCTGTCGGAGTAAGCGTCCACGCACCACTGCAGCGCCGCTTCAACCTGCACGCCATCCTTGGATGCGTTGACATAGATGATGTCGGGATGGAGCGGATCCTTGCCCGCGTTCATGTAAGTGACGTACTCGCGAATGCCGCCTTCGTAATGGTAAATCTCCTCATGGGGGGCGCCATCTGCGCCCTTGGCCGCCTCGCGTTCATCGCGGAAGACGATGCGGACTCCGCCGTTGAGATAAGCCAGCTCGCGCAACCGGCCTGACAGGGTGGCGTAATCGAACTCGATCCCGCCGCTGAAGATTTCAATGTCGGGCTTGAAGCGCACCGCCGTGCCCGTGGCACCACTGGGGTCGTCCTCGGAGCGCAGGCTGCCGATCGGTGCACCGCGCTCGAAGCGCTGCCGGTGCACCTGGCCCTGGCGGCGCACGGTGACCTCCACCCACTCACTGAGGGCATTGACGACGGAGATGCCCACCCCGTGCAGGCCGCCGGACACCTTGTAGCCGCCACTGCCGAACTTGCCGCCGGCATGCAGAACGGTCAGCACCGTTTCCAGGGCTGACTTGCCGGTGCGGGGATGGATGTCGGTCGGGATGCCGCGGCCGTTGTCGGTGATCTCGGCGGAGCCGTCTTCACAGAGGCGCACCAGGATGGCGTCGCAGTGGCCGGCGAGGGCCTCGTCGACGGAGTTGTCGACCACCTCATAGACAAGGTGATGCAGCCCCCTCGGCCCCGTGGTGCCGATGTACATGCCCGGGCGCTTGCGCACCGGCTCGAGGCCCTCGAGCACCTGGATCTGCTCGGCGCCGTAGGCATGTTGAATCTTGGAAGCGTCGCTCATTCCGGAGGGCACACCAGGCGGACGGCGAAGTCCATGGGAGAGGATAAATGGCCGGGCAATTGAAAGTGGGCCTGACGGGCGAAATACACGCCTGAACCCTTGCCTGAGGTCTGCAGTTTACCACCGAAGGCTCACAGCCGCCCCCAGGGGCCTCTGGCGGCCCATTCGAGCCAGGGGTGCACCCCCCAGGATTCCATGCACCAGCCGCCCCTGTTGATCGCCCTGATGGGACCCACCGCCGGCGGCAAGACCGCCCTGGCGATCGAGCTCGCCGAAGCCCTTGATCTGACCGTGCTCTCGGTCGACTCCCGCCAGCTGTATCGCGGCATGGACATCGGCACCGCCAAACCGAATGCCCAGCAGCGTGCCCGGGTGCGCCATCACCTGCTCGACCTGCGGAACCCCGATCAGCCGATCAACCTGCAGGAGTTCTGCAGCGCCGCCCGGGAGGCCATCGCCGCCGAGCACCGCCGCCGGGGCGTGGCCTTCCTCGTGGGCGGCAGTGGCCTCTACCTGCGGGCTCTCACCCAGGGACTCAAACCTCCGGCGGTGCCACCCCAGCCCGCCCTGCGGGCCCAACTGCAGGAGCTCGGTCAGCCCTTCTGCCACCAGCTCCTGAGCCAGGCCGATCCCCTCTCCGCCGGCCGGATCGCCCCCGCCGATGCCGTGCGCACGCAACGGGCCCTGGAGGTGATCTACGCCACCGGCCGGCCCTACGCCAGCCAGCCCAGCGCCTGTCCGCCGCCCTGGCGACTGCTGGAGCTGGGTCTGAACCCCCCGGATCTGCGCGAGCGCATCAGCCGGCGCAGCCAGCAGCTCTACAGCGATGGACTGGTGGCGGAAACCGAAGCACTCATCCACCGCTACGGGGCCGAGCTGCCCCTGCTGGACACCATCGGCTACGGCGAAGCCCGCTCGCTGCTGGCCGGAGAGCTGCAGGAAGCGGAGGCCATCGCCCTGACCACCCGGCGCACGCTCCAGTACGCCAAACGGCAGCGCACCTGGTTCCGCCGTCAGCATCAACCCTTGTGGCTGGAGGGCGACAATCCGCTCCAGCAGGCGTTGCGGGCGGTGCAGCGCGTCCTAGGGTAACGATCTGGTTCCACCAGTTCCACGAGACCACTGCCGGTCCCTCGCCTCTCTGAATGCCACCTCGTCCCCGTTTCGATCGCCGCGCCCCCGTCCGGGAGCTCCCCAACATCAACGAACGGATCAGCTACCCCCAGCTCAGGGTGGTTGATGCCGACGGCAGCCAGCTCGGGGTGATCACCAGGGAAGAAGCCCTGGAAGTGGCCAAGGACCGCGACCTTGACCTGGTGCTGGTCAGCGAAAAAGCTGACCCCCCGGTCTGCCGGATCATGGACTACGGCAAGTTCAAGTTCGAGCAGGAAAAGAAGGCCAAGGAGGCCAAGAAGAAGTCGCATCAGACCGAAGTCAAGGAGGTCAAGATGCGCTACAAGATCGACTCGCATGACTACCAGGTGCGCATCGGCCAGGCGGTGCGCTTCCTCAAGGACGGTGACAAGGTCAAGTGCACGGTGATCTTCCGGGGCCGGGAGATCCAGCACACGGCCCTCGCCGAGCTGCTGCTGTTCCGCATGGCCAAAGATCTCGAGGAGAGTGCCGAGATCCAGCAGGATCCCAAGCGGGAAGGCCGGAACATGATCATGTTCCTGACCCCGCGCAAGACGCCGCTCACCAAGGAGAAGGATGCCGCCGCCCAGGCCGCCAAGGCCGTGCGCACCATCCCCTCCCCTGTCCGGCAACTCGGCAACGCCGAACCGGCACCCAGCGAAGCCTGATCCGGCCTCAGCCCGGTTCGAGCTCGCCGGCAAAGAGCTCCAGCATCCGGCGCCAGCCCTCGGCCGCAGCGCCGCTGCGGTAATCGGAGCGCTGCTCGCACATGTAGCCATGGCCGGCCTCGGCCATCTCCAGACGCAGGCGCTGACCGCTGGGATCCGCCGCCGCCAGGGCCGTCGCGATCGCCTCCACATCAGCAGTGGGAATCAGCGGATCCAGGCGTCCACAGAAGAACGTCAGGGCACCAGCCACATTCGGTAGCACCTCCAGGCTGGGGGGTCCAGCGCCCGGCCGGCCGCTGACCACCCCGGCGCCATAGAAGGCGGCGGTGGCTCTGACAGCCGACAGGCTGGCGGCCAGCAGGGCGGCATGGCCGCCAAAGCAGAAGCCCACACAGCCCAGCCCCGGGCGGCCGGGCAGCCGCTGCTGCAGCCAGGTGGCGGCCGCCTGCAGATCCTCCAGCAGCTGATCGGTGCGGACCTTGTCCTTGTGGGCGCGCCCGATCGCCAGCTCAGCGGCGCTGTAGCCCAGGTCGAGATCCGGGGCGGTGCGGGCCATCAGCGGCACCGCCAGAGCCGCATAGCCCTGCTGCGCCAGCCGTGCCGCCGTGAAGCGCAACCAGCTGTTGATGCCGAACACCTCCGGCAGCACCAGCACCCCACCCCGGGGGGTCTTCGCCGCAGGCTCCCACCAGCAGCGCAGGGGGCAGGGGTGGAGTGCCCCAGGGGATGGTTCGATCGTGATCCACTCGGCCATGGCAGGGGATGGGTGCGGGAGGGCGGCCAGTGTGACGGCAGCAACCGGCACAGGCTCGTATGCCACAGGGGGAATTGTCACCAGCGCAGAAGCTCCTTAAGGTGGCGCAACCCGTACTGGTTCCCTCCGGCGTGCGATTCCACATCCAGCAGGAAAGCGATATCCCGGCGTCGACCCAGCTCTACAACCAGATCTGCTTTGCGATCGCCGCCCGGCACTATCCGCCGGGCCATCGCCTGCCGAGCACGCGGCAGCTGGCCATGCAGACCGGCCTGCACCGCAACACGATCAGCAAGGTCTACCGCCAGCTCGAGAACGACGGCGTCGTGGAGGCGATGGCGGGCTCGGGCATCTACGTGCGCGACCAGCAGAAGCCCCGGGAGCTCAAGGCGCCACCGGGCCTGCGCAACCGCCTGCGCCCCGACATCGACCGGGAGGTGCGCCAGTGCGTCGACGGGCTGCTCAACGCCGGCTGCACACTGCAGCAGGCCCGCGAGCTGCTCACCCGCGAGATCGACTGGCGCCTGCGCTGCGGCGCCCGGGTGCTGGTCTCCACCCCGCGCGAAGACATCGGCGCTTCGATGCTGATCGCCGAGGAACTGGAGCCTGTCCTGGAGGTGCCTGTGGAGGTGGTGCCGATGGAAGAGCTCGAAGCCGTGCTGGAGAGCTCCAGCAACGGCACGGTGGTCACCAGCCGCTACTTCCTCCAGCCCGTGGAGGAGCTGGCCCAGCGCTTCGGCGTGCGGGCCGTGGCGGTCGACCTCAACGACTTCCACCACGAGCTCAACCTGCTCAAGGAGCTGCGGTCCGGCAGCTGCGTGGGCCTGGTGAGCATCAGCCCGGGCATCCTGCGGGCTGCCGAGGTGATCCTGCACAGCATGCGCGGCAATGAGCTGCTGGTGATGACCGCCAACCCCGACGTGGGCAGCCGCCTGCTGGCCCTGCTGCGGGCCGCCAGCCACGTGCTCTGCGACCGCCCCAGCCTGCCCCTGGTGGAGCAGACCCTGCGCCAGAACCGTTCCCAGCTGATGCGCCTGCCCCAGGTCCATTGCGCCCAGAGCTATCTGGGGGCCGCCACCATCGACCTGCTGCGCAAGGAAATCGGCCTGATCGGCCCCCGCGACAGCCGCCTCGAAGGCGAAGCCGCTCAGGCAGGATGAAGAGTGCACCGCTCTGACGTTGGCCCTTGGGTTCTGTGATCCGGCGAATCCTGAACCCAGTTCTGGCAGATCTTCGGATCATCAGGGAACGGGACCCGGCCGCCCGCGGCACCCTTGAGATTCTGCTCTGCTACCCGGGCTTCCAGGCCCTGGTGCTGCACCGCCTCAGCCACCGCCTCTGGACCCTGAACGTGCCACTGCTACCGCGCATGCTCTCCCAGCTGGGCCGACTGTTCACTGGGGTTGAGATCCATCCTGGCGCCACGATCGGCCACGGGGTGTTCATCGACCACGGCATGGGGGTGGTGATCGGCGAGACGGCCGAGATCGGCGATCGCTGCCTGCTCTACCAGGGGGTGACCCTGGGCGGAACCGGCAAGGAACACGGCAAGCGCCACCCCACCCTGGCGGAGAACGTGGTGGTGGGGGCCGGCGCCAAGGTGCTTGGTGCCATCACGGTAGGCACCAACACCCGCATCGGCGCCGGCTCGGTGGTGCTGCAGGATGTGGGGCCCGACAGCACAGTGGTGGGCATCCCCGGCCGTGTGATTCACCAATCGGGGGTGCGGATCGATCCGCTGGCCCACTCCCAGCTTCCCGACGCCGAAGCCAACGTGATCCGCAACCTGATGGAGCGCATCGACACCCTGGAGAGCGAACTCAGCCGCCTGCAGACCTGCCTGCGGGAAGTGGCTGCCGGGCGGCCTCTGCAGGAAGCCTGCGGCGGCCGTGCCCAGAGCCTGAAGGACCGGGAGATCATGGAGTTTCTGGGAAGCAGCGAGGTTATGCCTTAAGTTGCCAAAGATGATCCTGCACTTTCCCAACGCTCTTTGGCGTCATCGAGAACTCTGGTGGAGACTCACTGAGCGAGAAATCTTGGGACGCTATAGAGGATCGCTACTAGGGGTGGCTTGGAGTTTCCTCAACCCGCTGGCGATGCTGGCTGTCTACACCTTTGTCTTCTCAAAGATCTTCCAGGCACGCTGGGACACATTGGAGAGCACAGGACCGCTTGGATTTGCAATCAATCTCTTCGCCGGGTTGATCGTATTCAATTTATTTGCCGAATGTATGATCAAGGCGCCAGACCTGATTCTGGGAAATCCCAATTATGTGACAAAGGTCGTTTTCCCTTTGGAAGTTTTGGGAGCCGCCAGTGTGGCGACTGGGGTCTTTCATGCTCTGATCAGCCTGTTGATTCTGCTGATCTTCCAGCTGACTACCTGGCATGCCACACCCGCCACCTTGCTCTGGCTGCCCATCGTCTGGCTGCCGCTGATTGGAATGTGTCTAGCGCTCAGCTGGCTGCTATCAGCACTCGGAGTCTTCCTCAGGGACATTGGCCAAGTGGCAGGAGTAATGGTGAACATGCTGATGTTTCTCAGCGCAATCTTCTATCCAGTGTCTGCCCTACCTGTGAAGTGGCTGCCGCTCCTTCACCTCAATCCAATCCTAATCATTATCGAACAGACGCGGCGCGTCGTCGTTGCAGGAGAGTCCCCAAATTCTTGGTTTCTACTTGGCGGCATGGCTTTTGCGATCGCCGCCTGCGAGCTAAGTTATAGGGCCTTCAACCGTATTCGACATGGCTTTGCTGATGTCCTCTGAACTGAATTCGGATCTGGCAGTACAGGCCGAAGGGCTCAGCAAAGTTTACCGCATCTACAACCATCCCCGGGATCGCCTGCTGCAGAGCCTATGGGGTAAACGGCGGCGCTTCTATCGTGAATTCTGGGCTCTTCGTCACGTGAGCTTTGAGGTAGCCCGAGGCGAAACACTGGGAATCGTGGGGCGCAACGGATCAGGCAAAAGCACTCTGCTCCAACTCCTGTGCGGAACGTTGACGCCCAGCTGCGGTAATATGCACGTCCGAGGGCGTATTGGCGCCCTTCTTGAATTGGGGAGCGGATTCAATCCAGAATTCACTGGGCGGGAGAACGTTTACCTGAATGGCGCTCTTTTGGGCCTCAGTCAACGACAGATCAATGAACGGCTCGACAAGATTCTGGCCTTTGCTGACATCGGCCAATTCATCGATCAGCCCGTCAAGGCATACTCAAGCGGCATGGTCGTGCGGCTTGCTTTCGCCGTTCAGGCACATATCGATCCCGATATCCTAGTTGTCGATGAAGCGCTGGCAGTTGGCGATGAGCTATTTCAGAAAAAGTGCTATGCCCATCTAGAATGCCTCAAAGAACGTGGAACCTCAATTCTTTTGGTTACCCACAGCTGCCCCCAGATCATTCAGCATTGTGATCAAGCCATTCTCCTCCATCAGGGTCGCCTGCGCCTATGGGGAAAACCACAGCATGTCACAGTGATCTATCAGCGGCTCAGCAATGCCCCCGATCAGGAGTGGGATCAAGCACTAGGAGTGGCCAAGGAGGGCACAGCAAGCCGTGAATCCCTTGAAAACATCGCTGAGATGCAAGGGCCACCAGGTGCTGAGCAGAAGCCAATCAGCCCACGGGAGACCAACCCTGCACAACCCCAACCCAGGACTTGGCTGGATCCTACGTTGAAACCAAGTTCAACCCAAATCTATCCAAGTCGCGGAGCTCGCATCGAGAACGTCAGCATCCTGAGCCGGGATGGCGATGAAGCCAACGTACTGCCATTTGGAGAAGAAATCCAGATCCGATTCGATTACTTTGCCGATGAGGCAATCAGCAATATTCAATGTTTTTGTACGCTCTCCAACCATCGTGGCAGTCGTGTCACAGGCCAGAGCTTTCCAAGTACTCCAAAGGGCATGGAAACAGCGGCAGCCAAGAGCACCTGGTCAATCACCTACCGATTTCGGCAAGGGTTGTGGCCAGGCGTTTATTTTGTATGCGGAGGAATCAGCAAAGAGGATGACACAGCCCAGTTCATCCATCGCGTCATCGACATTAAAGCTTTTCGAATCATCAGTGACTCAGCGGTGATGCAGATGGGGAGCTGTGACCTTTCGGCCGGCCCAGCGATTCTGGAATGGACTAATACAGCCAGAATAATTACGCCGTCGCAGCAGTTGATTCTGACTGAATCTGAGGCTGGAACATAAACATAGAGTAAATTACATTTCGGCGCATTGAGGTCATCATTTCCAGGAACATGTCGTAGCCCTCATTTTTGTATTCGATCAGAGGATCCTTCTGACCGTAGCCGCGCAGGCCAACCGATTCGCGCAGCGCATCCATCGCCTGCAGATGCTCGCGCCAAAGAGTATCGATCTGCTGAAGGATGAAGTAGCGCTCGGCTTCGCGCATCAGGCCTGGGCGGAGTTGCTCCACCTGGCTCTCCTTGAGATCATAACCGTTACGCAATTGCTCCCGCAAGAAGGCTTTGAGCTCGTCCACCTGCAGTCCGAGCAGCTGCTCTGCTGTGAGATCATCCAACAGGTAGACGAATTCCTGCACCTTCCCCACGAGCCGGGCCAGATCCCACTCTTCAGGGGGCAACTCTGGATTGACATAGGCCTCCACGATGTCGTCCATCGTGCGCTCGCCATAGCCGATCACTTGCAGCTTGAGCTCGCGGCCCTCTAGCACACGGCGTCGTTCGGCATAGACAGCCCGACGCTGGTTGTTCATCACCTCGTCGTACTCGAACACCTGTTTGCGGATGTCGTAATAGTAAGTCTCCACCTTCTTCTGGGCACCCTCGAGCGAGCGGGTGAGCATGCCCGATTCGATCGGCATGTCGTCCTCCACCCGAAAGGCGTTCATCAGGCCAGCCACCCGCTCCCCACCGAAGATGCGCAGCAGGTTGTCTTCCAGGGACAGGAAGAAGCGGGTGGAGCCCGGGTCGCCCTGGCGACCTGCTCGACCGCGCAGCTGGTTGTCCACGCGGCGAGATTCGTGGCGCTCGGTTCCGATCACGTGCAGTCCGCCGGCCTCGCGCACCCTCACCTCCTCCTGCTTCACGACGACGTCGTACTCGGCCTTGACTCTGGCGATCAGATCGCGCAACTCCTGAATAAGGGGATTGTCGATAGGGGCCTTTTCAGCGGCCTGTGCGATGTGGTCTTCAAGTTCCAGGACCGTCAGGGTCCGATCACCCCAGGCCTTGACGAGATCCTGGGCCAGCTCGGAGAGAGAGCGCTCTGTGGCATCGTTGAGGGCACAGGGATAAAGAGCGTTGATGGCCCGCGCCTCGCTGGGGGCCTGGAAATGGGCGGCCTGGGAACCAGCACCGAAACCCGGGGCAGGCACCGGGTACTTGAGCGGAATCGGCGGCTTGTGGCCCTCTTCGGGGCGCCCCAGTCGCGGCAGCAGCACCTCCCGCAGCTTGAGACGGGCCATATAGTCACTGTTGCCACCGAGAATAATGTCAGTACCGCGGCCGGCCATGTTGGTGGCGATGGTCACGGCGCCGGCTCGGCCAGCCTGGGCCACGATCTCAGCCTCCCGCTCCACATTCTCCGGCTTGGCGTTGAGCAGGTTATGCGGGATCTGCTGCTCGACCAGCAGGGCACTGAGGAGCTCGGATTTCTCCACGCTGGTGGTGCCCACCAGCACCGGCCGGCCGGCCCGGTGGATCTCGGCAGCCTCCATGGCCACGGCCCGCCACTTGGCAGCCTCGTTCTTGTACACCTGATCAGTCCAGTCAACGCGGGAGCGAGCCCTGTTGGTGGGCACGCTCGTGACCTCAAGCTTGTAGGTCTTCTCGAATTCCACCTCCTCGGTCTTCGCCGTACCGGTCATGCCAGCCAAGCGCGGGTAAAGCAGGAAGAAGTTCTGGTAGGTGATCGAAGCCAGTGTCTGGGTTTCTGGCTGGATCGGAAGTCTTTCCTTGGCCTCGATCGCCTGGTGCTGGCCATCGCTCCAGCGGCGGCCCGGCATCACCCGGCCGGTGAACTCATCGACGATCACGGCTTCACCGCCGCGAACGATGTAGTTCACGTCTTTGATGAACAGCTCCTTCGCCTTGAGAGCGTTACTGATGTAGTGGGCCCAGGGATCGGCGGGGTCGAACAGGTCGCTCACACCCAGCAGCTTCTCGGCCTTGGCATAGCCCTCATCGGTGAGAGTCACGTTGCGCTGCTTCTCGTCCACCTCGTAGTCGCCCTCGGGCTCAATGCCGTCCTTGGTGAGGCCCTCGGCCCGCACCAAAGCAGCGGCCAGCTCGTAGGCCTTCTGGTACTTCTCCTGGGGTCGCTCCACCTGCCCGGAGATGATCAGGGGGGTACGGGCCTCGTCGATCAGGATGGAGTCGACCTCGTCGATCACACAGTAGTGGAAGTCGCGCTGCACAACCTCAGCGATGTCGCTGGCCATGTTGTCGCGCAAGTAGTCGAACCCCAGCTCCGAGTTGGTGGCGTAGGTGACGTCACAGCCATAATTTCGGCGGCGCTCGGCCGGTGCCATCTCCTGCTGGATCAAGCCTACCGAGAGGCCGAGGAAGCGGTGGATCTGGCCCATCCACTCGGCGTCGCGACGGGCCAGGTAGTCGTTCACTGTCACCACGTGCACGCCCCGGCCGGTGAGGGCGTTGAGGTAGGCGGGAAGTGTGGCCACCAGCGTCTTGCCCTCGCCGGTCTTCATCTCGGCGATCTGACCGTCGTGCAGCACCATGCCGCCGATCAGCTGCACGTCGAAGTGGCGCATGCCCAGCACCCGTTTGCCCGCCTCGCGCACCACGGCGAAAGCCTGAGGCAACAGCTCATCGAGCAGCTTGCGCTCGCGGGCGACAATCGCCTCGACGCTGCCGCCGGCGTGGCTGGCGTTCTCCAGCTTCTGTCGGAACTCGACCGTCACACCGCGCAACTCGTCGTCGGAGAGGGGGGCAATCTCCTCTTCCAGGAGGTTGATGTCGGAAACGATCGGCTGGTAGCGCTTCAGCTTGCGGGCATTGGGGTCTCCCAGCAGGAGCTTGAGCATGAACAGTGCCAACCAGAGCTAGTCCCAGACTACCGGCGGCAATACCGTCGAGGTGCCATGGGCCAGCTTCAGGCCTGCTGACTGGAAGTGGGTCGGCAATGAGCTTGGATGAAGGGATTCGGGGGGGCCATCTGATAAGTACCTCCACCATCCATCTGATCCGGCACAGAGCCGGCGCCCTTGGTCTGCGCCTGGGTTTTGGCCCGTGGATGCAGCCTGTAGACGGCCTCAGGCAGCTCCAAGAGCTCTTCGATGCTCACACCTTCTGGGCCGTCGGACGCACCAGCCGTGAGCTGCGGCGCATGCTTCAGAGGAGTCAGGTGGTGGTGACGGCCTGGGGCCCGTCCAAGAGCTGGTCGCAGCCACCGAAGCTCCTGGGTTTCGGCCGGGCTACCAGTGACGGAGTCTTCAGGGCCGTGCTCTGGGATGTGGTTGTGGCCCCTGAAGCCCAGGGCAAGGGTCTGGGCCGAAGGATCGTCACAACCCTGCTGGCTGACCCTGCGGTGGCAGCGGCAGAACGCACCTACCTGATGACGAGCCAGAGTTGTGAATTTTACCGAGTCCTGGGATTCGAAGCTGTTGCTGGCCAACAATTGATGCTGAAAGCAGCAAGCAGATTGCAGAGCTCGTCGCTATGAACAATTGCTGCTCGCCATGATGAAAGGAGGAACCGAATTAAAGAAAGCGGGTGACGCGATTCGAACGCGCGACATTCACCTTGGCAAGGTGACGCTCTACCACTGAGCTACACCCGCAGCCGGACTGGCTGCCGTGAATCACAGCTTGCACTACGAGGGGCCCAGCCGTCAAATCGGAGCCCTGCCTGGACCAGGCGACGGGGCCTTAGGATCAGGTGCTGCGCTGAGCCGCCTCTCTCTCTTGAGTCTCCACGTTGATCTGCGCGATGCTCTGGGGAGCCGCGGGCTTGGTTTGGTTCGCCGTCACGGCATGTTGCCCGCGCTGGTGAGGGCCGAGCTGATGGCCCGCACCTTGGCGTCGGTGCCCGTCAGCGAGCAGGAGCGCCAGGAGCTCCTGGAAGCCTTTTGGCGGAGCCGCAACGCCAGTGATCCAATCGCCCAGCAGGAGGTGCTCCGCCAGCTCGGGATCGACGAAGCAGATCTGGAGTGGCAGGTGCTGCTGCCCTTACGCAGCCAGCGCTATGCTCAGGACGAGTTTGGGCACAAGGCAGAGTCCCGTTTCCTGGAACGCAAGAATCAACTTGACCAAGTCACCTACAGTTTGATCCGACTCAAGGATGCCGGTCTGGCCAGGGAGCTGTACTTGCGCATTGCCGGAGCCGAGGCTAGTTTTTCTGATATTGCCTCTCAATATTCTGAGGGACCGGAACGCCAGACACAGGGCCTGGTTGGGCCAAAGCCACTGACGAATGCCCATCCCATTTTGGCCGAGCGTCTGCGTACCGCCAGAACGGGTGAACTCCTGGCTCCGATCCGCGTAGCAGATTGGTGGCTGGTCACCAGAGTCGAGAAATTCGTCCATGCCACTTTTGATTCTGTCACAACAGCGCGCATGTGCAGTGAACTGTTTGAGGAAATGATCGATTCTCAGACCATCGCTGTGGTTCAGAGCTTCCCTTCGCTGGCATGACGGCCTCCCCCCTCGCCACATCGGCCTTGCAGCATCCTGCCTTTCAGGGCCTGAGTCCAGAACGCCAGCGCTCGTTGGAGGCCCAATTCACCTACCTGCAGTTCAGGCCAGGCCAATCACTCTGCGATGGCGATCTGATTCCGGATCGGGTCCTGCTGATCCTGGAGGGGGAAGCGAGGCTGTTGGCCCACGCTCAGTCCAAGATCTTCACGCTCGCGAAGATCGGCAAAGGAGGCGTGGTTGGTCTGGCATCCCTGCTGCGGGTGGCGCCATGTGAGCACGTCAGCGCCAGCCTTCCAGTGGTGGCCGCCAGTCTTCAAGACGACCAAATCCTGGACCTTTACAAGCACGAATCCAGCTTCAGGCAGTGGTTTCAGACCACCCTGTTCCCAGCCGAAGTGGCCCAGCTCCTGGAGATTGAGCTCCGGAAGCATCCCGGCAGCACCAAAGCCCTGGGGGATGTACTGATCCAAGCAATGCCACAGGCACGGCTTGTGCCGCCTCAGCCCGAGGCATTGGCCACCTTGCCGGACGATCTTCAGGTGTTGCTTGCCAGTGCCAACGCACCGGGCCATGCCATCGGCGAGCGTCTCGATCGCAACCAGCCACTGCCTGCGGTCACGCCCCCCCTAGGCCTGCGTCTGATCGCACTGCCTCGCACCCTGCTCGAGCAGCAGAGCGAACCCCAAGCCACCGGCGAAGCGAATCTGGACACCACCGCTGCCAGACTCCTGACAGAATCGGGCCACCCCCAACGCACATCCCTGAGTCTGGGTCAATCGGATCCGTCCCGGCAGCTTCAACTGATCAGGGGCAGGGGAGTGGCGGCAGAAACGCTGGCCTGCTTCCAGATGCTCACCAAGCTGATGGGCTTGCCCTTCCGCAGGGACGCCATAGAAAAGAGCCTGAGCGATGCACTCCGCCGGGGCCAGGCACCAAGTCTTCAGCTCTGCGGTCAGCTGGCGGCGAACCTGGGCCTGCACGTGGCAGGTGCCAAGATCCCCGCTGCCATGGCAGGTCGCCTGCAAGTACCGTCCCTGATCCCCTGGGGCAGTAGTTTTGCTCTTGTCACGGCGAGCAATGCAGCCGGACTGCGCATCGCCTCACCAGCCGACGGCTGGGTGGATCTCGATCTCAAGGCGGTGGAGGAGCGCTATCCAGACGGTCTCGACCTGCTGATCCTGGACCGCACCTCCACAACCCGCGATGCCCGCTTTGATTTCAGCTGGTTCTGGCCCGCGATCCGGCGCCACCGAGCAGCACTTCTCCAGGTGCTGGTTGCTTCCTTTGTGGTGCAGCTGTTCACCCTGGCCAACCCCCTGTTGATCCAGGTGATCATCGACAAGGTGATCTCCCAGCGCAGCCTCGACACGCTTCAGGTGTTGGGCTTCGCCCTGCTGGCGGTGACGCTGCTGGAAGGCGTGCTCTCCGGTCTGCGGACGTTCCTCTTCACCGAGACCACCAATCGCATCGATCTGCGCCTTGGCGCTGAGGTGATCGATCACCTGCTGCGCCTGCCCCTGGCCTACTTCGATCACCGTCCAGTGGGGGAACTGAGCAGCCGCATGGCCGAGCTGGAAAAGATCAGGAACTTCCTGACCGGCCAGGCGCTCACCACCTTCCTCGATGCCATCTTCGCGGTGATCTACATCGTGGTGATGCTGTTGTACAGCTGGCTGCTGACACTCGTTGCCCTGTTTGTACTGCCGATCCAGGTGGGAATCACCATCCTTGGGGCTCCCCTGTTCCGCCGCCAATACCGCAAGGCAGCTGAAGAAAACGCCAAGACACAGGCCCACCTGGTCGAGGTGCTCAACGGCATCCAGACCGTCAAGGCCCAGAACGTTGAGATGGTCAGTCGCTGGAAATGGCAGGAACACTACTCGGCTTACATCGCCCGAACTTTTGAAAAGACGGTTACAGGTACCACTCTCAACGAAACCAGCCAGGTCTTGCAAAAGATTTCGCAACTGCTGGTGCTGTGGATTGGCGCATCAATGGTCCTGCAAGGACAGCTGACCCTCGGTCAACTCATCGCCTTCCGGATCATCAGCGGCTATGTCACCCAGCCACTGCTTCGCCTTTCAACAATTTGGCAGAACGTTCAGGAGCTGAGGGTGTCGTTCGAACGCCTGGCAGATGTGGTCGACACCCCCCAGGAGTCCAACGAAGCGGATCAAAGCAAGATTCCCCTGCCTCCGATCCACGGGAGCGTCCGCTTCGAAAATGTCAGCTTCAGTTTCCAGCCCGGGCAAGCTCCTGTGCTCAAGCACGTCGATCTGGACATCAGCGAAGGAACCTTCGTGGGTGTTGTCGGACAGAGCGGCAGTGGTAAGAGCACATTGATGAAGTTGCTCAGCCGTCTCTATTCTCCAACCGAGGGCCGAATCCTGATCGACGGAACCGACATTGACAAGGTTGAGCTTTATTCCCTGCGACGTCAGATCGGCATCGTGCCTCAGGACCCCCTGCTCTTTGCCGGTACCGTGAGTGATAACATCGCGATTGCAGACCCCGAGGCCACCAACGAGGCGATCGTCCAGGCTGCCACCGCGGCCTGCGCTCACGACTTCATCATGGAACTCCCCTCCGGCTACAGCACGCCCGTCGGGGAGCGGGGTTCGGGGGTATCCGGCGGGCAGCGCCAACGCATCGCCATCGCCCGCACCCTCCTGAACAATCCCAAGCTCCTGGTGATGGACGAGGCCACCAGCGCCCTCGACTACGACACGGAGCGGCGTGTCTTTCAGAACCTTCGTGCCAGCCTTAAAGGTTGCACGGTGTTCTTCATTACCCATCGACTGACCACGATCCGCAACGCCGATAAAATCGTGATGATGGATCAGGGATCCATTGTCGAGTCGGGTACCCACGTTGAACTGATGGCCCAGCGCGGCCGCTACTTTGCCCTGTACCGGCAGCAGGAGGCCGCAGCATGAAACTCTTGCAGCACAAGGGTCCTGCTCCGAGCAACGCCGGCGAAGCCAACGATCCCCTGGACCACCATGAACTGGGTCTGCGGCAGTCCAACGTCTGGGTCAAGGCGATCACCTGGACCCTGGTGATTGGCAGCGTGGCGGGATTGGGCTGGCTTGCCTTTGCCAAGACGGAAGAAGTGGTGGTAGCTCCGGGCAAACTCGAGCCGGTCGGACAAGTGCAGCAGATCCAGATTCCCGTCGGTGGCGTCGTGAGTCAGATCCTGGTGCGGGAAGGGCAGTCGGTGAAGCGCAATCAGCTGCTGATGCGGCTCGATACGGCCTCGAGCCTCGATAAGCAGCGCACCCTCACCAGCACCATTGCCAACAAGCAACGGGAGCTGGCCCTGAAGGATCTGGAACTGCGTCGCTACCTCGAGCAGAATTCAGCCGAGGAGCAACAGCTGCGCAAGAATCTCGAGCTCCAGGAGGACATTCTCAGGCGTCTGGCGGAATTGAATAAGGAGGGCGCCAGCCCTGAACTGCAGGTGCTGCAACAGCAAAACAAGGTCCAGGAAACCCGCGGCCAGCTTGAGCAGGTGAGACTGGAGAGACTCAGGCAGGAGGCCGCCCAGGAACAGCTCGTTCAGGCCCTGCAGAGTGACCTGGCCAGCCAGCTCAACCAGCGCAATGAAGCCGAGGTGACGCTGCGCTACCAGGAAATCCGCTCACCGGTCAATGGTGTTGTGTTCGACCTCAAGCCCAAAGGCCCGGGCTTCGTTGCCCAAGGCAGTGAACCGGTACTCAAGATTGTTCCCTACGACAAACTGGAGGCGCAGGTGGAGATCTTCAGCCGCCACATCGGCTTCGTGCGCACCGGGCAGGCGGCCGATCTGAGCATCGACTCCTTCCCGGCCAGCGATTTCGGCGTCCTTCAGGGCACGGTCACCCGTATCGGTTCCGACGCCCTACCTCCCGATCCCCAGCGGCAATTGACTGAGTACCGGTTTCCCGCCCGGATCAGCCTGGCCAGCCAACAGCTGAAGCTGAAGAGCGGCAAACCCCTCAGCCTGCAGGCGGGCATGTCTTTGGAAGCTCACATCAAGCTACGTAAGGTAAGCTACTTGCAATTGCTGCTCGGAGGCTTTCAGGATAAGGGAGATGCCCTGAGACAACTCTGAATCATCCAAAGAGTGGCAATCGATAAACCGGCCACTGCCCAACTCCCAACGCTTGCCCAAGCACAATTTGGTCATAGCATGCCCACGGGAGTTGACTCTCTCAGCATGGCAAGCTAAACTGACCCTGCTTCCATCTTTTCACAAAACCACAAAATGGGAACTTTTTCACTGATCGGAACAGAGGCGGATGACCTGCTGTTCGATGTCAATGGCACAGGCGGCCCGGGTGGATATGTAGGTGTCCCCCCGCGTACGGGCAGCTTCATCGATGGCCTGGCCGGAAATGACACCATCTCGGTGGCTTCCGATGCCGGCGCCGGCACCATTGAGAACTACACCATCCAGGGTGGTGCCAACAACGACCAGATCAATCTGCTTGGCACCCTCGTCAATTCTCTCGTTCAGGGCGGCCTGGGCAATGATTCGATCACCCTGGGCACCAGCGGCCCAGGATTCGGTGGCAGCCTCGATTCCTTCATCTTCGGCGGCAGCGGCAACGACACCATTCGCGTCCTCAGTACCGGACTTGGTGCGGCTGGCTTCACCGGGTACCAGGGCGGCGGCGGCAATGACCTCCTCGTCTTCAAAGGCACTTTCGGCGCCAGCGCCCTTCGCGGTGGCGCTGGTCGCGATACCATCCTGTTTGAAGAGACCACGCTGACGAACGGAACCGTCGTCACCGGCGGTAGCAAAGCCGATCTGATTTCCAACGAGAGCGAGAACGGCCTCCGCTCCAACGTTCGCAACGTCGGTGGCTTGAACACCATCGCCGGCGCCGGGGGCGACGACACCCTCGACTTCTTTGGGAACACCGGTACAGCCGATGCCGGCCTGCTGCTCTATGGCGATGGCCTCAATGACCCCAACGCCGTCAATCCCGACGAGCAAGATGGCGACGACTGTGTGATCGGTGGCCAGAAAAACGACACCATCTATGGTGGCGGCAACACCAGTTACGTCGATGCCGGCGAAACCTTCAGGCGTGGCGACTTCCTGCAAGGCAACAACGGCGCCGACGAGATCTTCGGCGAAGATGGCAACGACTACATCCAAGGCAACAACGGCGACGACACCATCAATGGTGGTGACAACGCCGACCTGATCTTCGGCGAGAATGCATTCGATTACTACACCCACCAAGGGATTGTCATTGGAGGATCAAGCTGGAATTCCTACGAGCCATTCCCGGTTGGCAAGCCAGAAGCAGGCTTCCAGGTCACCAATAGTGATGAATTCTTCACGGCCGACGACTCGCGACTTTACGATGTCAATGACACCAACGTTGGTGACTTCGACGATCTGAGCTTCGGATTCTTCAACGAGGACGAGCTGGATGGTGACTCAGGCAACGACACCATTTTTGGTGGCGGTGGCAGTGATACGCTCTTTGGAGGCAATGGCAGTGACATCCTTGAAGGCAACTCCCAAGAGGATGTTCTTGACGGCCAAGCCGGAAATGATGTCCTGATTGGTGGAACCGAAGCTGACCTCCTAACCGGTGGCATTGGTTCTGATCTCTTTGTTCAGAACCGTTACTACATCAGCGAAGACTCAACATCACGCAACCTCAGCAGCGCTCCTGACCCTTGGGACTACAGTTATCAAGATTCCAATTCCATTACTTATGGAAATGGAATTGATATCATCACTGATCTTGGTGTCAACGACAAAATTGATGTCAAGGATACCAATGCCAAGAATCTGATCGACACACAAGTAGATTTTGATTACTCTGGATTCACTGCTTATCTCCAGGGCTTCTGGAATGATGCTACTCAGACCTTTATCATCAACAGTGTCACCGGCACGGACATCCTCTTTGCTGGCAACGATGGCGACAACGGATACAGCAACGGTGAATTCAAGTCGGGAGATAACAAATCCACTCCCTTCTACGATAACAACTCTGCCACGGTAGCCCTCGGCGCAGCTACGTTCTGGGATTCTACTCTTGTCTGAGCTCTAGCTCACCTGAGCGGTACTATCTCCTTTGATCAGGCCTGATGGACATCCATCAGGCCTTTTTTCTGTTGAATCAGCGCTGCTGTATAACTTGATTCAGCAGCTGCTGCCACAAGTCCAGGCAGGACGGCAGCGCCAGGTCGCTTGGTAGCAGTGACCTGCGCGGCTCTCGGCGCAGGGCCAGGGAGCGCCGCAAGGCCTGCCCAAACGCCTCCGCCATGGCAGCAGACGACTGATCCAGATCCACGCGGGCAAAAGCCGCTTCCGCCAGCACGCCGGTGGTGGCCGGGCCTTCATTCATCAGGATCGGAGCGCCGCAGGCCGCTGCCTCGAACAGGCTCCAGCTGGTCACATAGGGCCGGCTCAGATACACATGCAGATCGGTGCGCCGCAACAGCCTGCGGTAGTGCTCATAGCTGAGCAAACCGGTGAAGTGGATGCGCTCGCGGCCCTCAAACTCCCCCAGTTCCGCCAGCAGATGCTGCTTCCAGGAGCCACCATGGCTGGGGGCCGCCGCGCTGTAAGCCCGCCGGTCCCGGCCGGCCACCACCACCTGCAGGGTTGGTTCGGCACGGAGCAGGCCGGGCAGGGCCCGCAGAAACTCCGGGAAGCCCCGCAGCGGCTCCATGCCGCGCGTGGCATAGCTGAGCACCGGCTGCTCCGGCTGCAGCACCAGCGCCTCTCCCTCCTCCGGCAGCAGCTCCACCGGTCCCCGCCAGGCAGCTGGATGGAAAAAGCTGGTGTCAATGCCATCGAACACCACCTTCAGCTTGTCGCGATACTCCGGCGGGAACTGCTGCCACTGCCAGGCGGTGGGCACCACGCCCAGGTCCATCTCACTCAGCTCCTGCAACAGCGGCAGATTGCGCAGCCTGCCCGTCAGCTCCAGATCGGGCGTCAGCGTCTCGAACAGGTGGCCCAGCGTGTCGGGCCGGAAGAACCATTCGCAATACCCCACCAAAATGGCCTTGGGCAGCAGCTGCCGCAGCAGCATGCCCAGGCCCATGCCGGCATGGAAGATCACCAGCCGTGGCTGGAATCCACCCTGCTGCAGACCGTCAAGGCAGCGCAGCACCGCCTGGCCTCTGAGAACGGCCTCCTCCGTGACCCTTAGATAGGGGTGAATCTGAGCCGACGCTGGGCGGTGGGGGCGAAAACTGGCCAATTGCAGACCAGGGACCATCTCGGTCTCGGGCACCGGATCGCGGGCCGTGGCATAGATCAGCCGATGGCTGCCGGCCGCAGCCAGACCCCGCGCCAGATGAACGAACTGGGCGGGATAATTATTATGCAGAAATAAGATGTCCACTCAGCCCCCAGCACATCCGCCCCTTCATCGTCAAGTGGGCAAGGTTAAAGAACTCAGCGTTCCTCAATCAAACCAGTCGGTAGAGACGACCTTCGGACGATATCATGCCAGCAACAGCAGGACAGCCAGGCAAAGGATGAATATCCTATTCGTGCATCAGGGGTTCCCGGGCCAATACATCCATATTCTTCGCCACCTCTCCAAGGCCGGCGGCCATCAGCTCGTGGGTCTCGGCATTGCCGAACCTTCCCTACGGATCCCCAAGGGGGTTCAGTACGTGCGCTATATCCCTTCCCGCAGCAGTGGCAGTGATCTGCATCCCCTGGCCAGCGACATCGAAACCAAGGTGATCCGCGGTGAGGCCTGCGCTCGCATGGCGGCCCAATTGCGGGAGCGAGGTCTACGGCCCGATCTGATCTGCGCCCATCCCGGCTGGGGGGAATGCCTCTTCCTCAAGGACGTCTTTCCCGACGTGCCGATGCTCACCTACCAGGAATTCTTCTACCGCGCCCATGGTCTGGATCTGAACTTTGATCCGGAGTTCCAGGGTCCGCTCAGCTGGGAAGACTGCGCCCGCAGCCGCATGAAAACCGGCAGCATGCTGCTGAACCTGAGTGCTTCGGATTGGTGCGTGTCGCCCACTCATTTCCAGCGCGACACTTTTCCTGCGCGCTGGCACTCAAAAATCAGCGTGATTCACGATGGCATCGATGTGGAGCGGATTCACAAGCTGGAGGGCAGCAAGACGCTTCAGCTCCCGGATGGCACCGTGCTGCATCGGGGCGATCCGATCGTCAGCTTCGTGAATCGCCGGCTTGAGCCCTATCGGGGCTGCCATACCTTTCTGCGTGCCATTCCTCAGATCCAGCAGCTGCATCCTGAGGCCCGGATCGTGATCGTGGGCGAGCTGGAGGGGAGCAGCTACGGACCTAAATGCCCGCAGGGGGAGTGGCGAGAGTTGTTCCTCAAGGAGATCGAGGGCCATTTCGACCCAAGCCGGGTCCACTTCACCGGTCCCCTTGGCTACCGACCCTTCTTGCAACTGCTGCAGCTCAGTGCCATCCATGTGTATCTCACCTATCCGTTCGTGCTCAGCTGGAGCCTGCTGGAGGCAATGGCCAGCGGCTGCGCCGTCGTCGGCTCCGCCACCGGACCGGTCGAGGAGGTGATCCGGCACGGCCACAACGGCCTGCTGGTGGATTTCTTCAAGCCCGCCGATCTGGCCGTCGCCGTGGCGGAGCTGCTGGCCGACAGGCCCCTGGCCCAGCGCCTCGGCCAGGCCGCCAAGGTGGACGCGGTGCGCGACTACAGCCTGTCGCTTTGCCTGCCCCGGCAGCTGGCGCTGATGCAGCTGGTGGCCAGCCGCTCGATCACGAGCCAGCCATGAGCCGCCGCGCCGTCACGATGGGCGGCCCTGCCCGACTCGCCACTCTCTATCTGAGCGATAACTTCAGCACGGCGCGGCGCAAGATGGGGCGCCAGTCGGCGAGCATCGGCCTGGTGGACGGCCTGATCCGCACCGAAAGCCAGGACCACTTCCATGTGGTGGCGGCTCCTGCCGACCCCCTGGAAGAACTCCGGGCCGGTCTGGCCCGCCGCCGGCCGGAGCTGCAGCTGCGACGCCATGCCCTCCTCGATCCCCAGCCCTATCAGGACATCGATGCCCTGCTGGTGTCCGACCCCCTGCTCGGGCGCACGGCCCAGTGGCGGCAGTGGCAGGGCCAGGGCCCGGCGAGCTACAGCCTGATCGGCCTCACCCACACGCTCTGCTCCCTGCCGGTGCTGGAGGGCCTGCGCGATCTGGCCACGGCCCCGGTGCAAACCTGGGATGCCCTGATCTGCACCAGTCGCTGCGCCAAGGCCGCTGTGGAGACCAGCCTGGCCTGGCAGGAAGAGGCGCTGCGCCGCCGCTTCCAGGCCGCCGATCTGACGATTCCACGCCCCCAGCTGCCGGTGATCCCCCTGGGCTGTGATCACGAGCGCCTGGCCGCCCTGGGCTCCAGCCGCGAGCAGGCCCGACAGGCCCTCCGGGTTCGGCCCGATCAGGTGGTCTTGCTGTTCGTGGGACGGCTCGAAATCCATGCCAAGGCCCACCCCGGTGTGATGCTGCAGGCCCTGCAGCGGGTGGCCAGCCGTCGCGACAAGGGCTCCCCCCCCTTGCGCCTGCTCATCTACGGCACCCATCCAACCCCTGAGCAGCAGCAGGCGCTGGAGCAGGCCTGCCAGCACTTTGCCCGGGGCTTCGAGGTGCAACTGCTCGATGGACACGATCTGAGCGCCGGCGACCAGGCCTGGGCGGCCGCCGACCTGTTCATCTCGATGGCCGACAACCTGCAGGAGACCTTCGGCCTCACACCCGTGGAGGCCATGGCCTGCGGCCTGCCCGTGATCGCCAGCGACTGGAACGGCTACCGCGACACGGTGGTGCATCGCAGCACCGGCCTGCTGATCCCCACCTGGCAACCGCAACAGGGTTTCGACAGTTGGCTGGCTGGCTATGCCCTCGACCAGATCGACTACGACGCCTACATCTGCGGTCTGATGCGCGAAGTCGTGGTGGACGAAGACGCCCTGGTGGCGGCGATCGAAGACCTGGTTGACGATCCAGAGCGACGCAGACGCATGGGGGAAGCCGGGAGGGAACGGGCTGCCCGCCTGTTCAACTGGCCCTCGATCGCCAGTCGCATTCGGGCGCAGGCCGCCGAACTGGTGCAGCGGCGTCTGGAGGCGGCGGGGGCGCAGGTTGCCCGCGATTGCACACTGCCGCTGCCATCACCTGGTCTCCAGTTCAAAACCTGGCCCAGCCATCACCTCGAAGCGCACTGCCGGTTCAGCGCCGATCCCCACCGCGCCCGAGACCACTGGCAGGAACTCCAGCAGCTCACGATCTACCGCTTCCCGGCCCAGCTGTCCTGCAGTGAGGCGGCCATCGAGGCCCTGCTCAGCCATGCCGAACGGCATGACGCCACAGAGGCCACCAAGGCGTTCGAGCTTGCCGCCGTGGTGAACGCGCACCCCGAACTGACGGAGTCGGAGCTGGCCAAAGCCGCACACTGGCTCTGCAAGCTCGGCATCTTCAGGGTCATTCCCTGAGGATCGCCTGCCCTGAGAGGCTGTGGAGCCGCCCGCAGCGATCGACCACGAGGCGAGCCCTGCCCCGGGCCAGCAGACGTTCACCGCCGAACTCGCTGCGCACCGTGGCCGTGTGTCGCCTCAAATGCTCCAGGGGCGAGAGTCGACGATCAGCAGGCACCATCGAGGCCACGGTTTGCAAGCCCTCGGTGAGGGGGAAGGGAAGGTCGCTGCCGCGGCCCTCCCATGGACGCCGACCACCCGGCGGACAGTGCAGAAACAGGGACCGCACGGCAGCCTCGAGGAAACAACCCTTGAGCAGCAGCCCCCAATCGCCCAGCAGCTCGCCGTGGTCGGAGACCACGCTGATGGCCGTACGGCGACCATCCGATCGCCGCTGCAGGGCCGCCAGGATCCCTCCCACCTGGGCATCCAGCAGGGCCAGGTGATCGGCGTAATCCTGCCGCAGCTCGTCGAGCGGCCCCGGCGGGATCGGCTCCCGCTCCAGGCGGCGGCGCAGTTCGCTGTGGGCAGGAAGACTCTCAGCCCAGCCCGGGCGAGGCTCGGCGGGAGGGATCGGGCCATGGGGGAACCTGCCCCGCCAGCTGCGCGGCACATCAAAGGGCTCGTGGGGGCCGGGAAAACTGATCCAACAAAACCAGGGGCGCTCCTCTGGGAGGCGCTCGAGCTCCAGGAGTGCCTCGGCTCCGATCCAGAGATCGGGATAGAGCACCTCCGGCAGGAGGGTCGGCCGCACCCGGTGGGCCACGCCCTGGGCATAGCGATCGCGGAGGTCGGCGCGGTAAGCCTCCAGCAGCCCCGCCTGGTCCCAGAGATCGGAGAGCTCGCAGCGCACCTCAGCCAGGGCCCGCGGCCCGGCGATCTCACGAGCCCGCTCGAAGCCCAGGGCACGCAGCAAGGGCAGGTTGTCGCGCAGATCCAGGCCGCCATGATGCGGCGTCCAGTGGCTCTTCCCCAGCAGCACCGTGTGATAGCCCTGCCCTTGCAGGTCCCGCACGAAGGAAGGGGCGTTGGCCGGCATGGTGAAGGTCCGGTTGCGCTCCAGGCCGAGCTGGCTGGGCCAGAGTCCAGTGAGCCAGCTGGCCCGGGATGGCACGCACTGGGGGCTGCTGGTGAGACAGCAGCGCGCCAACCAGCCCGAACGGGCCAGACGCTTGAGGTGGGGCAGATGCAACCACGGTTGCAACAACCAGTCGCCCCGCCACTGGTCGAAACTGATCAGCAGCCAGTTCTGATGGGGGCGGTTCATCGGCAGCCATCCGCTGGATCGTTGCCCAGCATCAGCAGCTCCTCCACGATCAGGCGCAGCTGCTCCGGAGAGAGGACGATCGGCTCCTCACCAGCTGAGCAAAGCTCAGCCTCAGCATCAGCCTCAGCCCCAACCTCGCGCTCTGGATCAATCTCAAGCTGCAACCGCGAAGTTGTCGGCAGCCGTGCATTGATGCGCTCGACGATCGGAGCTAGACGGTTGCGGAAAGCGAGACGACTGGCGCGGCTCGGCTGGGGTGGCGCGGGACCGAGATGGTCAGGCAGGTCGTTGACCAGTCGAATTCCGATGCGCCCTGCCCTCTCCCCCAACAGCGCATTGCAGAGGCGCAGAGCACGCAGCTCCTGACTGTCAAGCGATCGATTCACCCTGCGGTGAACAGGGAAACGCCAGGGGGGTGCATTGCCGGACTCGAGACCCAGCCAAGCCTGCAATTGGGAGAGAGCCAACGCTGGTGCACGTGAATAGTTATGTACAGTCAACGTCACCGGCAATGCTCCCGCATCAAGAGTCTGGACTACAGCAAGACCACGATCCAGCTCCTCGGAATAGCGGTAAATGGACAACCACTCATCGACCGACCCAGTGAAGCCATGGGCCTTGACCATCTGCCCATAGACCGACAAGGCATGTTCAAGTGGATCCCGCACGTAGAGAAGAAGGCTGACCCCCTCGGCCCCAGCATCGACTGCAACACGCAACAGTTGGGGCCACCAGGTCGACACGCTGCGCATCAACTGCTCGCCAGAAAACAGCAACGAACCGTTCACGCCAGGTGAGGGGAGCATGGCTCGCAGCAGCGTCGCTGCCTGGTCATGCTCCAGAATCTCGCGCAGAATAAAACCATTGCCAAGACTGAAACGGGAAGCCCTGCCCGCCTGCTCTTCCTGACCGCTCACCGGCGAACGCAGTGGGTAGGCGACCCCCTGGCGGTCCGCCAGGGCAGCTGCATTCAGGGCCAGCCAAGCCTGTAGATACGATGAGCCTGTCTTGCCATGACCAAGATGCACGCGGAACTGCATCCGTGCCCTCCACCCAGATGTCCACAACACAGAGGGTAAACGCTGCCATCGAGAACCCCAGTCCCTGGTGGGGTCAGCCCGCATGGGTTCTGCTCAGCGCCTCAGCTGACAGACCCCTGCCGGAACTGTCACTGTCCGAACAGCGGCACATCCACGCGGCGACACCACAGGCAGGTCCCGAGCAATTGCTCTGGCAGGTCCAACGGCTGCGACGGCTGGAGCTGGAGGGTGAGGCGAACCAGACGCTGACGCAAATGCCCCTGGAAGCGATCCGCCATCCCTGGCTGCTACTGGAGTGGGGACGCCTCCAGCAACTGCGGGGCAACCATGCTGCGGCCCAGGAAGCCTGGAAGCACTGTCTCCCTACCGCCGACTCAGACTTACACCTGTGCCGCGAACTGATCAAGGCCTGCCCTGAACTCCTGAGCCAATCGGTCACCATGCAGCCACCGCAACAGCCTGCAGCCTGGCGCGTTGCCGTGGTCCTGCCGGGGGAGCTGCGCTGCCTTGAGCATAGCCGGGCTCTGCTGGAGAAGCTTGGCGAAGATGCCGATGTTTTCATCTGCACCACAGAGACCTATAAAGAACAAGCTGAAAGCCTGCGAATTGGCAAGCTCAAGCGCAGCCTGATCATCAACGACGGCGACCGATGGCACCAACTCGAGGAGGGCCTGCCCCAACCCTCCATGAGGCAATGGTTCAAGTTGACGCTGTGCCTACAACTGCTACGCCACAGCGAACAGCAGCAGGGCGTCAGCTACAGCCACATTATCAAGTTGCGCAGCGACTATCATCATCTCAATCCAGAAAGCCTGTGGCAGGACCTGCTCAACACCAAGTCCAGCCTGATAGCAGCTTCCGACAAGGTTTTCGGTGGGCCCAGGGAGACGATGCTTCGCCTTGATACATTCCTGATGGCTGGCTGTGAGAATTACCTTGATTCAAGCCTCTATCGACCCATCTCAGTTGAACCGATTCTGGGTAGTGATGATGCCATAAAGTGGTATGGATTCCGCTATCCAAGGCAATTAGTTGGCAGCCCAAGTACAACACAACAACTACGGACAACCCTGTGCCATGGCGGAACATCGCTGGCAGAAGCACTTGAGAGGCACGAAACCAGCAGCGAGGATACGTATATACAACTAGTACAGGGCCATCCAGACTTCGCCTCAGAGATCGCCTTTGCCCACTTCCTGAACAGACAAGGCATTCATGTCCACAGCGCACCATCACTGCTGGGGCTATTGCTACCGCATCGGCACGAACTGGTTCAGAAGGTGCCAGGAACAGGAGATTGAGGCCTCAACTCATCAGCAAAGACTGTTCAGAGAAACGTGCAAAGATACAGAAGTGCAGAGGTGATGCAACAGATTCTAGAGATAGTCAGAAAGTGAGTCACTGTCCCGTGCCACACTGACCGCACTACACGACGGGTATGGATTGGTCCGGGAAAAGTCATTGATCAATCGCCGATGGCAGTGGGGCAAGTCAGTGACAATGCAATGCGGGCGAATACCATAACTGAGAAGAAAGGCCTCTATACCCTCTCTCAATTCACTCGGTCGAGATGTTGTAATGACAAGACGAGATTCAGGCGATTCCAGCAAAGAGTCACGAAGACATTCTAGATTGGCAGTGATTGGACTCATCTGCCATGGCGGCGAATCAAACTTACTGCTGTTAATAACAAGAACACCATCAAAGTCACAGAAAAGCGTTATGGCACGAGAGCAGACCGCCCTGAATCCACGCTCTGTTCCAAAGTCTGCGTAGTCTGAAGCAGGCAAAGCAACAAAGCTCACCCCACTGGCGATGAGTTCTTGAATAACATGCGATACATAGACCTCAGCGCGCTCATGGAGATGTTCATGAAGGTAGTCAGCAAGCCGTCTAGTGGCACTTTGGAATAGATCTGGCGAAGCGAACGCGTACAGTCCGCAGCAGAAGTTTGGCGAGATTACCTTCTTTTCGCAAATGCTAAGAACCTCAGAGAGGGAGTCAATGGAAATGTAACTCTTGCCAGAAGGTGCATCTAGCGTGTGAAGCGATGGGTTATTGAGGGAAACATAGGCAATTGAATTAGGAGCAAGCTGGCTAACAGTGAAGGAGTTATCACAGTCCTTAATGGCAAAGCTGCCACTGACCTGCGCCTCGTCAAGCAGAATTGAGCAGGTCATGGGCTGCGAACTGGAAGATTCAATTTCAATCACAGAAACAGGAGTATTAAACCGTTCTTCCATCAGGTCCCGCAGGGCACTAGCAGAGATATACGAGGAAAGGTGCTCCGATCTAGCCCCAATAACGATGCGCGAAATTTGATCTATAGGCAACCCGTCAAGACACGCTTCTATCATGAGCTTTCCAGATGGAAGGGTAAGCAAATGCTTTGGACGCATGCCAGGGAAACGAGATGACTGACCAGCAACTGGCAAGAGGAGATCCATGAGTTAGAAAATAGCCTGATTGACTTCGTATTGTAGTCTGTTAACTAGCCAATCCTCATCGGTGGCAGTCTTAAGATAAGGGGTAATTCTCAAGAGATTCATCGCACTGAGCAACTGAGCTTCCATGAAAAATTCATCGTTGATAGATTTCACTGCAAATTCCGGCGTGGCGGCCTTAGCAAAAAGCAGACCAGATGTCAGCTCAGCACCAGAGCTGGTCCTGAAGGACCAGGCGTGAATGGCATCCTGTCTCCACTTTGCATAATCTAGCAGTGGCGAGTCAATAAAGGATTTCAAGAAGTCAAATATATAATAGGTGCCAGTCGTCTCCTCATACAAAAGATTGGAGAGCGTCAAGTCTCCATGGTAGGGGCCAATCGGAAGTGTCAATGTACGCCGATCAGAAAAGCACCTAGCCAACTGGTCTACTTGGATACGGATCCTGTCAACAAGATGCGGCCTTGCAGATGCCATAATGGACTCAATCTTGGCAAGAAAGATTCCTGCTTCAACAGGACCAATCGTCGCCTTGCGCAGGTTATCAGTGAGCATGAGGTTCAACAGTCCTGAAAGCACAGTGGCTTTTCTTGTGTCGCCGGAAATCGCAAGGTCCCGGCAGCTGACACCATGAATGTATGGCATACGAACGACGAGTCGGCCATCTAACTCAATGATGCCATGAATAGGTATAGACTGGAGGCTGTAACGACCCAACTGAATGGGATCAAAGCTAGACTGCATTATTAAAGACATCCGATTGCGCCGTGTCAACTCAACAGACTTGACAACCTCCTGTAATGGCCTGGACTGACTTTCTACCTGTCTATACTGCACTGAGATTTCCGCCCCCGAGTAGGAAGCAGATCGCATCCTGGACTCTTGATCATGAATGGCCATGCTTACAGGATCTGTCATACAGTCAATGCTGAATGCAGGCAAACTGATAGTTCAGAGAAGCAACCTCCAATGCCATCAGTCACACCCCATGTCATGATCAATAGCAAGTCCAAGACCCTGTTTAAGAAATAATGAGAGAAAGGAGAATGCCAATCTTTGCTGAGGTCATGAAAGAACTCGAATCTCCATCATGAACCTGGAAGACGAACTTGTCGAGTCAATCTTTGGACAAAACGTATGAGAGCAGCACAACTGCTCCCCAAAGGGTGACAGCGTAGTCTTACTCAACAGGGACTGATTATAGACGTAGAAACAGGATTGAGGAACAAGTGCATGACTTGATCGAGAGGTCAGCAGAACTGCAGGAAGCACCGGGAGCAAACTCAAGGGCATTCAGAAGGCCTCTTGGTATGGTGCCATCAGCCTACGTGCGACTCAAGCCAAGCATCGCGAAACCGCCTTCACATTTTACAACAGGCGCAGGAGCGCCGACCTGTTATGGCATAATGGACATAAGTCCTATTAATCCTTGAAAATGAACTTGATTCGGCACAGTATGCTGGCATCCAGCCTGGTGCTCTCAACTGGATTTATTGCTGCCTGCTCGCCCTCTCCAGACCCCGGCAACCTGAAAGTGCTCAACGATGGGAATTGCTATCTTGACGTCCAGAAGCGATTACCAGACAAGGTGATTCTGCGGGGTTGGGCAGTTGGAGACCCGAATAACTCCCCATCCCGAATCGTGCTGGAGATCAGCGAAGGAGCAAACACTCAACAGCATGAAACGAGCTTCTTCGATCGCCCCGATATCGCCAAAGCCTATAAGAATACGGCTCTCACAAAGACAGGCTTCACTCTCAAGTTGCCCCCTGACAAGGCGCCGACCGGGGCGAAAGTAAGAATCATAGCCGAACAGAGAGAAACGGCCCATGCTTGCAAAAGCACCTTCACCCTTAAGTAGTTCGTTCGCCAGATCATCGCCTTGAAAGCTGTGGTTCAATGATGCACAAAGTGACGCCCAAGATCGCTTCGCTTCTGGCGAGATTCCAGGCGTCACCAGAGCAATGCTCTCAGCAGCTGGAGCAGATCAGGCGTCAATATGGGCTGTGGTCAGCCCATAATCTTGAACTCCGGCCTGGTTTGTTTACCATTGCAGCAGATGCCCCTCGCCAGGTGCAGTCACGCGTCTCCCTCTATGCGGAGTTGATCAGGGTGATTCTGCGGCGACAAGTTCGGGGATTGAAAATGCTTGATCTTGGTTGCCTTGAAGGTGGTATCAGCATTGGCTTGGCCATGCTTGGAGCGCGAGTCACTGGTATTGACGTCCGATCCTCCCACCTCGCCAAGGCGCGTTTTGCGGCAGAAGTCCTTGGTCTTCGACGTCGCTGTGCCTGGCAACAGGGTGACGTAACGGATCCTCAGCTATGGGACCGGCTAGGACAGTTCGATATCGTAGTTTGCTCCGGGTTGCTATATCACATCAGCGCGCCAGATATTCTGCCTCTGCTCACTCGCATGGCTAGGGCTTGTCGCCAAACCGGTCTTTTGATTGTGGACACAAACATTGCTGCCTCTCCAGAAATGAGCCATATAGTAGATCCTTCGCTGACACTCTGGGGATGCTCCTGGAATGAGCATCCACCCGAGCGAAATGAAGTGGATCGACTTCAACATGGTTGGAGCAGCCTTAGTAATGACCAGTCTTTTTGGTTGACCGAGAGAAGTTTGACAAATGCATTGGTATCGGCTGGTTTTGGCACGGTCCTTAGACCTCTCTATCCCTATCATGAGTGGCGACATCAGACACGCGATGTTTGGGTCGCCATTCCTGCGTTAGAGAATGCCCATCGATGTCCGCTTCGTCCAGAACCAGATCTGAGGCCATTGAAACATCCAGGATTGGCCTCGGACTCAACAATGAATTCGATGGATATACCTGGCGGCTGATTATATAACGCTTAAGCAGCTGGGATGTCGAGGCCGACTCTGTCAAGCTCCTCGCTGACTGGAATTCCCCTCACTCTCAACAGCAAGGGAACTGTGAGCGTAGCCCAATGGCTGACGCCATGTTCCCAGAGCCCGTCTTCGCCCCAGCAGTCTCCGTGGTCAGCGCAGACCAACACAGTCCCCGGACTGAACCGAAGCAGCAGGGGCGCAAGCATGCGATCCACCCATTCCAGACAAGCCACTTGCCGGCGTTGACTGTCCTCGGCCGAGCAGCCTGGGCCGCCGAACGGGACACAAGGGCTGGGCCAGCGCTCCCATTCCGCCCCTTCATGCCAATAGGGGACATGCGTTTCCCCCACATTCAAAAAAACGAAACTCGGTACACCAACGGGTATCTCTTGCAGTTGACTCTGGATCCAATCCAGTTGACGCAAGAGGCTCCAGCTATTCCCAGGAAAAAAGAACTGGTCGAAAGGTGATCCCAATACAGCCCCAGTTTCGGTGGTTGGATCGAACCAATCAACAGCTCCACTGCCGATGGTTCGATACCCCTTACGCTTAAACCCTTCGATCAGATTACTTCCCTCTAGCCGGAAGACCTCATCGGGATTTCTTCCATGCGGCCCATGAACCATGCGAAACAGTTTAGCGCGCTTCGGGTTCAGCCAAGGAGTACAACTACGCACCACAGCCGGGGTGAAGCCCACCCAAAAGGCGGCATGGCTGGCATAGGTGAAATGGCTAGGAGCCAGCGCCTTATGCAACGGACCAACCTGCCTTAGGTGGGGAGCATGGGCCCGCAGAAAGCTGTCATATCGACAAGAGTCAAGGGTGATAAAAAGGATGTTCTCTGCAGATGACTCGCATGCCTCCTTAGCACCTGTGTTCGTGGATTCCATTGGTCAATGAGGAACGTTGAATGGTTTACCAGCCAAAGTTCTCGCCCAAGAGTTGGCAGAGGCTTTCATTATGTTGCCTGAAATAGGCCGTCAATGAGGCCAGCACTTGCGGATCCACCTGTATTCTGTTGTTGCCTACATTAAGTGGCTTCAGATCGGCTGGAATGAAAGAGGGCTCAATCTGCAATAGCCTGCAGATACTGCTCACTACGTGAAGCGGATCAGCAAAGAACACCTCACTGCTAAAGACGTGCAATTTGCTTTTGGGAAAATGGGCGAAGTAGCGCTGAAGCTGCTCGGAATAGTGTCCGCGACTCTTGTATGAGTGAAAGCGAAGCCGAGGGTTCTTATAGTCTTTTCGCTGAAGGATTGGAGCCAGTCTGGCTTCTTCTGCCTCCAGAGCCTGCTGGATGGGAAGATGTTCATTGTGATTCCGCTTGGAGTGGAAATAGTGAGAGATGGCTCGCTGAACTGGATTGCGCAAAAGAACAATGATTTCGGCATCAGGAATGAGTGCCGCCATGCGTTGTGGAACGAGAGGATGAAAAAGGTAAAGCGGGGATGCCTCAAAAGCTACCCGACGGCATGGAAGACTGTCGCCGCATAGAAATTGAGCGCGATACCATTCTTCCCCCTTGCTAAAGTTGTCAACCGCAGGCTCCAAGCCACCATCAAAATAGTGAACCTCTTTATCCTTGGAAGCAAGAAGTTGAGGATGCTGCGACAGGTACGCGTACAGGCTCGTGGTGCCTGACTTCATCGCGCCTGCAATGACCAGACCTGGAAGGCATGATGGCATGAATTTCTGGCTGCCTCAGTCTAAGTTTGTCTATAGGGACTGACTGGCACCTACAGTAGCAGCGGTGGTGACTGTCAGCAAAAGTGGCACCCCATGGCAGCCGATCATGCCCCCGCAGACGCTGCGGGGTACTCTGCTAGAAGAAGGTGAGCAAAAGGAGTGTCACCACGATGATCACAGGGAAAGTAGACCGAGGAAGTTCGTGAGCAGGCTTCACCATGCCTTCCTTATCCAAGTTCATGCTATGGTTTTAACGATGAAAGCGCTATAATGATGGAATTTGCGCACACTTCTGACACCTCGGCAGCTCTCCGCCTAGGGGTGCCACCTCAGATCCATGCTGATGATTTCCTGTATCAGTTTCTATGTTCCCACCCGCATTTAAAGTCAACAGCAACTCAGCATTACTTTGAAAGTGCACGCGAATCAGCAAATCGGATCAAGGAGTTGATTGCAGCCAATCTCAAACCAACGGGAATTGCTTCATTTAGTATCGACGACTTCTCACTGCTGGATTTTGCTTCAGGATTTGGAATGGTTGGCAGGCATCTACCCGTAGTACTGCCGGGAGCTCGAATAGAGGCTTGCGATATTCATCCGAAAGCAGTTGAATTCAATCAAGATATACTCAATATACGCGCCCACTTGTCAGCCGCAAGCCCAGCCGAACTCAACCTTACCGGAAACTACAACGTCGTCGTAGCGCTATCATTCTTTTCTCACCTACCCTCCAGAACATGGAAGCAGTGGTTTGCACGCCTGACCGCACTAGTATCTGAGGATGGGCTTTTCATCTTTACAACGCACGGCCTACCTTCAGGAGTCTCGAAGTCACTAGATCTCATCAAGACAGGCGCAGAGTTTCACTTCACGGCTTCGTCCGAACAAGGAGATTTGCCTAGCGAAGAGTATGGGACATCATATTCCCACCCAAGATATGTGATGAACGTTCTAAAAGATTTCCCAGGGCTTCACCTGAGTGAATTCAAGATGGGGGCATGGTGGGGCGGCAACCAAGATGCTTATGTGATTGCTAAGGCGAGCCCAAGCGCCAGCAGTCAGAAGACTGATTGGTGGCAAAGATTAGCAAGCAGAATCTCGAGAAGACTTCGCTGAGAAGACCGTGAGAAGTCGTTTCCCACAGCAGAGATCGGCAACAGAGTTCGCGGGGCTAGCCTTGTACTTACTTCAAGGCACAGGCTTTTTCAACTAAATCATATGTCCAGTTCAAGCCATGTACCGTTTCCAGTCGACCGACATCCCTGGTGGCCGGTCTGTATCTGGCTGTCTGGCGACAATCGCGAGTCTGCAAGAAGCCTGATCGAACAGTGGCGTTCCTCAGTGGTTCCTACGCAAACAGTCAACGATCTACAGAAAGAACATGCATGTGATATTTACTCTGATCGCACCTGGATAATTCCTGAGCCAGACAATCTAAAAGTTCTCCGATTGGAGAGTTTTGGCACCTCATTCCTCGATTGGCAGCTGCATGCCTGGTTACAACGTTGCCCGCTACCGAGAGATGTTGAGCTGGTCGACGACGTAAAGGCACCCAGGGTGGCGATCAATTTTCTGACAATCGAAGATTGGCTGCGAACTCCAGAGCTCCTACTGGAACTTGCCTCATTCTGCATGGTGTTCGATCCTGACCCAAGCCGAGTGCACCTGTTGCGTTGCTTCGGAGTGCCAGCCATGCCCCTCCTTCCCGAGGATCCTTCAAACGGTTGGCTCAACAGGGTTAGCGACAGTGAGCTCTGTAGTCAGATCTTCGGATTGCCCCACCCAGCAAGCATCGCGGGTCCCAACTCAATCCTTGCTCTAGGGACTGCGGGCCCTGAATGGGTAGCCGGTATCAAGGGCGCGATTCATGGCTGGCCAGGCTTTGATCAAGTTGAAGTGACCAGCCATAATGACGCCAGGCTGCTTGCCCATTGGCTGGAAAGTTGCAGCTGTCATGGTATTCAACTTGTTCGCCTTAACCCCACCGCCGAAGAACGGCTGTGCCGCGGCTTTAACGCGCTGAGCCTCTCAGGACAGCCATCACAACTGCCGGCTCAACTCTTCTGTGGTCCGATCACAGCAGACACGCTTGTCGAGGAACTGGTATGGCGGAGAGCAGGAAAGCCAGAACAACCCTGTGCAACCCCAACCCCAGACTACAAGGTGCTTTGGGAGAAAGATTCTGGTATAGACTACAGTGCATCAGTCTGCATCAGCCTCTACAATTATGCAGACAGGATATTAGCTGCATTAGACAGTGTAGCGAGACAAAGCCAGCCGGATCTCGAGTTGATCATTGTAGACGATCGATCGTCCGACAACGGAGCAAAACTCGTACGAGACTGGCTGCGAAGACATCACAATCAGTTCAGCCGGTCTCTGCTTGTTCAACATCAAAGCAACTCTGGATTGGCAGCCACACGCAATACTGCATTTCGATTGGCGCGTAGTTCCTGGTGCTTTGTCTTGGATGCTGACAATCTCCTGCTTGCACGGGCTGTTGAACAGTGCCTTAAGGCTTCGAAGTATGCGCCAGCCAGCGCAGCGGCGATTATTCCGCTCATTGAACGAAAGACTGAGGCGGCATCAATGCATAAAGTAGATGGGATCGTCAGCGGACTAAGTTGGCAGAAATCTCACTTCTTGAAGGGTAATTATGTTGACGCCATGGCGCTGATTCGCAAGAGCGCCTGGAAGACTGTTGGTGGCTACAGCCATATTGAGGGTGGCTGGGAGGACTTTGACTTTTGGTGCAAACTTATCGAAAATGACTTTCACGGCATACTGTTCCCACAGGTCTTGGCAGTGTACGTGGCTCACGCCGACTCCATGGTCAGGAATGCAACTGATATCAATGTTCGCAGCATTAGCCGGAGACTGAATCGTCGCCACACCTGGCTACAACTGCCGATGGCTGAGGAGATTATCTAGACAGGGACTCAATGCTGCTGAACAGACAACGAGCATTTGCTCGGATGCTAAAATCAACAACAAGGAACTGGTCTTAGGAGGCAACATACTAGAGTGAAAAGCCTGGGTATGTCGTTTGATGATGCACACGATTCTGTAGGGCAACAGAAAGACTGCGGCCCCTATGCCAAAGCCTTGACTGAAGACCAACGGATGCCCATGCGAGAGCTGATCTCTCCGGAGCGCGCAAGTTGGCTGTCACTGATCCAGACGAGATCGTTTCAAGAAGCACTCTCCCGCTTCAGTGAGGGAGTTCTTGAGCAGTACGAACAAGCGTGTGATGCTCCGCTGATCCTTGAATTCGCATCCTTCTGCCTGGAGAGGAATGAATTGCCAACGGCCATTATTGTACTGCGCAGAATTCAGTCTCTTGAGCTGAAAGAATTGGATACAAGCAGGCGCGCCGATGCACTGCTACTTCTTGCTTTAGCATCCGCTGGCATTGACGAAGACTATCGAGAGCAGCTGTTTAGTCTTCGAAGCACTACTTTTAACCGGCCTGACATCTCGAATGCGACCCAGCGGCTTGCCTGCGAAGCACTCTGCCAATGTGTCTGGAGAGAACTGTCAACTGGCAGCAACCGGATTGCAGCTTTAACATTGTTGGCACTCCGTCGGCTCTGCAAGCAACATCGCCATGGGATGCCACGTAGTTACAGCGTCCAGACATCAGTGATTAGGGCACTTACAAGGCGTCATGTCATGGCGTGGGGATATTCATGCAAAGTTAGAGCAGGAGCCAAACTGAAAGATTCGCACGCAAGCGCCGTTGATACTGTCAGAGTCTATGGAGATGGCCACATTATTGTTATCATTGGTTGGTATGTGAGCCGTGAGCCAGGAGGATTTGAGCTGTTTTTATGTAACGGCCATAAAGCTCACCGTGTCAAGCCAGAGCTGATTCAGCGTACATCCAGGCAAGATCTCAGATCAGTTGAAAATAACTATGGCATAGACGGAACAGTCGGCTCAGGTTTCAACGCAACCTTCTTCTTAAGAGGATCCTCGCCCAGCCCATGGCGCGATGCCATGACTTGCACGCTTCTGATCTCAGACCAAAATGGCAACCTGTCAGTTCATACTGTCAGCATTGATCATCGTCCCTTGGATTCAGTTGTTATCCGCAATGCCATCAATCTTCTGATTACTCCCGAGACTTCCCTTGTCGACTATGCTGGCGCTTTGGTTGTAAGAGATACATGGAACAGGCACATCAAGCAGGCCTCTGCCAATGCGGAAGCACACATGGTTTTCGGCCGACAAAACGACAAGCCGGAGCTATCCATTATTGTACCTATATACGGTCGTATTGACTTCATTGAGTTTCAATTGAATTGGTTCCACGCATACTTGCTAAACAGGGGACAAGAAGCAGTATCAATCCAATTGATTTATGTCCTCGATGACCCAATTCAGCGTGCAGCTGTCATGCAACTCTGCACGAAATGCTCAGAACTCTATCAGATGCCGTTCGAACTGGTCATTACACAGGTCAATCTTGGGTTTGCAGGTGCCAATAATTTGGGATGTCAATATGCTCGATCTTCAACTCTACTTCTGATGAATTCGGATGTGCTGCCCGCAGATTATCATGCGATCGAACAACTGCTTTCAGAGTTTCGCTCTCTTGGAGCTGAAATTGGGGCACTCGGAGCAAGACTTCTCTACCCTTCGGGAGACATACAGCATCTTGGCATGGAGTTCATTCAAAACCCGAGTCTTCCCGGCATACTTGGCAGAACGTGGCTCAACGACCACCCTGGAAAGTTCATTCATCATTCTTCAAGTTGTTTGCCCCAAACAGGAACAGTGACTGTTGAGGCTGCAACCGCCGCCTGTGTCATGCTTTCGAAGGCTCTCTTCAAGGAACTGGCCGGCTTTCAACTCTACTACGTTACTGGTGATTTTGAAGACAGTGACTTATGTCTTCGCATTCGCGAGCGTGGCTTAAGAATTGCTGTTCACGTGGATGCAACCTTCTATCATTTAGAACGGCAGAGCATGGCTCTTCATGCCGATCAAGATGCCAATGGCATAAAGGTTGTGGCCTTTAACGCCCTAACTCACCACACGCTGAATTGTGCTGCCATTGCTCGCTTGAAACAAAGCAATGGCCGAGCCAAAGTTGACATGCCCATGATAAATTAATGCCAATGAGGATTCTTTTTCTTGTTCATGGCCATGAGAAATTTAGCTCCGGTGGCGCTGAGGTTGCGGCATTTTCACTTTTTCGCAGCATGCGACGCTTACTGGGTAACGATTCCTGCAGGCTCCTAGCCGCATGTCCAAATACTGCCGAGTGGGTACCGTTTGGCCATCTTCAGTCAATTGGCGATCAAGATCATGAATATATTATTAACACGAGCTGTGAGTATTTCTATCTGAAGAATCGGAATATTCTGGCCCTCAAGGACTCGCTAGAACGTCTCTTGGCAGTGGCCAAGCCAGACGTGATTCATATCCATCACTTTATGCACTTTGGTATCGACATCATACCCTTGCTGCAGCACCTATCGCCAGGCTCCAAAGTCGTAGTTACACTTCATGAATATTTGGCACTGTGCCTGCATAATGGCCAGATGGTAACCACAGGCGACATGAGTCTGTGCGATCAACCTGATCCCCTAGCATGTGCTCGCTGTTTTCCAGACTTTCAAGGTAATGATATATTCTTGCGCCTTCAGTACATTGCGTCCATTCTAATGGGGGTTAATGCATTGATTTCTCCGAGTCTCTTTCTGCGCAAAAGGTATCAGGATTGCGGCGTCACGCACTCTCGGTTTGTCATGATTGAAAATGGACTGCAGGTAAGAGCAGAGTCCAGCGAGCGCTCAGACAGCCGGGCCTCAACAGATGACCGGCTCAACCGATTCGCCTATTTCGGCCAATTCAATCAGTACAAGGGAATATTAACTCTTTTGAAGGCGTTGCTCTACCTTAGGCAGCATCATTCGACCACGATCACGCTAATGCTAAACGGTGCCAATCTGGAGCTACAGCCTGACGCTTTTCGGTCTCGGCTACAGAAGCTACTAGATGATGCAGGCGATATGGTTCAACTGCTCGGCAAATATAATCGTCAGGAACTGGCGTTTCGCATGCAACACGCGGACTGGACGATCATCCCCTCCATTTGGTGGGAGAACTCACCGGTTGTCATTCAAGAGTCATTTTATTTTAAAAAGCCTGTGATTGGCAGCAATATCGGCGGTATCGCGGAGAAGATCAAAGGCAAAGGAGGAGTTCTCTTTGAGGTTGGCAATCCTATTTCCCTAGCTGAGCAAATCTTACACTGCACTGGCAACCATGAGCTCCATGAAAAGCTGAAGAGCCAAATCCAAACTCCCTTCGAGGATATGGATTGTGCGGAGCATCATCATCGGCTTTACCAGAACATTCTCGCTCATCCCTGAAAGCCCAGCAGCCAAGGTCCAAACCTTGCGCTGCCAGCGGATGCCTTCCCTAGCAGGACAGCCGCAGTAAGATTTCAGCAATCCCCATGGCTCTGGGTTCATGAAGGAGTTCTACTCTTCCAAGGGGTACGCTCACCCTTCCAGCCCAGCCAGCTCCTTGCCCGACGGGCAGCTGGTCAGCAACTGGAATCGACTTGCCCTTGATCTGGCCCAGGCAGCCAGCCGGGGACCGACGATCAGTTCCCGCCTCTACGCACTCACCAACACTGCCCTGTACGACGCTTGGGCCGCCTTCGATCCGATGGCCTCCGGCTCGATTATGGACCTCAACGTGCCCCTCCACAGGAAGGGTCAACCCCTCATGGCTGCCACAATGGCCCAGGCTGCGCATGATGTGCTGATCGGCATCGGCGCCAGCCTCTTCGGCAGCGGCGGTCTACCCGCCAACCTGCGCAGCCGAGCTGATGTTCTGCTGGAACAGACGTTGGGCACTGTGCGAGGGAGCAGCCGGAGCAGGCCCCATCGACGTTCAGTCGAGCTGGGGCGTCAGATCGGCGCCGGCATCCTCTCCTGGGCGGGTCAGGATGGATCCAACCAGGCTGGTAACTACTCCGATACCACTGGGTATCTGCCTCAGCCAAGCCGGTTCGATCCCAGTGCCGTGCCCCCGCAGATCGACACCACCTGGCAGCCACTCGTGACTGCCCTTGGGAGCCCTCAACTGGCACTCACCCCCCAGTGGGGGCGGGTGAAACCTTTCGCTATTGGCAATGGCGATGCCCTGGTACCCAGCTCAATCCTGCAGCCATACCTCTCCAATCACGACCTGAACCCCGCCTTCCTGAAGGAAGTCAACCAGGTGCTGACCCTCAGTGGGCAGCTGAGCGCCAAGCAGAAGGCCATGGCGGAGTTCTGGGAACAGGGACCAGGGACCACCTTCCCCCCTGGGAAGTGGATGGAGTTCAGCCTCGACCTGATCGCCAGCCGTCACCTCACGAACGACCAAGCGGTGAAGCTTTGCTTTGGTGTCAGCCAGGCGCTCCTTGATGCGGGCATTGCTGCCTGGGCCACCAAGTTTACCTACGATTCCGTCCGTCCAATCACGGTCATCCGGCAGCTTTACAAAGATCGTGCCGTGACCGATTGGCGGGGAATACCGCTTCTGGGGAGTGCCTGGCAGCCCTATCAGAATCCGAAGGCCCTCACCCCGAACTTCCCGGATGTGCCCTCGGGCCACTCCACCTTCAGTGCCGCCGCCAGCGGGGTCATCCGCGAACTGCTTGGCAGCAACCTGTTCGGAGCCTCCGTCACCTTCAACGATGCCGATTCTCGTTTCGACAGCCGTGGCTTCGACGGTGTCTCTGGCACCGCAGCACCAATCAGCCTGAACTGGGATACGTTCAGCGGCGCCGCCGAAGAGGCCGGCTTCTCCAGGTTGCTCGGCGGCATTCATTTCAGTGATGGCAACTGGAAGGGCCTCATCATGGGCACTCAGGTTGCTGCGCTTACCACCGCGAAGCTCCAGGATTTGTTTGATGGCAACAACGACAGTGCCGACCTGGGCAGCCATTCACAGAACGCCGCCGACCAAGTATTCGGAACGATGGACAACGACGTGCTTACAGGTCAGCGTAGTGGTGGCGGCGGCGTGGTCCAGCTGTATGGGTTTAGTGGGGATGATCTGCTGAATGGTGGCGGTCAGGCCCATCGGCGATATGAGCTTTTTGGTGGTGAGGGCTATGATCGCTTCTCTATCACTGGCAAGGGTGACGTGCTTGTGCGTGATTTTGAGGCTGGGGAGTCGATCCTTTTTGATCCTCAGCTCCTGGTAGGCGGAGGTGGCCTCGCAGGCCTGGTTGTTTCCAACCAGGACGATGGACAAGGAAGATTGATGACGGAATTGGTCAGCTGCGGAACTACTTTGCTATCCGTTGATGGCTTCTGGAGTCGTGACAACCTATCGATCGGACTGGCCTAGACGCAAGGCTGATTCAAAGTCTCAGTAAGGGATTGGTTCGGGATGTCGCTGAGCCATCACCAGCAGGTGGCTGATGTCGTGGGTTACCGGCTGCATCCCTGCTCGGATCGACTGAAAACCTGCCAGCCTCAGCAGGTTCAGCGCCGCCGTCCGGAGTGTCGCCAGGGCGCCTGCGCCATTCCCGCGATACCGATGGGCATCCTCATGGAGCTGGGTGTATCGGATCCAGTGCCAGCACTCAATGCTGCAGCGGTCTCGCACCAGCTGCAGCAAACCAGAACAGGTGGGTGGCCACGAAGGGATTGCCGTCGCGCGTTCCGGTAGCGCTCACCTCCACGATCCAACTGGTGCCGCTCCAGGCCTGGATGATGTGCTCAGGCCACCGACGGAGGCAGCGAAATCCAGGCGCTGCGGGAGCTGCTGGAGCGCGTTGAGCTCGAGGGGATGCTGGTGCAGGCGGACGCGCTGCATGCAAACGGCACCATTTCCCTCTACCTCGAACAGCAAGGGTTTTCGGGTAATCAAGGATCGACTGACCGGTGGCAGGCGGGTGCCGCTCACAACCAATATGCGTGAGGTGGATCATGGGCGCGACATCACCTGGACCCTGCGAGGCATGCCGGCTCCGGAGTGGGTGGTGGAGAACTGGCCCGGCAGCGCCACGGTGATCGCCGTGCGCAGCAAGGGCACCCGCGACGGCAAACCAACCGACGAGACCCGTTACTACGTCAGTAGTTTGCGCACCAACGCCAAGGCCCTGCTGCGCTATGTGCGTGAGCGCTGGTCGATCGAAAACTCGTGGCACTGTCCCCGAGATACCCAGCTGAGGGAAGACGCCCATCGCTACCGCGAGGAGAACGGCGTTCAGATCCTGGCCACGCTCAGGAGCATGGCCATGAATGCGTTGCGGCTGGATGGGTTCTGGTCCATTGCGGAAGGCCTCGCCACTCTCTCGCATGATATCAAGGGTTTGCTGCGGTTGCTGGGCTGGCGAGAACCCCTGCAAATACTGGCTTCTGGATAACTTCGAAGAGGCCCTGCCACCACACCAGCAGCAGATACCAGGCCGGAATGCGGACCCCACGCCGCATGCGGGCATCCGGTATCGCCTGCAGGTAACTGATCAGATCAAGATCGGTTGCGGCAGAGGCGTTTTCGGTCACAGGGAGGAGGCGATACCACCGACCAAACCCCATGCCGGCAGCTTAGGCCAGAGCAGCTGTGACACACTTTGCAGCAGCCCTGGCTGGCTCGACGATGAATCAAAAAACGAATCAAGCGTCCTGAAAGACTGACATTACCATGAAGAGAAACGACAAAATCCCCGCCCTGCGGCCAAGAAACCATCTAGGATTGCTACCAAGTGCATCCCAAGGAATTCTGTTTCCGCATGAAACTTCTCCAATCTGACATTGACTTTGCGCTAGCCCAGGTCCTGTTCGGGGCCAACCCTGCGCCTGGCACCGATCCGTTTACTACCCTGGGAATTCGCAATGTCGACGGATCTAATAATAATCTTCTTAATCAAACTCTTGTAGATCAGTTCGGGAATACAGTATCGACGACCACGTACGGAGTCAAAGATCAGCCATTCATTTACAGTACCACTAAGGCCTTCAGGGTTGATGCTGCTGGCAATGTCTACACGACATTGGCAAGCCCAATCCCTCAAGGCCCAAGTTCATTTGCATTCACAACCAACTATACGTTCGGCACTCCTCCGCCAGCAAATCCCAACATTGTGGATGCGGCCCCGCGGCTGATCAGCAATCTGATCGCATCTGATAATACCATCAATCCTATAACCAACACCCTCCTTAGCCCCAATCCAGCCGCCACACCTGCCAATTCTATCGGCAATCCGGGCGATCCAGCCATCTTCGTCACTCCATTCAACTCCCTCTTCACCACATTTGGTCAGTTCTTTGACCATGGCCTCGACTTCATCAACAAGGGCGGGGCTGGCACAGTCCTGATCGAAATCCTCCCCGGTGATTCGAGATACGTTCCTGGAGGCTTCAACTTCATGCCCCTGACCAGGGCAAGCCGAGATGCACAGGGGAACATCATCAACTCCACCGCTCCGCTGGTGGATCTTCAGCAAGATTACGGCTCCGATCCCTCCGTCAGGCTGTTGTTGAGTGAGTTCAGCATCAGCGCTGGGGTGGTCACCCTCACAGGCCACCTGCTTGATGGCGCCGCAGGAGGCTTACCGACCTGGGCTGACATCAAAGCCAATGCCGCTCGCCTGGGCATCACCCTCACCGATGCCGACATCGGGGATGCACCCAGCATCACGTTCCAAGTTGGAGCCGGACCTTTCACATTCAATGGCCAGTCCGGAGCTTGGGTCCGATCTCTTCCCGGTGCAGGCACTGGCCAGGCATTTCTGGCGGACATTGCCTCAGCAGCCAACCCCTTCACCTCTGCCGGTGCCCTCAAGCTTCAGGATTCTGACAGCGTCCTGGGTCTGTCTGGTCCGGCTGGCGCCTACGACAACGAACTGCTTGACGCCCACTTCGTGGCTGGCGACGGGCGGGCCAATGAAAACGTCGCCTTGACGGCGATTCATGATGTTTTCCACACTCAGCATAATCTGCTGGCGGACAGGATCCGCGAAGAGATCGCTCAACGCGACCAGATCGCTCCGGGCTTTGCCTCTCAGTGGACTGGAGAGATGATCTTCGAGGCGGCCAAGCTTGTCAATGAAATGCAATATCAGCATATTGCATTTGAATTCTTTGGACGCCGTATGAGTCCCAACATCACGGCTTTTGCGGCCTATCAGGTTGAACTAAACCCCAACATCACCGCTGAGTTCTCCCAAGCCATCTATCGGCTGGGTCACTCAATGCTTACCGATACGGTTGACGCCACAGACCCCGCCAACAACCTCGCCAGTATTAGCCTGGTGCAAGCCTTTTTGAATCCGACGGCCTTTGGGCCTTTGGGTAGCGGCAACATCCTTGATGGGATGTCGCAGCAACAGGGCAATCAGATTGATGAATTCGTGGTTGATTCCGTGCGCAACTTCCTGCTCGGTATCACCCTTGACTTGCCTGCTCTCAATATCGCCCGCGGCCGAGATGTTGGCCTCGGTTCACTGAACCAAATTCGACAGGATCTATTCAATCAGACGGGGCTTGATTCGCTAGCTCCCTACACCACTTGGGACGACTTTGGCGCTAATCTGCTCAACCCTGATTCCCTGATCAACTTTATCGCCGCCTATGCGCGACGTGCAGACTTTGTTGCCCTTAGGAATGGGGCCACTAATCCTGCTAACGGCGTCAGTCTTACGATAGAAGGCGAACGCGTGAATGCGCTCAGGGCACTAGCTGCATCGGCAGCAGCGGACCAAGCCTTCATGCTTGGCGGCGACCAGGGCTTCCAAGATATCGATGTCTGGATGGGGGGACTGGCGGAGCAAAAGGTTACCGGAGGCATGCTGGGTTCCACCTTTGACTTCATTTTTGCCCAGCAGATGCTGGCACTCCAGGATGGCGACCGCTTTTACTACCTCAATCGCCTCGGTGGCACCAACATCCTCGAAAAGATTGAAGGGCAAACGTTCACTGATCTGATCCAGGAATCAACAGGGGCTTTTCACATGAACGGCGATGCCTTCGGCACCGCCGAATTGTATTACGAACTCGCCACGCTGAATGAGACCAGTTACCTCAAGACAGGTGCTGCCAGCACCACGGTGCTGCATGAAGTGGTTGGTGGAACCAATAGCGCCAACGTGATCGGTGGCGGCCCTGGCAACGATGCACTCTGGGGTGAGGGAGGAAATGACACCCTCAACGGCGGCAGTTGGAACGACCATCTCTACGGTCAGGCCGGCAACGATTCACTGAGCGGAGGCATCGACGACGACTTTCTCCGCGGCGGCAGCGGCAACGACACCCTGAACGGTGACGCCGGCCTTGATCTCCTGCACGGTGAAACCGGCGACGACTCCATGAGGGGTGGTGATGGCCTTGATGCGCTATTTGGCAATGAGGGCAATGACACCCTTGATGGCGGTGCTGGCGACGATGAAGTGGTGGGCGGGATCGGTGACGACGTCCTGTCCGGTGGGCTTGATGCGGATGGCATCGATGGTGGTGAAGGCCATGATGTCTTGATCGGCAATGCCGGCGCTGATCTCCTCACCGGTGGGCTGGGTGACGACCAACTGTTCGGCGGCGGCGGCGCAGACGGCATGGATGGTGGCCTGGGCAACTACGACATCGTCTCCTACCAGACCGCCTCGTTCGGCTTGACGATTGATCTGGGTGGCCTGGCCCCCCTCAACCAGAGTGGCGATGCCCGCGGCGATACCTTCCTGAACTTCGAGGAACTTCGAGGCACCAGGTTTGCCGATCGCCTCACGGGCGATGCGCTCAACAATGTCCTCTCCGGCGGCTCCGGTGATGACACGATCGATGGCTCGGTCGGTAATGACACCGTGATCGGTGGCACCGGCAATGACAACCTGACCGGCGGCCTCGGAATCGATGTAGCCGTCTTCAGTGGGGCATTCGCAAATTACACTATCGCCTCCAATCCCTTTGGCGGTTTTACCGTCAACAACATCAACGATGGTATCGATACTGTTGCGGCTGACGTCGAGTTCCTGCATTTCTCCGATCGTATCGTCAAGACCCTTGGCGGTGAGGCGGCCCCGCTGCTCACCCTCGGCAGCAGCGCCGCTCGTCGCATTGGCCCCACCACAATTGCTGGCCAAGCCAATGACCCGATCTTCCAGAATGTGCTCGGCACCGTGACCCTTGCCGATGGCACCTTGGTCAACCCCGCCACGGGGATTCCGGTAGCCAACCTCACAGTTACGGATAGTGACGGGCCAAACGGAATTCGCACCTTCGCCCTTGCCGGACCGGACGCAGCCAACTTCCGTCTCAATCCAAACAACACTCAACTGCTGTTCGTGGGCTCGCCAGCGGCAGCCAGCCGCGTGAACTTCGAAGCCAAGCCCTTCTATCAAGTCAGCGTTTCTGTAACCGATGGAACGGGCTTCATCTCGTCAGTCAACTACACGCTCAATGTCACGGACAGCAACGATAACGCCCCCATTATCACTTCCGCAGTGCGCAGCACCATTGCGGAGAATACTGCCACTAACATTGTTGTCTATCGCATTGGCGCCAGTGATCTGGATACGGTGTTCTCCGCAGGGCAGACCGACTTTGTCTACTCTTTGGACTTCGCCGGTCCTGGCAGTGAAGATAACGCCAGGTTTACCATTAACAACAACGGCGAGCTCAGGTTTGCAGCCTCCCCAGACTTTGAAGCACCAGTTGATAGTGGCGGCGATAATATTTACAATCTCAGAGTCAGGGCCTCGGACGGCCTCAATTCCACCTCAAAACAGGTACAGATTGCTGTCAGCAATGTAACTGAGTCAGGCCAGAATCAACTGCCTCAATTTATCACTAATTCAACCCAAAGCTTCGTTGAGCCCATACCAGCAGTTCCCGGCGCCTACCCGCTTTACCAAGTAGTGGCAACGGATCCCGAAGGCCAAGCGGTGACCTATGCGATCGCGCCAACAATCCCAGGGGTGGTCGACGTCGACAATATCGACAGGGCGAGATTCAGCATCACAGCTGGCGGGCAACTGTCCTTCGTGGCAGGACCTGATTTCGAGAATCCGACCGATGCGGGATTGGACAACCGCTATCAAGTGCTGGTGGAAGCCACCGATGCAGCTCTGGGCAAGAGCCGCCAAGCGATCGTCATCCAAGTCACCGACAATCCGATTGACAACAACCCTGCCACCCAGCAGGCCCCGATCTTCACCAGCAGCACAGCTACGACCGTGGCGGAAAATACTGCCTTAGCCTTTTATACCGCCACAGCAACAGATGCCAATAACGATCTCCTGACCTTCTCGCTTGCAGGAGGCACTGACGCGGGCCTCTTTAACATCAATCCCCTAACCGGTGCGCTCCGCTTCCTCACAGCACCTAACTTCGAGGCTCCGCTGGATGGCGCTGGGGGCGGTTCCATCGCTGGGGACAATATCTACAACGTGAACATCGGAGTCACAGACAACCTTAGCCCTGTCACTCAGGCTCTCAACATTACTGTCACCAACGTCCCTGAAGCTCCGACGTTCACCGCTGCGGCCTCTGCTTCCAACTTGTCGATTGCGGAAAATACGCCCGTAACAACGGTGATCGGCACCTATCCAGCCGTTGATCCAGACGGAACCAATGTCGCCTACAGCCTCACCGGCGTTGATGCACCTCGCTTTAGCGTCAATGCAGCTACTGGTGAACTGAGGTTCGCGGTTTCGCCCGACTTTGAGATCCCGGCAGATGCCGGTGCGAACAACATCTACGACCTCAATGTAGTGGCCAGCTCAGGAGGCCTCTCTACTCCCCGCACCCTCCAGGTCACGGTGCTAAACGTGGCCGATCAAGCCCCAAATCGACTACCTGTTTTCACGAGCACTCCAAGCACCCCACCCAATCCACTGAACGTAAACGAAAACACTGCTGGACCGGTTTATACCGCCACGGCATCAGATGCGGATCTCAATCCCTTAGCCTTCTCCATTCAAGGAGGAACTGATGCCGCCCTGTTCAGCATCAATTCCACAACAGGTGCACTGAGCTTCCTCACAGCACCTAACTTTGAAGCCCCTGTCGGCGGCGACAACAATTACACCGTCACCATCGGCGTCACCGATAACATCAGCCCCACTTTCGTCACTCAGGTCGTCAACATTGCCGTTCAAAACGTCAATGAAGCCCCGGTGTTCACTCCAGCTCCCACCCTGCCGGTTCCGAACATCCTCGTAGACGAAAACACCCCAGCAGCTCAGGTGGTCGCCACTTTCCCAGCCGTTGATCCTGATGCGGGGACCGTTCTCAGCTACAGCCTGACCGGCGTCGATGCTGCTCGCTTTGCCGTCAATGCCACTGGTGGTCTGAGTTTCCTGGCCTCGCCAGACTTCGAGGCTCCGCTGGATGGTGTAGGAGTCGGTTCCATCGCTGGGGACAATATCTACAACGTGAACGTGACGGCCAATGGGTCGGGCGGTCCGTCCAGCGCTCCTCTGGCTCTCGCGATCCAGGTGGTGGATCTGGCTGGAGTAACAGTCAATGGAACCAACAACGCCGACACCATTGGCCCCCTACCCATCAGCCCCCTAACCGTCACGTCCGAACCCGACATCATCAATGGCGCGAACGGAAATGACACCATCAATGGATCCGGCGGAAACGACACGATTACCGGAGGGGCTGGTGCTGACAGCATGACTGGGGGAGCAGGTGCTGATCTGTTCGTCATCAGCGCAATTGGCCATACGGGCACAACGACGGCTACTTCAGACAGGATCACTGATTTCCAGCAAGGTTCCGACCGGATCGACCTCAGTGCCATCGACGCGAATACCGCCGCCGGCGGTGATCAGGCCTTCACCTTCAGGGCAGCAGCGTCCACCGCCGCCTTCGCCAGAACCGTAAGCTGGTCCAGCTCTGGGGGCATCACGACAGTTCGCGCTGACACCACCAACAACACAACCGCCGAATTCCAGTTTCTTCTCACCGGTACATTTACCCTCACAGCGGCAGACTTTATTCTCTAAGCCGATTCACAGAAACCGAGCAACCAGCCCATGCGCCTTTGTCCGATCAAGGGCATCGCGTAAGCTCTCCAACCCTCTGTCAGCCCTCTCCGGACTGTCAGAGGGTTTTCTCTGAACTGGATGGCGCTGCGTCCACTGCCGATCGGCGACAGGTCGATTCCATAGACTTCCTGGATCCCAGCCGATCGAGCCTATGGTCGTCGCGCTTGATTGTCCCCTCCCGCACGGCGCCCAACGGCTGTGCGGGCCCAGGCTGAGCGGCACTGCTGTCCCCTCGCTCCCGGCTCGCTGCTGCCCATGAGCCCTACGGCCCCTCTGATCCTGGTGGTGGGGATGCACCGCAGCGGCACCTCGCTGCTGGGTTCGCTGCTGCCGGCCCTTGGTGTTCCCCTGCCAGGCCCATTGATCGGCGCCGATCAGCACAATCCAGAGGGCTACTTCGAGCGGCAGGACGTCACCGACCTGCAGGAGCAGCTCTTGATCGATCTGGGTCGCTGGTGGCCCAGTGGCCCGGGCGTGCTGCCGCTGCCCGAGCCGTGGCTGGAGGCACGCTGCACGCTGCACGCTGCCGAGCGGCTGCGCCGCCTGCTGGCCGCTGAAGCCGCCAGACAGGCCGGCCCCTGGGGAATCAAGGATCCCCGCACCAGCCTGCTGATCCCGCTGTGGCGACAGGTGGCCGACCAGCTGGGACTCAGCCTGCGCCTGGTGCTGAGCGTGCGGGACCCGGCTGAGGTGATGCTGTCGTTGCTGAAGCGCGACCGCAACGCCGCTGGAATGACGGCCCCGCGCGCTCAGCAGTTGTGGTGGCGACACACGCGCCAGGTGCTGCTCGATGGCGAGGGCCTGCCCATCCAGACGATTCACTACGACACCTGGTTCGAGCCTGGCCTCGCCCGGAAACAGCTCCTTCAGTTGGCAGATTTTTGCGGGTTGTGCCCACCGCCGGCCCCCCTCCAGGAGGTCGCCCTGCGGCACATCCGACCGGAGCACCGTCGCAGCCTGCCGAAGCAAACGCTGCCGCTGCCCATCCATTCCCGTCTCCACTGGCTGAACCGGGAGCTGCGCCGCAACAGCCGCCTGGCGCCAATCGCTGCCTTGAGACACCGCACCAGGCTGAGCAGACGACTGGCCGCCGTGCCCCCGGAATCGATCGCGCCCCATGCCCCGCTCCTGGCACGGTTGAAATCACGCCTTCGCGCGCATCCTTGGCAGCCCGCCGCGCTGGCCTGCGCGGTGGGTGACCCCGAGTATGCAACAGCACTCTTGCAAGGTTGGTTGGAGCAGGGCCTCAGCAGCGAAGATCTGATCAGAATCCAACAGGCACCCGTCAGCCTGTTTCCGCGCCGGCAGCTGCAGGACGCTCGCCGGCCCCGATGGCCGAAGCGCTGCTACCTGAGGGGGTTTGGAACCCACTTGGGCGACTGGAAACTGCATGCCTGGCTGCAGCATTGCCCGTTGCCACGGCGCTTCGAACTGATCGAACCAGAGCCCGGGCAGCATCCACCCGATCCTGCCAGGAGCATCGGCTTTCACTTCCAGGCTGTGGCAGAGAGCGCGGCCAGCCGGAGGTTGCTCGAGCTGGCCGAGCTGGCGATGGTGCTGGATCCGGATCCCAGCCGCGTGGATCTCCTGCGCCGCCTTGGGATCCGCGCCCACTGGCTCCAGGCCAGACCAGCACACTGCAGTGACTGGCTCGGCCGCAGCGACGATCTGGCCGCCGCCAAGACCGAGCTCAACTTGCCAGCCCCAGCGAGCCTGCAGGCCATCACATCTCTGGAATCGGCCCGGATCCACACGATCCACCTCGGTCGCCCCCAAGGGCATCTGATCAGCGGCCTGATTCCACCGATGTACAGCCTGGAGCAGTTCGATGCACTGTCCGACTTGAACCCTCGCTTGGCCCGGAGCCTTGCCAGCTGGCTGACGGCCGTTGGTCAGCACGGCGTAGGCCTTGTTCGGCTCCAGCCAACCATGGCCGAGACGGAAGCAAGGGTTGAGCAGGCCCTGGCTCCCCACTGGCGGCCCCTGCCTCAGCAGGCCGATGCGATCGCAGGCGCCCACTCCTGATGGAGAGGTCCCACCCCGCTGCGCTCCTACGACGCCTGGCACGCAAGACCAGACGGTGGTCGCTGGTCCACATGCAGCCCCACCTGCCAGGACTGCACGATCTGTTGTTTCTGCACCTGCGCCGTCGTGCCATCCGCCTGGCCCAGCTGCTGCGCAGCCAGCAGCTTCACACCCTGCCGGCCATCTTCTGGGCCGATGCCGTTGGCGCCGCCCAACCCTTCGAACCAACAGTCAGTGTGGTCGTTCCCTGCTACAACCACGCCGCCTACCTGGCGCAGCGGCTGGAGAGCCTCTATGGCCAGAGCTATCCACACCTGGAGGTGATCCTGCTGGATGACGGCTCACAGGATGACAGCGCCTCCCTTCTCCGACAGGCCCAGGTGAGCCATCCAGAGATCACGCGGTTGATCCTGAGCGACTCGAATAGCGGCTCTCCCTTCCAGCAATGGCGCAAGGGGATCCAAGCCGCCACAGGTGATCTGATCTGGATCGCCGAAAGTGACGATTTCTGCGAGTTGAATTTCCTCGAGACGCTTGTACCACTCTGCCGCAATGAGGGGGTGATGCTTGCCTTCTCGCGCACGGAATTCCTCAGTGAAGACGGAAGCAGAACCGTCTGGAGCCTGGAGCACTATGTGACCGAACTCAGCCCTGACAGCTGGAAGCGGCCATTCATCGAATCCGCCCATCAACTGACACAGCTGGTCTGGCACCATAAGAATATACTGCCAAATGCGAGCAGCGCTATTTTTCGCCGCCACGCAATACTACCTCTGCTTGACGACAAGTCCTGGCATGATCTGCGTATCTGCGGCGACTGGCTCTTCTATCTCCAGCTCACGCGTGGAGGGCTCGTGGCGTATAGCCCAGCCACGACTAACTACTATCGTCAGCATCCAGGCAATACCTCGGTATCCCTGCACGGGAGCGAGCGTGATCTCGGCGAACATCTTGTCGTCGCCGAGGCCCTGCCAAGGCTCTACATGCTGACTCCCCAGGCCCTGCACAGCATCCAGCAGCATCTGCTCCAACGTTGGCGACAGCACCACCGTGAAGCCATACCAGCAGCGCTGGCGCATCGGATTGAAGCCCTGCCCCAGCGCCATGGACGGGACGATGGGCGACTCCCGAACGTGATGATCGTGACCTACGCGCTGATCCCAGGGGGCGGCGAGATCCTGCCGATCAGACTGGCCAACAGCCTCCATAGCGCAGGCTACGCCGTAACGCTGCTGAACTGCCGACAGCATCCCACCCAGCCAGGCATTCGGGCCATGTTGCAGGCCGGCATCCCCTTGATCGAACTGCAGTCGCTGGAGAGCCTGGCCACACTGATCGCCAATCTTGGCATTGAGATCCTTCACAGCCACCATGCCTGGGTGGACACCACACTGTGCGAGCTCCTCCAGGGCATCGCTGACGTGAAGCATGTGATCAGCTCCCACGGCATGTATGACACCCTGGGTGATCGTCGTCTAGCACAACTCAGGCCTCTGCTGGGGCCATGGGTGAGTCAGGCGACCTACGTGGCCGATCCCAATCTCGGCCCGTTGCTCAAGCTGGGCATTCCCGCCGATCGGCTCACGAAAATTGCCAATGCCATTGATGAAGCTCCGGTTCAAGCCATCGCACGCCACAGCCTGAGGATTCCAGAGGATGCGTTTGTCGTGTGCCTCGTGAGCCGCGCCATTCGCGAGAAAGGGTGGCAGGAGGCGATCGCAGCCGTTCGCTACGCGCGCGAACGCAGCAGACGGGAGATTCATCTGCTGATTCTCGGCGAAGGTGGCGAATCAGATCGCCTAAAGCAGCAGAACCAAGATCATTTTATCCATTTCCTTGGCTTCAGAAATAATCCAAGAGACTACTTTGCCTGCGCAGATCTTGGTCTGTTACCAAGCTTCTTCGAGGGCGAAAGTCAGCCGCTAACCCTGATCGAATGCCTGGCCGCAGGCAAACCCTATCTTGCATCCGATATTGGCGAAATCGCCAGCATGCTGGCCACGCCCGAAGGAACCGCCGGCATGGCCATTCCGCTCCAGAACGGACGGGTGCAGCCCGAAGCCTTCGCCGAAGCGATCGTGCAATACAGCAATGACCCAGACCTTCATCTCCACCACTGCCGGCTGGCACGACAAGCAGCAACAAAATTCAGCTCTCTGTCAATGGTCACCGCCTATTGCGACGTCTATCGCAGAGCTCTGGCGACAACAGTCACCACAGCCTCAAGCCCCACTTGCGGAAGTACATCCAGGCGCTCTGTAAATTAACGAATGTAAGTCGCAAGCTACGATGGTTGCCTCGCCCCCAGGAGTGGGTCACTGAGGCCACAGGCAGGTGAACGCAGCGACCATGGACCCGCATCATGCGCGTCAGGTCGGCATCCTCAAGATAAAGAAAGAACCTCGGGTCGAATCCTCCCACCTCCAGAAAAGCCCGGGAGCGGATCAGCATGCAACAGCCGCTTAAATAGGGCACATCAAAGATCCCATTCAGATCGCTATCCACCATCACATAGTCGGCATCGTAGCGACGCAGCCAGGCTGGTTTGAGCCATTGCGGCCAGAAACGCCTGCTCAGCAAAGCCAGGAGCGTTGGATCCTGCTTGCAGAGCGCCTGCTCCCGTCCTGCGGGGTCCTCAATCCTCGGCACGGCCAGCACCACCTCAGGATGAGCCTCCAGCCGGGCCAGCATCCGCTCGAATGTGCCCTCGTCCCAGCTCAAATCCGTATTGAGCGCCCCTAAATAGGGGGCGAGCAGAGCCAGCCGGCTGAGCTCCCGAACGGCCAGGTTGATGGCCCGTCCGTAGCCTGGGTTGTCGTGACGGCGCAGAAACAGATCGGCCCCGGGCTCCAACGCCTCCGCAGGCTCGCCGGTCCTGTGGGAGTTGCAGACCACGGCCCAGCCGATCGAGTCGGGGAGCCTCTCGAGGCAATTCCGGAGACGCTCCACCTCATGGGCTTCGGGGTGGAAGGCCACGAAGATGAGATGCAGCTTCCGACGACGCCCTCCCGGCCCCTCCAAGCGCATCAACGATCTCTCCCTTTCGCTGAACATCTCCAGATGCGGGTCCCCAGGGGTTCCCTCGCATCCAACTGGCCGATGCCGCAGTGAACAGGGAGTTGCCATTCACTCATCTGTGCACGACGGTCTGACCGATCCTCAGATCGAGGATGGATGGCCCCATCACATCAACCGCTGACGCGACTCCACACGGCCAATGTCCCGGGGATTGCGGGATGGGCATGAGGAATCCCGTATTGGGGCATACTACTTGGGTGAGTTGCAACTGCCTGACCACCACAGTCCCTTGCGCGCCAAGCAGATTCAACTGGTCCGTGAGTGGCCGCCGGGCTACGGAGGCATCGAGCGAGTGGCTCACGAGCTCGCTGTGGCCTGGCAAAGCAGCGGGCTGTCCTGTCTCACGGTCAGCCTGAAAAGCCCCCCTCGACTGGCGGACCCTGACCCCCTGCCGGTGTCCTATCCCCGCAGCTCCATCCCCCATCTCGCCCTTGGGCAGCTCCTGATCCCTCTGCCACATCCACGGCTGCTCGCGGTGTTGCTCAGTTCCGCCCCCCTGCATGTGCACCTGCCCTGTCCAGGTCTGCTTAGCCTCACCGTCCTGGCCCGGCTGCTGCGGCCGGGCCGCCGCATCACACTGCACTGGCACGTGTTTCTCGCACCGGGCGGCGGTGTGCATGGATGCCTGATCGGCCTCTATCAGTGGCTGGCTCTGCGCTGGGCCTGCCTGGGTGTCCAACAGGTGATCACCACCTCGCCGATGCTGGCGTCGGCCCTGCGGGCCGAGGGGGTGCCGGCATCACGGCTGGCCGTGATGCCGTGTTGTGTGGGCGAATCAACCGAAAGGATGGCTGAGGCCATCTGGCAGAGGCGGCTTCAGATCCCTGAACGGGAACCAGAGGATCCCTTCCGCTTGCTGTTCATCGGCCGGCTGGACAGTTACAAACGGGTCGACTGGCTGATCGAAGCCTTCGCGGCCTCGACAGCCACAACGCTGGACATCGTTGGAGAAGGGCCCCTCCGGGCTGAGCTCGAGGCCTTGGCCCGTCGAGTCTCCAAAGCCGCTGCCATCAGATTTCACGGCAGGGCCCCGGAGCACATCAAGGCCGAGCTGCTGGAGCAAAGCGAGCTGTTGGTGTTACCGGCCGATCGGAGCAACGAGGCGTTTGGAATCGTGCAACTGGAGTCAATGGCCTGTGGCGTTCCGGCCCTGGCACTGGAACACTCCCGATCCGGTGTCACCTGGGTCGGGGGTCTGGGAGAGTCCCTTGGAAACCCCCCACCCTGGCCCCTGAGACATCGGCAGGATCTGGCGGCAGCAATCAGCCTGCTGGCATCGGACCCAGAGCTGCACCACCGCGCATCGGTGGCCGCGCGGCAGCGATACGACACGTTGTTTGCCAGGGCAATCTGGAAGGGTCACCTGTTAGCGCTGCCAGAATGACCCTGATCAGCAATCTGCTGCTCTACGGTCCGGGCCATTCGGGCTTCGCCAGCTACGTCCGGCGAGTGATGCCGGGCCTTCCGGGGTTGCGACTGCAACTCAGGGGCGAGACAGGGGCCGGCTGCGTTGCCAACGACCAACTACTTCTGGACGACCAGCAGATCCCACGCCGTCTCCGGCTTCTCCATCGACTCTCTCTGAGCCAACACGGGGTCAACGTGACAGCCGCCCTCACCGAGGCTGGGTTGAGACCAGAAGACGTGGAAACTGTGTACAGCCCCTTCTGCGACTATCTGTTCAGCCTGCCCCATGCCAGGCAGGTGATCACCTGCCACGACCTCACACCCCTGTTCGTCCCGAACAGCCATAAGGCCTGGCTGCGGTATCGCCTTTGGACACCCGTTCACCTGCGTCGCGCCCAACGGATCATCGCCATCAGCCGCTTCGTCGCCGATCAGGTGGTGGCCAGCGGCATCCCGGCCGGGAAAGTTGAAGTGATCAGCAATGGAATCGCCGTGGAGCGCCCACGCCTCAAAGCTCCGGCCAGCTACGACCTGGTGATGCTGGCACGGCACGATGCCAACAAGAACGTGGCCGCCGTCGTGCGATGGTTCAGTGAGTGGCTGGAGCTGCATCCTGACTGGCCGGGTCGCTTGGTAGTGGTTGGGCGCCGAGGCAGGCAGACAGCAGAGCTGCGGGCCCTGGGCAAAGCCCTGACCAGCCCAGAGCGACTGGAGCTGGTCGAGGCCCTCGATGCGCCGGCATTGATCGCTCTATTGCGAAGATCACTGGCCCTTGTGTCGGCCAGTCGCATGGAGGGCTTCGACTACCCTGTGTTGGAAGCCAAGGCTGAGGGTCTCCCAACCCTGATCAGCCGGATCCCCGTCCATGAAGAGCTGCACAGGGACACGTCTCTATTGTTCAGCCTCGATGACGGTGGCCTTCAATTCAGGGACGCCCTGATGCGCCTCGCCCAGAGCAACACGGTATGGACACAGCTGTCGGAAAGGGGTTACCACTTGGCCGGAGCGCTGAGTCTCAGGACGCAGCAATCGGAAATCATCTCCGCCATCGGTCTCTAGCTGAGTCTCTTGATCCAGCGAACAACCCAGCGATTGAATTCCACGACGTCTGGCTTCGCATCCCGGTCTTCACTAGTGAAATGCGCAGCCTTAAATCAGTGCTGCTCCGCTCGGTAACCGGCGGGAACCTCAGGCGGTTGGGTTCAGGAGCTGAGATTGAGGCTCTGCGTGGCGTGAGCTGCAAAATTGGTTATGGAGAGCGCCTGGCTCTGATCGGACACAATGGCGCCGGAAAAACAACCTTTCTGAAACTGGTCAGCGGTATCTACCAGCCCACATCAGGAGAAATTCGGACGCACATTGATGTTCATCCAATGATTCAAAAGAGTTTCATCACCAGCAAGGAGCTCAGCGGTCTGCAAGCCATGAAAGCCCACTATCTACTGATCAACGGACATCTCCGAGGATTTCAGGAGTTCTTTGAGGACGTGGTGGAGTTTTCTGGGCTAGGGGATTTCATTCATCTTCCCGTAAAAAGCTACAGCGATGGGATGGCAGCTCGATTGCTGTTTTCGCTTCTCACGGGAACTCGGCATGACTGCCTGGCCCTCGACGAGGGATTTGGGGCAGGGGATAGCAGCTTCTTCGAGAAAGCAGAACAGCGCATGCAAAACTTCATCGCCTCAGCCGGAACCCTGATCCTCGCCTCCCACTCCGATCAACTGCTGCGTCAGTTCTGCTTGAGAGGTCTTGTATTTGACCAGGGGCGCATCGTCTGCGACAGCCATCTTGATGAAGCTCTGGACTATTACCATGCCCAGCATTAATAATACGCTAAGATATGCTTGGCAGTCACGAAGAGCCTGGTGGTTTACAGCCTCATCACGTACCCGTGCTCGATTCGCTCGAACTGTTTTCGGCAGCTTCTGGCTCGGTCTTTCCAACCTGTTCTCAATCGGCGCACTTGCCTTCGTTTATGGAACAGTTTTCAAAGTTGAGGATTTCTCCGTTTACGTGGTTTTTCTTGGTACAGGTCTGACCATCTGGAATGGGATCTCGTCGGCGATCGGCTCTGCCCCACTACTCTTTGAACATAATGCTACCAACTTGCATAACACAAACATTCACCCTGTGTTCTATACGCTGGAAGAATGGGCCTTCCAGGTGCAGACGTTTTTGCAGTCATTTATACTTGTAATTACTGCATTATCCTTTTTTCAGCACTCCCTGATCATCAACTTACTCGCCGTGGGCTGGCTACCACTTCTCAATCTGTTAGCCTTCCTTTACTGGGCACCACTAGTAATCTGCCTTCTCGGCGCAAGGTATCGTGACTTCTATCAGTTAGTGCCAGTTGCGCTTCAACTGGTCTTTCTGCTTTCACCAATTCTTTATGAAAGCAATAGGCTGGGTCCCTTGATGTGGACAGCCAGGGTAAATCCTCTATATCAGATTCTCGCTCCCCTGCGTGATTCTGTGCTTGAGGGTCATCTGCCTTGGCAATCAGTCGCTTTTGGAATTCTGATCAATGTCGGCGGTCTTCTACTTTCTCTATGGATGATTAACAAGGAAAGACGGCATCTTCCATTTTTGGTCTAGTACTTGAAAGCCGTTGACAAACGAGTTCCAAGCCTGCAGCCCCAGTAAAGATGCCAGCTCCACCCACTCATCCATGCGAATAGCAATCAATTCTGTCGAGGCCTTTCTGCCCAAGGGGAGTGGCATCAAGTACTTCAGCCGATCGCTGATCACCGCCCTCCGACGTGAACGTCAGGCTGTCGATATTGTTCTTGAAGGATCCAGAGCTGATGCGAAAGGCAGTGATCTGGCAGGATCGAGCCTCTTTTCAATCTTCAAGGAGATAAGCCCTGTCGGAAAGATCAAGCTCAAGCTGAAAGCGAGACTATCAGCATTACCTCCATGGCGATTTCGTTCGCGAAGACTACAGGAGATATCGAGCCAGGAGCACGACTCACTTTTTTCGCTTGCAGCTACACGTATCCCAGGAGGGAAGGGATTGCCCATCGGGCGATTCCTTGCAGCCAATCAAGTATTCGCTCTAGCGAAAGAGCAATTCTTGTCGAGGGGCGTGTTTACTGTCATCAGGATTCCAGAAAGACACAAGGCCAATCAACACTCTCAAGTGGATACGGTCTTCCACAATCCATTGCCATTTCCTCTCATCGCCAGCAATATTCCAACTGTCACTACAGTTCATGATCTGATTCCACTTTCGCACCCTGAGCTATGCCTTGACAATCCCGATACTTTTTATCGTCTGCTCAACCAAGTCGTGACCAAATCAGCCGCAGTCCATGCCATCAGCAAGTACACGGCGAATGCACTTCTTGATATCTTCGGTAATAGTGTTTCCAGCAAGCTATGGATTGCGCCTCAAGCGGTCCTAATAGAACCCTCGGCACAAAGAAGCAGCCATGAATGCACTGCCATTCGAGAAAATCTCTACCATCGCCTTCAATCAGGCAAAGATGTCTACATTATTCAAGTGGGGAGTATTGAGCCGAAAAAGAATCATAGCACGTCTATTGCGGCGTTCAAGGAAATTCGCTCTATTTACCCCAATCTCAGATTCATGATCGTAGGGAAGAACGGCTGGCTATCCGATAGTCTATGCGACTACATGATTGCTTCGAAAAGTGACGGAATCGAATGGATTGGATCTGCCTCACGGGGGTTACTGGAGTCGTACATCCGGCAATCAATGGCGCTGATCTTCCCTTCGCTGGTGGAAGGGTGGGGGCTTCCCCCTCTGGAAGCCATGGCACTCGGGTGCCCCGTAATTTCCTCTTCAATCGAGGCGTGTAGAGAGTCTTGTGGCAATGCAGCTCTATTCATTGAAGATTCCACAAGCGTTGAGGAATTGCGGGATCGTCTTCTAGATGTGCTTCGCAACCCGGAAATTGGATTCAGCCTTTCTCAAAAAGGATTGACCAGGGCAAAGGATTACAGCCTGCGTCGATTCGGCCAAGACATGATAGAAATTTACAAGACTGTCAGCATGAAATAGCTGAATCCTGGTCCTCACCCCGGCAGCGTCGCCATCAAACTCCCCATTTCAAGGGCTTGAAGGGCATAGCTCCAGCCGAGGTTGCTCTTGATGCCGGCCCTCTCCAGCGCCTGCTGCAGGGTGTCGGTGGTGAGCACGCCGAAGATCACCGGCACACCGGTTTCGCGGGCGACGGCGGCCACGCCCTTGCTGACCTCGGCGCAGACGTAGTCGAAATGAGGGGTATCCCCCTTGATCACGGCGCCCAGGGTGATCAGAACCTGATAGCGGCCAGACGCGGCCAGGCGTTGGGCGACCAGCGGAATCTCGAAACTGCCGGGCACCCAGGCCAGGTCCAGCTGCTCGCTGCTCGGGCTGGTATCGATGCCGTGGCGGGACAGGGCATCCAGGCAGGCGCTGAGAAGCTTGGCCGTGACGAGATCGTTAAAACGACCGACCACGATGCCGATGCGCAAGCCACTGACGTCGGTGAAGCGTCCTTCGAAAACGGCCAAGGGCCTGGTGCGGCGGGCCGGCTCAGACTACGAAATAGCTCATGCCCCAGTTGAGCAGCACCAGGGCCACCCAGGCGGCACCGCCCAGCAGGATCAGCCGGTTGGAGCGACCACTGTCGTCGTTGCTGGCATAGAGCACGGGAACCGCGACCACGAGGGCAAACGACATCACCACCAGGGCCAGAACGGTGAGGGTGTTGAGGATCTGCATGGGTCCGGCAGTGGCCTTTGCGTGCTGAGCATCGATTGTTTCACGCCGTTTCGGCCGGTCCAGAAGGCGGCTCGCGATCCTTCACAACTTGTCGGGAGGGGCCGTCACCCCAAGGCCCTGCGCGACTTCCTCAAGGGTCCATGCCGAGCCACCTACGATCGCGCTCTGGTGCGGGCGAAGCGTGGCGGGGGAAGCCCAGAAGCAGTTGTCGCTGATTGCCTCTGCGGCGGTCCAGGGGAGCCTGTTCGGCCCCTCCGAGGCTCAAGGGGGCCATGGTTCCGAAGGGTCCAGGCGCAACTCAACTGACGCCAGCCAGACCGGAACCGAGCTGGACGACGAAGCACTGATCGCCGAGGCCGCCGCCCGCCCCCGCCGGCGCCTGGCCAGAGCAGCCGATCCCAAAGCCGAAAGAACAGAGCCGGTCGCCGAGTCCGAGGAGTCGGCTGAGTCCGGGGAGTCCGGGGACCCCGCCGACGCGCTGCCCCCCTGGCACCACCACAGCCTGGTGGATCCCGAGGCGCTGCCGCCGGTGCTGCGCCACTACGTGGAGCTGAAGGCAGCCCATCCCGAGCGGGTGCTGCTCTACCGCCTCGGCGACTTCTACGAGTGCTTCTTCGAGGACGCCATCCGGGTGTCGCGGCTGCTGGAGCTCACCCTCACCGGCAAGGAGGGGGGCAAACGGATCGGACGGGTGCCGATGGCCGGCATCCCCCACCACGCCGCCGAGCGCTACTGCGGCGAACTGGTGCGACGCGGCCTCGCCGTGGCCCTCTGCGACCAGCTGGAGAGCACGCCGGCACCGGGCGCCCTGCTCAGGCGGGGGATCACCCGCGTTCTCACCCCCGGCACCGTGCTGGAGGAGGGGATGCTGGCGGCACGCCGCAACAACTGGCTGGCGGCCGTGGTGCTGGAGCAGGGCCAGTGGGGTCTGGCAGTGGCCGATGTGAGCACCGGCGACTTCCAGCTGATGCAGCGCCAGGGCAGCGATCAGCTGCACCAGGACCTGCTGCAGCTGCAGCCGGCCGAGCTGCTCTGGCCCACCGCCGAGCCGAGCGCCGAGCCCGGCGCGCCAGCCTGGGCGCCGGAGTCGATCCACCGCACGCCGCTGCCGCTCACCCCCTTCACCCTGCCTGAGGCGCGCCGCACCCTGCTGGAGCGCTTCGAGCTGGCCAGCCTCGAGGGCCTCGGCCTGGGCGAGGCGCCCCTGGCCCTGAGGGCCGCCGGCGGCCTGGTGCGCTACCTCGATGACACCCAGCCGGCCACCGACGAGCCAGCTGCCGCCACCGCCGTTGCCAGCACCAGCCGCATCCCCCTGGATCGGCCCACCCTCCAGCAGCGCGGCGATCAGCTGGTGCTCGACGCCCAGACCCGCCGCAACCTGGAGATCACCCAGACCCAGCGGGACGGCCAGTTTCAGGGTTCGCTGCTCTGGGCCCTGGATCGGACCATGACCGCCATGGGCGCCCGGGCCCTGCGCCGCTGGCTGGAGGCCCCCCTGATGGACCTCAAGGCGATCGAGGGTCGTCAGGAGGGCATCGCTGTGCTGGTGCAGCAACGGCCCCTGCGGCTGGCCCTGCGGCGGTTGCTGCGGCCCATGGGCGATCTGGAGCGCCTGGCGGGCCGGGCCGGGGCCGGCAGCGCCTCCGCCCGCGACCTGGTGGCCCTTGCCGATGGACTGGAGCGCCTGCCCCGCCTCGCCGCCCAGCTGGAGTCGGTGGACGCGGCCGTGTTCGGCCCCCTGCAGCAGACCGATCCGCAGCTGGCGCAGCTGGCGGCCCTGGTGCGCCACACATTGGTGGTGGCACCACCGCTCAGCCTCAGCGAGGGGGGCCTGATCCACGACGGAGTCGACAACCGCCTCGATGGGCTGCGCAACCGCCTCGACGATCAGGACCAGTGGTTGGCGGCCCAGGAGCAGGAGGAGCGCCATCGCAGCGGCATCCCTGCCCTGCGGCTGCAGTTTCACCGCAGCTTCGGCTACTTCCTTTCAGTGAGCCGGGCCCGGGCCGAGCGGGTGCCCGAGCACTGGATCCGGCGCCAGACCCTGGCCAACGAGGAGCGTTTCGTCACCCCCGAGCTGAAGGCCCGCGAAGGGCGCATCCTGCAGCTGCGGGCCCGGGCCGCCCAGCGGGAATACGAGCTGTTCAGCCAGCTGCGTCAGCAGGTGGGGGAGCTGGCTGGACCGATCCGCCAGGCCGCCAGGCGCGTGGCCGGCCTCGATGCCCTGGCCTCGCTGGCGGAGGTGGCCGCCAGCCAGGGTTACTGCCGACCGCAGCTCGAGCACAGCCGCTGCCTGCAGGTGGAGGCGGGACGGCACCCGGTGGTGGAGCAACTGCTGGTGGAAGAGGCGTTCAGCGCCAACGATCTGCACCTGGGGGAGGAGGGGCACCCCGACCTGGTGGTGCTCACGGGACCCAATGCCAGCGGCAAGAGCTGTTATCTGCGCCAGAACGGGCTGCTGCAGCTGATGGCGCAGATCGGCAGCTGGATCCCGGCCCGATCGGCCCGCCTGGGCCTGGCCGATCGCATCTTCACCCGCGTGGGGGCCGTCGATGATCTGGCCAGCGGCCAGTCCACCTTCATGGTGGAGATGGCCGAGACCGCCAACATCCTTCACCACGCCACCGACCGCTCCCTGGTGCTGCTGGATGAGATCGGCCGCGGCACCGCCACCTTCGATGGTCTCTCGATCGCCTGGGCTGTGGCGGAGCACCTGGCAGCGGGGCTGCGGGCCCGGGCGGTGTTCGCCACCCACTACCACGAGCTCAACGAACTGGCCTCGCTGCTGCCGGGCGTCGCCAACTACCAGGTGCTGGTGGAGGAAACGGGCGATCACCTGCTGTTTCTGCATCAGGTGCGTCCTGGTGGCGCCAGCCGCAGCTACGGCATCGAGGCGGCCCGACTGGCGGGTGTGCCGCCCCAGGTGGTGCAGCGGGCCCGCCAGGTGCTCGGACGGATCGAGGCCAACAGCCATGTGGCGGTGGGACTTCAGGCCGCCGCCTGATTCAGCCAGGCCCGGCGCAGCAGGGCATTGCAGGTGGCTCCCACCAGGCCGGCGCCGCCCTTGCTGCCCTCGAGCCGGATCTGGGGCAGATCACTGGCGGCCAGCCGTCGCTTGCTCTCCGCCACCCCCACGAAGCCCACCGGCATGCCGATCACCAGGGCCGGTTGGCTGGCACCGCCGGGCTGATCGAGCAGGCGCTCCAGAGCGGTGGGGGCACTGCCGATCAGCACCACCGCCCCGGGACAGGCCGCCAGGGCCGCCGCCATGCCCTCGGCCGTGCGCGTGCCGCCCGGCAGCGCAACGGCCGGCGCCCATTCGAGGATGCTGCGCACCGGGTTGGCGAAGGTGCGCCGGCTCATCGGTGTGACGGCCGCAGCCGCCATGGCCGTGTCGGTGAGGATCACCGATCCGGCGGCCAGGGCCTGCAGTCCCCGGGCGCAGGCCCCGGCGCTGAAGCGCAGGTCGGCCGCGATGGCCAGATCACCGCTGCTGTGCACCAGGCGCTCAAGCACCTCCTGCTGCACCGGATCCAGATCGGTGGGGCCCAGCCACTGGCGGATGCGCCTCACACTTTCACTGAAGATCGGATGATCCAGATCCAAGCCAGGCCGCCCCATGCCCATCCATCTCTACTGGGGTGACGACGAGGCCGCCAGGACCCGGGCGATCGAAGACCTGATCAACAGGGAAGTGGATCCGGCCTGGCACAGCATCAACCTCACCCGTCTTGACGGCTCCGAAGCCGCCCAGGCTTCGCAGGCCCTGAGTGAGGCCCGCACGCCGCCCTTCGGCGGCGGTTCCCGGCTGGTGCTGCTGCAGCGCAGTCCCTTCACCAGCACTTGCTCGGCCGAGCTGGCCAGCCAGCTGGACGCCTGCCTGGACCTGATTCCCGAGAGCTGCCACCTGGTGCTGGTGAGCAGCGGCAAACCCGATGCGCGCCTGCGCACCACCAAGGCCCTGAGGCAGCGGGCCATGGAAACGAGTTTTCAGCTGCCATCGGCCTGGGATGGGGCCGGCCTTGTGGAGCTGGTGGCGCGCACGGCGCGGGAGCTGGGGGTGACCCTGGCGGCGGGGGCCGCCGAAGCCCTGGCGGAGGCGATCGGCAGCGACAGTGCCCGGTTGAGCAGCGAGCTGGAGAAGCTGGCGCTCTACAGCGGCGAGGCACCGGTTCAGGTGGCGGCGGTGAGGGAGCTGGTGGGCGGCCACAGCACCACTGCCCTGGCCGTGGGAGATGCCCTGCTTGAGGGGAACGCCGGTGCGGCCATCGCCCTGGTCGACGACCTGCTGCAGGCGGGGGAGCCGGCCCTGCGGCTGGTGGCCTCGCTCACCAGCCAGGTCCGGGGCTGGCTGTGGGTCTGCCTGCTGGAGAGCCGGGGTGAGCAGGACGTGGCCGTGATCGCCAAGGCGGCCGGCATCGGCAACCCCAAGCGGATTTACGTGATGCGCCGGCAGATCCGCGGGCGGACCCCGTCCCGCCTGCTCACCCTGCTGGCCCAGGTGCTGGAAGTGGAGGCCGCCCTCAAACGGGGCACCGAGGCCGGTGAGGCCTTCCGCGATGGGCTGCTGCTGGCCACCGCCCGATAATCGCGGCATCCCATCACATCTCCCGAGCGGAATGGCCCTGCTGGTTCAGAAATTCGGGGGAACCTCCGTGGGCAGCGTGGAGCGGATCCAGGCGGTGGCGCGGCGGATCGCCGCCAGCCGGGAGCAGGGCCACGACCTGGTGATCGTGGTTTCGGCGATGGGCCACACCACCGATGAGCTCACCTCCCTGGCGCGGGCGCTCTGCCCTGAGCCTCCCCAGCGAGAGATGGACATGCTGCTGGCCACGGGCGAGCAGGTGTCGATCGCCCTACTGGCCATGGCCCTGCACAGCCTCGGCGTGCCGGCCGTCTCGATGACGGGGCCCCAGGTGGGCATCGTGACCGAATCAGCCCACGGCCGCGCCCGCATCCTCGAGGTGCGCACCGAGCGGCTGCGCAAACGGCTCGAGGATGGCCAGGTGGTGGTGGTGGCCGGCTTCCAGGGCACCAGCAGCGGCAGCGCCGGCACGCCCGAGATCACCACCCTGGGCCGAGGCGGCTCCGACACCTCCGCCGTGGCCCTCGCCGCCGCCCTGGGGGCCGACGTCTGCGAGATCTTCACCGATGTGCCCGGGGTGCTCACCACCGACCCGCGCCAGGTGAGCGATGCCCAGCTGATGGAGGAGGTGAGCTGCAACGAGATGCTGGAGCTGGCCAGCCTCGGTGCAGCGGTGCTGCATCCTCGTGCCGTCGAAATCGCCCGCAACTACGGCGTGCCCCTGGTGGTGCGCTCCAGCTGGAGCGATGCGCCCGGCACTCGGCTCACCAGCGGCATGCCCCGGCCGATCGGCAGCGAGGGACTGGAACTGGGCCGCCCGGTGGACGGGGCGGATCTGGAGAGCCAGCAGGCGGTGCTGGCCCTCACCCGGGTGCCCGACCACCCCGGGGTGGCCGCCCTGCTGTTCGAGGCCCTCTCCGCAGCCCAGCTGAATGTGGATCTGATCGTGCAGGCCACCCACGTCGGCGCCAGCAACGACATCGCCTTCACCCTCTCGGAAAGCCAGCTGGACGGCGCCCGGGAGGTCTGCCGGGGCCTTCTGCAGACGCTTGGGGTGGAGGACAGCGCCCTGAGCACCCAGGCGGGGCTGGCCAAACTCAGCATTTCCGGGGCCGGCATCATGGGGCGGCCCGGCATCGCCGCGCGCCTGTTCGACACCTTGGCCCGCTACGGCATCAACCTGCGCATGATCGCCACCAGCGAAGTGAAGGTGAGCTGCCTGGTGGAGGGAAGCCAGGGAGCTCGGGCCCTGCGCGCCGCCGCCGAGGTGTTCGAACTGCAGGAGCACCAACTGCACCAGAACCCGCTCCCCTGCAACGTGAATGATCCGGCCGTGCGCGGGGTGGCCCTCGACCGCGACCAGGCCCAGGTGGTGGTCCGCCAGGTGCCCGATCGTCCCGGCACCGCCGCCGCCGTCTGCCGCGCCCTGGCCGATGCCGGCATCAGCCTCGACACCATCGTCCAGTCGGAGCGCACCCATGGCTCCCCCCCCCAGCTCAGACGTGACATGAGCTTCACCCTGCGCCGCGACGACCTCAACCGAGCCCGCCAGGCCCTGCAACCGGTGCTTGCCCCCTGGCCGGAGGCACGCTTCGAGGAAGGCCTGGCCATCGCCCGGGTCAGCGCCGTGGGCGCCGGCATGCCCTGCACCCCCGGCACTGCCGCCCGCATGTTCCGGGCCTTGTCGGAGGCCGGGGTGAACATCGAGATGATCGCCACCAGCGAGATCCGCACCAGCTGTGTGGTGGCCGAAGCCGATGGGATCAGGGCCCTGCAGGCGGTTCATGCCTGCTTCCAGCTGGGCGGCAGCCCCGCCGCTGCCGTGGAGGCCATGGCCTAGTGCACTGGCTCCGCCACCGCCGCTGGCTGGCCCTGGCCGCGGGACTCGATGCCCTCGGCGTCGGCCTGCTGGCGGCCTGGATCGACCGGGAGCGGGATGGCTTTCTCGAGAATCAACTGCCCCTGCTGGTGATGCTGGTGGCGATCTATCTCAGCCTTGGCTGGCTGTTCGGATCGTTCACCCTGGTCAAGATGCGGCGTCTGCGCTGGAGCCAGCTGGTGGTGCGCCTGGCGATCACCAGTGCGGCCAGCACGGCCAGCGGTGCCGTGCTGGGCTGGCTGTTGCGCACGGCCCCCGATGTGACCCTGCTGCACCGCGGCAGCCTGCTGCCCCTGTTCGCCCTGGCGGCGCTCTGGAGTGGTGGGGTGCGGCTGCTGTTGCGCCAGCTGGCCCACGCCACCCGCCAGGACCAGTGGGAGATCGTCAGCCTCCCCGGGGAACAGGAGGCGATCCGCAGCGAATGGGAACGGATCGGTGCGATCAAGGCTCCCCCCATCCATGCGTTCAGCCAGGACATGACCCAGCTGGTGGCTGGGCAGCCGGGCAACGAGAGCAGTGGCCTTGCTCTCAGCCAGGGGGTTCTCAACCAGCCCGACGGGCTCGACACCTGCGTCTGGGCCATGGGGGAGGACCGACCCATCACCTCCCTGGCCCTGGCGGCCGAGCAGGAGCTGCAGCGGATCCCGCCCCGCTGGGTGGTGGATCGGTGGCTGCTGTTCTCCGATCGCAGCGATCAGCGCAGTAGCGGTATCGAGCGCCAGCTCAAACGCTATGCCGATGTAGTGGTGAGCCTGTTGCTGCTGGTGCTCTGCGCCCCGGTGCTCGCTTTGGTGGCGGTGCTGATCCGCCTGACCGACGGGGGGCCGGTGCTCTACCGACAGTGGCGCACGGGCCTGCAGGGGAAGCGCTTCGAGGTGATCAAACTGCGCACGATGGTCCCCGATGCGGAGGACGAGGGGGAAGCGATCTGGTCGGGACCGAACGACGGACGCATCACGCCGGTGGGCCAGTGGCTGCGGCGCACCCGCCTCGATGAGCTGCCCCAGCTGATCAATGTGCTGCGGGGGGAGATGAGCCTGATCGGCCCGAGGCCGGAGCGCCCCGAGCTGGAGACGGACCTGGAGCGGCGCATTCCCAACTACCGGCTGCGGCACTGGATCCGGCCAGGCCTGAGCGGCTGGGCCCAGGTGAATATGCCTTACAGCTCCACCATGGAGGACGCTGAACTGAAGCTGAGCTACGACCTCTACTACCTGCGCAACAGCAGTGTCTGGCTGGATCTGCTGATCCTGTTCAAGACGATCAAAACCGTGCTCAAGGCCGCCGGACGCTGAGCTTCAAGGATGCTCAAAGAGCTGGCAGCCCGAAGACCTCACCCTCATGCCCTCCCCACCAGCTTCTGACGCAGCTTCTTGATGCGATCGCGCAGGTTGGCGGCCTCTTCGAACTCCAGGTTCTTGGCGGCTGCTTTCATCTTGTCCTCCAGCTCCAGGATCAGCTCCGGCAGGGCATCGAGGGGCACCATCGCGAATGAGGCCTGCTCAGCCTCGGGTTGCGGCCCATCATCCTGCGCTCGTCTGGACACTTCCAGGAAGCTGAGAATGGCATTGCCGGCGCGCTTGCCGGCCGGGCTGGGGGTGATGCCGTGGGTCTCGTTATAGGTCTGCTGAATCGCCCGGCGCCGTTCGGTTTCGGAGATGGCACGGGCCATCGAGTCGGTGAGGTTATCGGCATAGAGCAGGGCCATCCCGTCCACATGACGGGCCGCCCGACCGATGGTCTGGATCAAGGAGCGCTCCGCCCGCAGGAATCCCTCCTTGTCGGCATCAAGAATCGCCACCAGGGACACCTCCGGCAGATCCAGACCTTCCCGCAGCAAATTCACCCCCACCAGGGCATCAAAGTCGCCGTTGCGCAGATCCTGGATGATTTCGATCCGCTCGATCGAATGGATCTCCGAGTGCAGATAGCGCACCCGTACGCCATTTTCAGCCAGGTAATCGGTGAGGTCTTCGGCCATCCGCTTGGTGAGGGTGGTGATCAGCGTGCGCTCATCCCGCTCCGCCCGCAGCCGGATTTCACCGAGCAGGTCATCCACCTGGCCCTCGGTGGGGCGCACCTCCACCACCGGATCAAGCACACCGGTGGGGCGGATCACCTGCTGGGCCACATGGCCGTGGCTCTGCTCCATTTCCCATGTCCCGGGCGTAGCTGACACGAAGATGGTCTGGCGGGCCTTCGACCAGAACTCCTCGGCCTTGAGCGGACGGTTGTCGGCGGCACTGGGCAGCCGGAACCCATGCTCCACCAGCACCTGCTTGCGGGCCTGGTCGCCGTTGTACATCGCATGGAGCTGGGAGCAGGTGACGTGGCTCTCATCCACCACCAGCAACCAGTCGTCGGGGAAATAGTCGATCAGGCACTCGGGCGGTGTACCGGCCTGGCGGCCCGCCAGGTGGCGGGCGTAGTTCTCGACGCCATTGCAGTAGCCCACCTGCTGCAACATTTCCAGGTCGTAGATGGTGCGCTGCTCCAGCCGCTGGGCCTCCAGCAGGCGGCCCTGGCCCTGAAGGTGCTCCAGGCGCTGGTTCAGTTCCTCGCGGATCGCCGCGATCGCTGAATCGAGCCTGTCCTTGGGGGTCACGAAGTGCTTGGCAGGATAGATATTTATATTTTCCAAGCTCTGCAGGATTTCGCCGGTTGTGGGATCGACATAGCGAATCGCCTCCACTTCATCGCCAAAGAGCTCGATGCGCACCAGCCGGTCTTCGTAGGCGGGGCCGATCTCGAGCACATCTCCCTTCACCCGGAAGCGACCGCGCCCGACTTCTATATCGTTGCGGGAATACTGGTTGTTCACCAGCTCGCGCAGGGAACCGCGCAGGTTAAGAGGATCACCCACCTGAAAGCGCACCGCAGCCTTGAGGTATTCCGAGGGAATACCCAGGCCATAGATGCAACTGATCGAAGCCACAACGATCACATCCTGGCGCTCGAATAACGAACGGGTGGCGGAGTGCCGCAGCATGTCGATCTCTTCGTTGATCGAAGCCGTCTTGGCGATGTAGGTATCGGAGACCGGAACATAGGCCTCCGGCTGGTAGTAGTCGTAGTAGGAGATGAAATATTCGACAGCATTGTTAGGGAAGAACTCCCGCAACTCATTGCAGAGCTGGGCCGCGAGAGTCTTGTTGTGGGCCAGCACCAGGGCCGGACGGCCGGTGCGGGCGATCACGTTGGCAATGGTGAAGGTTTTGCCGGTGCCCGTGGCCCCCAGCAGGGTCTGGTAGCGCTCACCCCCATCAACACCGTCCACCAGGGCTTCGATGGCCGTTGGTTGGTCGCCCTTGGGCTCGTAGGGAGCCTGGAGCTCGAAGCGCGCCATTGCCTCTGGTTCCAGGTGGCCCCTGGATGAAGACAGGATTGATTCTAGGAATCAGCCGCGGCTTGTGTCCGCCTGTACACGCTCGGCAAACCGAATCAACCGCGGCAACTAACCAGCTCCGGCAGGCCCTCAGATCACTCAGCCCACGCCGACTGCCGCGGAGAGAGCGGACGACACCCGGGTGAAGCTCACATCAAGGCCAAGCCAGCCCAGGATCAAGGTGCTGAGCACGCTGTAAACGATGGCACCGAGGGCCGCGCTGATCAGACCGTTCTTGAGCCGGAAGCCCTGGATCAACCAGGCCGCCAGGGCAAACAGCACGATCGTGATCACCCAGTTGTAGACAGCGGTGATCGGTGTCACCATGCCGCCCAGGCTGGTGAGGGCCCAGGGCAGTGCCAGCACCAGCCTCAACGGCCAGATCAGCAGCGTTCCCAGCAGGCCGATCACCGCTGCTGAAAGCAGGGCGGTGCCAAAACTGCTGAATTCGACTCCGAGGGGCAAGATTCCCACGAACAACAGCACAAGAGCCCGGATGGGCCATTGCAGGAGCCAGAGGAACGGGCCCATATCAAAAATCACGGCGTCAGACTCACGCTAATCAAAGCCCCCTGACTTGGCCAAGTCAGGGGTGCTGAACCGTCACAAGCAGGCGGGGTCCTCAGCTGACCGACACCCGCGCCGGGGCCAGGGACTCACGCAGGCCGCGCACCACCGCCACCATGGCGAGCTCATCATCAAGCCGGTTCACGGCCGAGCCCACACCCACCCCATGGGCACCGGCAGCGATGGCCATGGGCAGGGTGACGGCGGACAGTCCGGAGGCACAGAGCACCGGCAACTCCACCGCCCGGCTGATGGCGTGGGCCGCCGCCAGGGTGGGCGCTGCCTTCTCGATCAGGCCAAGGACCCCGGGACTGAAGGGACGGGCGCTGGTGCCGCCTTCGGTCTGGATCAGATCGGCGCCGGCGGCGGCCAGATCACTGGCCAGCTGCTGCTGTTGATCAAGGGGGAGCCCATGGGGCACCGTGACCGAGAGCACCACCTCCGGCAGCAGCTCCCGGGTGCGACGGGTCAGGGCGAGCACCTCCTCGGCGCCGAAAATCCGACCTTCGGGGTAGAACGAATCAAAATTGCCGATCTCCACCATCGCGGCGCCAGCGGCCACGGCGGCGGGGAACAGCTCCGGATCGACGGCCGAGACGCAGACCGGCAGGCCGGAGGCCGCGGCAGCCAGGCGCACGAGATCGGGATCGCAGGCCACATCGAGCAGGTCGGCACCACCGGCTCCGGCGGCCCGGCTGATCCTCTCCACGCTGGCCGCCTCGAAGTTGCGCAAGCCGGCGATCACCTTCAACAGCCGCCGGGAGTGCAGCGCCGCTTGCAGGGGGGCGGGCAGGCTGGTGAGGCGCGACATCGGCGAGCGGGGCAGATGGCAGCGATTCTCCCATGGGGTCCCCTGCAGCACCGGCTGCACCGGCGACTGCTGGCGGACCCCCAGCTCCTGCCCCGGGGGAGCCGCCTGCTGCTGGCCATCTCCGGTGGCCAGGACTCGATGGCCCTGACGGCCCTGCTGCTGGAGCTGCGACGCCTGCACGACTGGGAGCTGCACCTCTGGCACGGCAACCACGGCTGGCGAGAGGAAGCCGCCGATCAGGCCGCTGAGCTGGCGGCCTGGGCCGGCGGCCTGGGCCTGCGGATGTGGATGGAGAACGCCCCAGCTGGGCCAGCCGCCCCCGCCGCCGGCCATGAGGAGGCTGGGCGCCGCTGGCGCTACGAGCGGTTGCTCCGGCAGGCCCTGAGCCTGGACTGCCCCCGCGTCGTGACTGGCCATACCGGCAGTGACCGGGCGGAGACCCTGTTGTTCAACCTGGCCAGGGGTTGCGGGCTGCGGGGACTGAGCAGCCTGCGCGCACGCCGTCCCCTCAGCGGCACCATCGAGTTGGTGCGTCCCCTGCTCGGCTTCTCCCGAGCCGAGACCGCAGCCTTCTGTGAGCAGCAGCACCTGCCCCTGTGGCTGGATCCCAGTAACACCGATCTCCGCTTCAGCCGCAACCGGCTGCGCCAGGAGGTGCTGCCGGTGCTCGAGGAGCTCCATCCCGGGGCCTGGCGTCGTCTGAGCGCCACGGCCGAACGTTTGGAAGCCAGCGAGGGCCTCACCGAGGAGCTGGCCCTGCTGGCCCTCACGGCCCTGCAGGCGCCGGCTGCCCCCCCGGCTGCAGGCCAGCCTGAGCTGGGACCAGGACTGCACCGCCAACGGCTGAGCGAGCTCTCCGCCAGCTGTCAGGAGCGGCTGCTCGATCTCTGGCTGCAGCGCAGCACCGGGGTGCGGCTGGGGGCCCGGAGCCTTGAATGCTTGCGGCGCCGGTTGCCGCTGAGCCAGGGGCCTGGCAGCCTGGCATTGCCCGGAGGCAGGAGCCTCCTCTGGGACCGGCAGAGCCTGCGGCTGCAACCGGTCCCGAGCGAGCACGCGGATCCATCCGGCCCTGCCGAACCCGGTGCGTCCTCAGCCCCCTCCAACCGATGACCTCCAGCGGCTTCGATCAGGCTTACAAGAGTGTGGAGCTGGCCTACAGCCAGGGGCGCTTCGCCGAGGCCCTGCAGGAGGGGCAGGACCTGCTGGAGACCACACCACTTGAGGCCAGTGATCCCCACAGCCTGCGGCTGAAACTGCTGCTGGGGCACATTCACTTCTATGGGCTGCGCCAGCCCGAAGACGCCGGCGAGCTATACCGCCAGGTGCAGGCCACCTCCGCCAAGGGGAGCACATACAACGATCTGGCCGCCGAGGGACTGGCGCTCTGCGAGCAGAGCCGACCTGTCCCCAGCGAGGCGGCCGCCATGCCCTGGGCCACGGATCTGGCATCGATGGGGACAGCCCCCCTGAGCCTGGCGCCGGCTCCTCCGGACAGCGGCCTCGAAGACGAGAGCAGCGTGGAGGGAACTCCCCAGGCCGTGGAAGCTGTGCGGGTGGAAGTGCTGGCCGAGCCCACCAGCTCCGGCCGCGATGGCCCAGGCGAACGGCGCTTCAGCCCAGAGGAGGAGGCTGAGCTGGCCAAGGGTCTGCTGCGGGTGGTGCTGGGCTGAGCGGCAACCGGGCCGCCCAGCCCGCTGCCGTTCAGCTGGCGGCGGTGGAGCGACGACGACGCACCCGGTTGGCGGGCATCTCCGGTTCCTCCCGCGTGGCCTCTGCGGCCTGCACGGCGGGTGCGCTGACGGGGGTCATGACGGCGACAGGCGTGGTTGCCGTGGCCGCGACAGCACCAGAGGCCTGCACCCGCTGGGGAGCAGGAGCGTGGTTGCGGATCACAGGTTCACGCCCTGAGCTGTCCCGGCGACCGCCGCGGGGGGCTGGACGGCTGTCGGGCTCGGCATCAGCACGGCCCTTGTAGGCCGGGGTGCCCGCCGGAGCTGGCTGCACCAGGCAGATGATCAAGGGCTCCACCTGCAGTTCGCGCCGCAAGCGGCGCTGAAGGCCCACCTCAATCTCCCTCTGAACGCCCACCCAATCGACCTCGGGGGCCGTGCCACCGGTGTTGCGGGCCAGCTGATTCCAGCGGTTCTCCAGAACCCAGCCGATCTCCCGCTCGGCCCAGACCGAGAGCCGGCGGGCATCAGCGGTGGTGACCACACCGCGCAGGTTGACCCTCGGCGGGGCGCCCATCACGCCATCGGTGCTGATCACGGTCAGCAGGGTGATCACGCCGTCTTCGGCCAGCTGCTGACGTTCCTTGAGCACGCGGTTGTCGACGATGCCGTTGCGAGAGGCATCCAGCAGTTCGATGCCGGCCTTGACCGGATCCCCCTTGTGAATGGTCGTGGGGGTGAGCTCCACCACATCGCCGTTGTCGATGATCAGCATGTTGTCGGCGGGAATCCCCATCGACTGGGCCGTGCGCGAGTGGCACACGAGCATGCGGTGCTCCCCGTGGACAGGCACGAAGAACTTGGGCCGGGTGAGCGCAAGCATCAGCTTGTGGTCTTCCTGACAGCCATGACCCGACACGTGGATGCCTTCACCCTTGCCGTAGACCACCTTGGCCCCCATCATCATCAGCCGGTCGATGGTGTTCACCACCGAAATGGTGTTACCGGGGATCGGGCTGGCGGAAAAGATGATCGTATCGGTGGACTTCACCTGAACCTGGGGGTGCTCTCCGCGGGAAATGCGGCTGAGGGCGGCGAGCGGTTCACCCTGGCTGCCGGTCATCAGCAGAAGCGTTTCACGATCGGGAAGATCGCGAATCTGCTTGATCGGCACAAACAGCTCATCGGGGCAACGGATGTAGCCAAGCTCGCGCGCCTTGGCGATCACGTTGAGCATTGAGCGGCCCAGCAGGCCCACCTTGCGACCATGCTTCATCGCCAGCTCCAGGATCATCGAAACCCGGTGGACGGAACTGGCAAACGTGGTGACGATCACCCGGCCTTCGGAATTGGCGAAGTGACGATCGAGATTGGGGAACACCGACCGCTCGGGCGGGGTGAATCCGGGCACCTCGGCATTGGTGGAATCACTGAACAGGCAGAGCACGCCCTGCTCGCCGTAGTGGGCCATCCGCTGGATGTCGAAGTATTCGCCATCGACAGGGGTGTGATCAAACTTGAAATCGCCGGTGAAGATCACCACTCCCACAGGGGTGGTGATCGCCAGGCTGAAGCTGTCGGCGATCGAGTGGGTGTTACGGATGAACTCCACCTGGAAGTGCTGCCCCACCTTGACCACATCCCGGGGGCTCACCGTCTGGATCACGGTGCGATCGGTGACGGCAGCCTCCTCCATCTTCCCCTGAAGCATCGACATGGCCAGCCGCGGACCATAGATCACGGGAATGTTGAAGTTCTTGAGGTGGTGGGGAATGCCACCGATGTGATCTTCATGACCATGGGTCACGATCATGCCGCGGATGCGCTTCTGGTTTTCACGCAGATAGCTGGTGTCGGGCAGCACCACGTTGACGCCGTGCATGCCATCGCTGGGGAAGGCCAGGCCGGCATCCACCAGCATCAGCTCATCGCCGTACTCAAAAACACAGGTGTTCTTGCCGATCTCATGAAGCCCGCCGAGGGGAATCACCCGCAGGGCCGGCTGTTTGTTGGCGGGGGAGGTCTTGTTGTTGCTTGAGCTCATGGGTTGTGGAACGAAGGGTTGCAGAACAGATGGACGGGATCAGGGTGTTGCTGTTGCGAGAACTCCAGGCCGCACTGCGCTGGAGCTAAGCCATGGCGTCAGGTGGGACGCAGGGCAGCCAGGGCGGAGGTCAATCGGGCACGGACGTCGCTGTCGGCGGAGACCAGCGGAAGACGGGGGGACCCCACGGGCCAGCCCTCCAGTTCAAGGGCGGCTTTGACGGGAATGGGATTGGTGGTGGCGAACAGGGCCCGGCAGAGGGGCAGCAGGCGTTCGTGCAGGGCCAGAGCCGCAGCCAGCTCACCGGCGAAGAAGGACGAAATCATGCGCTGGATCTCGCGCCCCACCAGATGGCTGGCCACGCTCACCACGCCGACAGCACCCACCGCCAGCATCGGCAGGGTCAGGGCATCGTCGCCGCTGTAGATCGCCAGCCGGTCGCCGCAGAGCAGCCGCAGCTGGCTGACTTCATCGGTGCTGCCACTGGCGGCCTTGTAGCTCACCACGTTGGGGAGGTCGAGCAGGCGGGCCGTGGTGCGGGGCTCAAGGCTGCAGCCGGTGCGGCCGGGGATGTTGTAGAGCATCACCGGTAGGCCTGGGGCCGCCTGGGCGATTGCACGGAAATGGGCTTCCAGCCCATCCTGGGGCGGCTTGTTGTAATAAGGGACCACCACCAGGGCCCCGTCGGCGCCTTCCTCGGCCGCCCGCCCGATCGCTTCGATCGCCTCGGCCGTGCAGTTGCTGCCCGTGCCGGCGAGCACCAGTGCTCGGCCCTCCACGGCCCGCTTCACCGCCTCGAACAGCTCGTGCTGTTCCTGCCAGCTCAGGGTGGGCGATTCACCGGTGGTGCCGCAAAGCACCAGTCCTTCGGAGCCGTTGTCCACCAGGTGAGCAGCCAGGCGAGCGGCCAGATCGAGGTCAACCGACCCATCAGGGCTGAACGGAGTGACCATCGCGGTGAGCAATCGGCCGAAGGGCGGTTGTGGTTGACTCGCGACGCTCAGTTGAGCCGTGGTACTCAAACGGCACCTCCGACAGTGGAAGCGGATGGGGCACCCACCGGCTGGGTGGCGGCCTCGCGCCAGGCCGGATCCAGAAGCAACTCGGCGATCTGCACGGCGTTGAGGGCCGCCCCCTTGCGGATCTGATCACCACAGAGCCAGAGCTCGAGGGCGTTGGGGTCGCTGAGGTCCTGGCGAATGCGTCCCACCGCCACCGGATCGCGTCCGGTGACATCCGTGGGCATCGGGAAGCGGTTGGCGGCGAAATCCTCCAGCAACTCCACCCCTGGTGCCTCCGCCAGCAGGGCCCTGGCCTCCTCGACGGGGAAGGGTTGCTCGAACTCGATGTTCACCGCCTCGGAGTGGGCCCGCAGCACCGGCACTCGCACACAGGTGGCCGAGAGGCGCAGCTCCGGCAGAGCCATGATCTTGCGGGTTTCGTGCAGCATCTTGAGCTCCTCCTCGCAGTAGCCGCTGGGCTGCAGAGGAGAGTTGTGCAGGAAGAGATTGAAGGCCAGGGAGTGGGGCAGCACCTCGCTCACCGGCTCGCCCCCGTCCAGCACGGTGCGGCTGAGGGTCCGCAACTCCTCCATCGCCCGGGCCCCGGCACCGCTGGCTGACTGGTAGGTGCTCACCACCACCCGACGGATCGGACGGCGGGCCTGCAGGGGTGCCAGGGCCAGGGTGAGCAGGATCGTGGTGCAGTTGGGGTTGGCGATGATCCCCCGGTGGCCCAGGGCCGCCTGGGGGTTCACCTCCGGCACCACCAACGGCACCTCGGGATCAAGGCGAAAGGCGCTGGAATTGTCGATGACAACCGCGCCAGCTGCCGCCGCCACCGGCGCCCAGCGCCGTGAGATCGAGCCCCCGGCTGAGGCCAGAACCACATCCACTCCCTCGAAGGCGGCGGCGTCGACAGCCTCGATGGATAGCTCGCGCCCTTGCCACACCAGCCGGCGTCCAGCAGAGCGGGGGGAGGCCAGCAGCCGCAGTTCACCGACCGGAAACCGGCGCTCCGCCAGCAAAGCCAGCAGCTCCTGTCCAACGGCGCCGGTGGCACCGAGCACAGCCACCGTCAGGGGACGGCTGGGGAGTGGGTGAAAGGAGGAGGTGCTTGACAACGGCAGGAAGGGGTGAAAGCACTGGTCGTGAAGGCTGGGCCCGGAGCTCGCCAAGGTGTACGACCCGGGCTCGGCTTGCGGCGGACGCTAAGGCCTAAAAAAGAGTGAACCCGATGGGCAGGGTTGAGCCATCAGGCAAGAACTGGAGGGGAGTGGGAAGGGTTGCAGGGGAACAGAAAAACTTCGAGAGCCTGAGCCAGCGTCTCGCTCCATGGGGCGGAGGGAGCTGAGCACGGTGGACCTGAGGCTCGAAATGGAACCGGATGGTCCTGGCGGATATCAACGACCACATGTCGTTGCGCACACAATACGCGGCCCGGGCCTCAGGCGGGTCCTCTGGAGACGCCGGAGCACGAGTTCATAGGATCAGGGGCTGCATCGCCGCGGCCCGGCCGTTTCGCCATGAGCTCCGCCCTGAAGGTCAAGACCAGCCCCCGCCCCGGCAGCCGGCTGGCGCTGGAGGTGGACGTCCCCGGCGGCCGCTCCCAGGCCAGCTACGAGGCCGCCGTGGTGAAGCTGAGCCGCAGTGTGCGCCTGCCCGGATTCCGCCAGGGCAAGGTGCCCCGGCCGGTGCTGCTCCAGCAGATCGGCCCGCTGCGAATTCGCGCCACCGCCCTCGAAGACCTGGTGGACAGCGTCTGGCGTGATGCCCTGGAGCAGGAGAAGATCGAGGCCCTCAGCAGCCCCGAGCTGAGCGGTGGCTTCGAGGCCTTGCTGGAGCGCTTCAGCCCCGGACAAGACCTCACCCTCACCCTCGAGCTGGATGTGCAACCCACCCCCAGCCTCAAGGCCACCAAAGGACTCACGGCCGAAGCCGAGCTGATCAGCTATGACCCCGCTCGGGTCGAGGAGATGCTCGAGCAATCGCGCCGCCAGCTGGCCACCCTGGTGCCGGTGGAGGATCGGCCCGCCGCCACTGGCGACGTGGCGGTGGTGGCCTTCAGCGGCAGCTTCGTCGACACCGGAGCGGCGATCGAAGGCGGCAGCTCCGACGCCATGGAGGTGGAGCTTGAGGAGAAGCGAATGATCCCCGGCTTCGTGGCGGGCATCCTCGGCATGGTCGTGGGCGAGGAGCGCGAGGTGAACTGCCGCTTCCCCGACGACTACCCCCAGGAGGAGGCCCAGGGCCGCGAAGCCAGCTTCACCATCACCCTCAAGGAACTCAAGGCGCGCGAACTCCCGGCCCTCGATGACGCCTTCGCCAAGGAGGCCAGTGACAAAGACACCCTCGAGGAGCTCAGAACCGATCTTGAGACCCGCCTGCGTGAGGACGCCGAGCGGCGGGCCCGCAGCAGCCGCCACGACGCCCTGCTGGCGGCACTGGTGGAGCAGCTGGAGGTCGACCTGCCCGAGACCCTGATCCAGCAGGAGATCCGCTCGCTGATCGAGCAGACCGCCTCCCAGATCGCCCAGCAGGGGATGGATGTGAAGAAGCTGTTCAGCCCCGATCTGGTGCGCAGCCTGATGGACAGCTCCCGCCCGGAGGCCGAGCAACGGCTGCGGCGCAGCTTCGCCCTCAAGGCCCTGGCGGAAGCCGAAGGCATCCGCCCGGAGGCCGCGGCGATCGAAGCCAAGGTCAAGGAGGTCAGTCAGGGTCTGAGCGACACCAGTTCGATCAATCCGCTGCGCCTGCGCGAAGCCGTGGCCGAGGATCTCCTGCGTGAGAGCCTGCTGGAGTGGCTCGAGGCCAACAGCACCGTCACCGAGAAAGCCCCTGAGGTCGAGACGGCTGACGGCGCCGACGACCAGGCCTGAGGCGGCCATAGATTGACGGTCTGTCCCGTTTCCCCTGCCCCAGCCGCGTGATCGAAGCCATTCGCTCCCATCCGATCCACAACAGCTGGCATGCCTCGCCAGGCGTGCTGCCCACGGTGGTGGAGCAGTCGGGGCGGGGCGAGCGGGCTTTCGATATCTATTCGCGCCTTTTGCGGGAGCGGATCATCTTCCTGGGCACCGGTATCGACGATCAGGTGGCCGACTCCCTGGTGGCCCAGCTCCTGTTCCTGGAAGCGGAAGATCCCGAGAAGGACATCCAGATCTACGTCAACTCGCCGGGCGGCTCCGTCACGGCTGGGCTGGCCATCTACGACACCATGCAGCAGGTGGCTCCTGACGTGGTGACCATTTGTTATGGCCTGGCGGCCAGTATGGGGGCGTTCCTGCTCTCGGGTGGCGCCAAGGGAAAGCGCATGGCACTGCCCAGCGCCCGGATCATGATCCACCAGCCCCTCGGAGGCGCCCAGGGGCAGGCGGTCGACATCGAGATCCAGGCGAAGGAGATCCTCTTCCTCAAGGACACCCTCAACGGTCTGATGGCGGAGCACACCGGTCAGCCCCTCGAGAAGATTGCAGAAGACACCGACCGGGACTACTTTTTGTCTCCCCCCGAAGCCGTCAGCTACGGATTGATCGATCGTGTCGTGGATGACACGACTCCGGTTTGATCCTTAAGGTCTGCTGACGAACCACGGGTTCCGGCCGATCCTGGAATTCCGGCCCATGCCCTACCCCCTGACCAGGACGCCCCAGCCCGATGGCCAAGTTCGACGCCCATCTCAAGTGCTCGTTCTGCGGCAAGTCTCAGGAGCAGGTGCGCAAACTGATCGCCGGACCCGGGGTCTACATCTGCGACGAATGCATCGATCTCTGCAATGAGATCCTTGATGAGGAGCTGGTGGAAACCCATGGCAGCGCCAGGCCTCACGGGGACCACGGCCGCAAGCCAGCCGTCAAAAAGAGCAGCAAGCCCGCCCCCACCCTGGCGAGCATCCCCAGACCTCAGGAGATCAAGGCCTTCCTCGATCAACAGGTGGTGGGCCAGGACGAGGCCAAGAAGGTGCTCTCGGTGGCGGTCTACAACCACTACAAGCGCCTGGCCTGGCAAGGAGACGGCAAGGGTGAGACCGACCGCAGCGCCACCCGCCTGCACAAATCGAACATCCTGCTGATCGGCCCCACCGGCAGCGGCAAGACCCTGCTGGCCCAGACCCTGGCCGAACTTCTTGATGTGCCGTTCGCGGTGGCCGACGCCACCACCCTCACCGAGGCGGGCTACGTGGGTGAGGACGTGGAGAACATCCTGCTGCGCCTGCTGCAGAAGGCCGACCTCGACGTGGAGCAGGCGCAGCGCGGCATCATCTACATCGACGAGATCGACAAGATCGCCCGCAAGAGCGAGAACCCCTCAATCACCCGCGATGTGTCCGGCGAAGGGGTGCAGCAGGCGCTGCTCAAGATGCTGGAAGGCACCGTCGCCAACGTGCCGCCCCAGGGGGGACGCAAGCATCCCTACCAGGACTGCATCCAGATCGACACCAGCCAGATCCTGTTCATCTGCGGCGGCGCCTTCGTGGGCCTCGAAGACGTGGTGCAGCGGCGTCTGGGGCGCAATTCGATCGGGTTCCTGCCCGCTGATGGCCGCGGCCGCGGCCACCGCGAACTCAAGGCCAGCCACGTGCTGCGTCACCTCGAACCCGACGATCTGGTGCGCTACGGCCTGATCCCCGAATTCACCGGCCGGCTGCCCGTGAGCGCCGTGCTGGAGCCCCTCGATGTGCGTTCCCTGGAGTCGATCCTCACCGAACCCCGCGACGCCCTGATCAAGCAGTTCCAGACGCTGATGAGCATGGACAGCGTGCGCCTGGAGTTCGAGCCCGGCGCCATCGAGGCGATCGCCCATGAGGCCCACCGCCGCCGCACCGGTGCACGTGCCCTTCGCGGCATCGTCGAAGAGTTGATGCTGGATCTGATGTACGACCTCCCCTCCAACACCGAGGTCAGCACCTACACCATCACCCGCGAGCTGGTGGAGCAACGCAGCAAGGCCAAGGTGCTCCCCTATCCCAGCGTGGTCAGCCAGCAGGAATCGGCCTGAACGGCAATCCACCCCTGACCGTCCTTGATCCACCCGCCAGCCCGGCGGCAGGGTGAAGCGGTTCTGCCCCGAGATCACGGCCCATGGCAGCCGCCGACCATCTCCAGGTACCCCGGCAGCACGGGCTGTTCAACCACCACGGCATCGACCTGGGGGATGGGAGCGTGGCCCATTACCTGGAGGGCCGGGCGATCCTGCGCTCACCCCTTGAGGACTTCAGCCGCGGTGAAGCCGTGGCGGTGGTCGGCTACAAGCCCGCCGAGATCTCTCCGGCGGGCACGACCCTGCGCCGGGCCATGGGCCGGCTGGGGGAGCAGCGCTACAACCTGATCTTCAACAACTGCGAGCACTTCGCGATCTGGTGCAAGACCGGTCGTCACCGCAGCGCCCAGGTGGACAGCTGGCTGCACACCGGCAGCCTCGGAGCCCTGATGCTGGGCCAGCTGGTGCCGGCGGCCCTGATCACCGGCGTGCGCCTGCTGCTCCGGCAGGGGCTCAACCTGGATGGGGAGCAGCTGGAGAAGGGCCGGACACTGGCACTTCAGAGCCTGGAGCAGCTCGATGGCCTGCGCCTGAAACTGCAGCAGAAGCTGGAGGCGGAGCTTGCCCGGGCAGAGGCCCGCTGGGGGGAAGGCCGAGACGGCGCATCTGAATCGTTCGCCAAGCTGCGCCTGGCGGCCCAGAACCTGGCCGATCAGCTTGAGGAGGTGGAGGAGATGGAGGACCGTCTGGAGCGCCTGCTGGCCCCGAAACCCGCTGAGTAGCCTCATGGCCCAGGCCGTCCGGGGAGCAACCTCCATGACCCAGGCCCGTGCCTATCTGCCCCTGCCTCAGAAGTACAGGCCCCAACGCTTCGACCAGTTGGTGGGGCAGGAGGCGATCGCCTCCACCCTCACCAGTGCCCTGCTCCAGAACCGGATCGCTCCGGCCTACCTGTTCAGCGGGCCCCGGGGCACGGGCAAGACCTCCAGCGCCCGGATCCTGGCGCGATCGCTCAATTGCCTGACGGCAGCCGGACCCACCCCCGAACCCTGCGGCACCTGTGAGCTCTGCCGCTCGATCACCACCGGCAACGCCCTCGATGTGATCGAGATCGATGCCGCCTCCAACACGGGCGTCGACAACATCCGGGAACTGATCGAGCGCTCCCGCTTCGCTCCAGTGCAGGCCCGCTGGAAGGTCTACGTGATCGATGAGTGCCACATGCTCTCGACCGCGGCCTTCAACGCGCTGCTCAAGACCCTGGAGGAACCACCGCCGCGGGTGGTGTTCGTGCTGGCCACCACTGATCCCCAGCGGGTGCTGCCCACGATCCTCTCCCGCTGCCAGCGCTTCGACTTCCGCCGCATTCCATTGCAGGCCCTGGAGGATCACCTGCGCTTCATCGCCGGCGAGGAGGAGATCGGCATCACCCCCGAGGCCCTGCACGTGGTGGCACTTCGGGCCCAGGGGGGCCTGCGCGATGCCGAAAGCCTGCTCGACCAGCTCAGCCTGCTGAGGGCGCCGATCGAGGCGACGGCGGTGTGGGACCTGCTCGGTGCAGTGCCTGAGCAGGAGCTGCTGGAGCTGGTGACCGCCATGGGAGAGGCCGATCCCCTGGCCATTCTCGAGACCTGCCGGCGCCTGCTCGAGCGGGGGCGGGAGCCTGGAGCCCTGCTGCAGGGTCTGGCCAGCCTGCTGAGGGATCTGGTGCTGGCCGGGGTGGCCCCGGACCGGCTGGAGCTCACAGCGGTCAGCGCCCAGCTGCAACCGCTGTTGCCCGAGCAGGCCCACCGCATCGGCAAGGCTCGGCTGCTCAGCTGGCAGGCCCAGCTCAAGGGCAGCGAACAGCAGCTGCGCCAGAGCGCCCAACCCAGGCTCTGGCTGGAGGTGCTGCTGCTGGGGTTGCTGGCGGAGCCGGCATCGGCAGGAGGCGGTGGCCAGGGGCGGCCTGTCTCCGCGTCAGCGGCAACCACCGCCGCAGCGTCGACGCCTTTGCCCCAGGCGCCAAAGGCAACGCCAACGACTTCCGAACCATCACCAGCAGAGCCCCGGGCGGCCCCAGCGCCAGGTCTGGAACACCAGGATCTCGGAGAGCTCTGGCAGCAGATCCTCTCCAGCCTGGAGCTGCCCTCCACCCGCATGCTGCTCTCCCAGCAGGCCTCCCTGCTGCGCCTCGATCAGCAGCGGGCCGTGGTGCGGGTCAGTGGCAAGTGGATCGCCATGGTGCAGAGCCGCCTGCCCCTGCTGGAGTCGGCGCTGCACCAGGCTCTGGGCAGCCCCCGCCTGGTGCTGCTGGAAGCCTCCGACCAGCCCAGCAGCCCGATTACCGCCCCACCAGTGGTGGCCAGGCCCGCTGTAGAACCTCCGGTAGCCCCAGCTGTCGTGCCAGGACCTTCAGCGTCCGCGCCTGGACCCATCAAGGCCGGGCCGAGCGCATCGGCTGATCGGCCTGAGCTCCAAGCGCTCGATGACCAGGCGCGCCGCCTGGCCGATTTCTTCAACGGCGAGGTGGTGAATCTGGAGGAGTGAGCCGGATCCCTCCACTCAGGAGACCTGGGTGGAGGGATCCGTCAGCGGATCAGTCAGGGGGTCGATGGCGAGCGAGAGGTCGTCGGCGCTGCTTTCGGTGCCAGCTTCACTGCCGAGGTGCTGGGTCTTGGCCCAGACCAGGCGCTTGGGCAGCAGGGCCATGCGCAGGGTGACCCAGGGGATGACCACGAACCAGTGCATGAGGTAGGCAATCCCGAGCGCGGCCGCCAGGGGATTCATCGCCGGCAGGGGAGGGCCTTCGCTGGGGCGACGGCACCCGGCCACGATCGCTGCGCCGGAGAGGCCGAGGGCCACAATCGACAGTGGCCAGACCGTGGGGGCGGTGCGGGTGACCAAGGCGGTGAGCAGGTCGACGACCGAAACCATCGGCAGCACGTACTGCAGCAGAAAGAAGCTGGTGAGGTCGAGCTTCTGGGCCGGGTTCAGGCGCTCCGAGAGCAGCCCCGGCCAATAGTCGAAGAAGCGCTGCAGGCCGCCTTCCGCCCAGCGCTGACGTTGGCGCCAGAGGGCTGGAACGGTAAGTACCGCCTCTTCCTCCACAGGGGGATCCCAGAGCACGCCCACGGGCTCACCGGCCAGCAACAGCCGAAAACTGAGGTCGAGGTCATCGGTGACGGTGTCCTCGTTGAACCCGCCGGCCCGGGTGATCGCCTCCCGGCGCAGCAACTGGCCGTTGCCCCGCAATTCCGCCACCCCCCCGCCGGCCAGCCGGCCCTCCTGCACCACCGCATCGAGGGCCATTTCCATCGCCTGGGCGCGGGTGAGCAGGTTGCAGCCAGCATTCACAACAGCTTTGCGGAGTTGCATCGCCGACCAACCGCCCTGCTCCGCCCAGGGGATCAGCCGCTCGAGCAGGTCCTCCTGCAGGCCAGCGTCGGCGTCGAGCACCAAGATCCAGCGTCCTTCGAGCTGGTCAAGCACGGCATTGAGGGCCCCCGACTTGCCGCCACCGGCATGGCGTGGCCGCCGCAGCACCCGCAGCATCGGCGTGCTGGCCTCCAGGGCCTCAAGTAGCTCGGGTGTGCGGTCCTCGCTGCCATCGTCCACCACCCAGAGGCGCAGAACCCCATGGCGGTATCGCAGACGGCTGACCCGCTCCACCAGACGGCCGACCACAGCCTGCTCATCGCGGGCCGCCACCACCACATCCACCGCTGGCCAGGGACCCGGCCAGGGACCGTCGCCGCTGGTGGCCTCGAGGGCGGGCCCGTCGGCTGAGCTCTGCGCCCGGTTGCGGTGCCAGAGCTGTCCGAGCACGTTGCGCACCAAGTACGCGCCCAGCAGAAGGGTGAGACTGGCGGCAGGCAGAAGGTTGCGCGGAGGTTCCAACCAGTGGGGCGCCACCCCGGCCCAACCGCAGAGAACGACAAACAGGGCGGCTTTGCCGCGACGGCCCCTGGGGCTGGAACCGGTGGGTGTCATGGCAACTCCGTCATGGCAACCGCGCCGGCGTGGCTGGCCCGCGTCGGATCGAACTCTAAAGGCCCCCACTGAGGGCTTCGAGGGTCACCAACTCGGTGCCCGGGTAGTAGTGCGCCAGGATCCTGTTCTGGCTCCAGCCTCGACCGCCCAGATCGATGGCCCCCTGCTGGGAGAGGCCGGCGCCATGGCCGAAGCCACCACCCGTGAAGCTCCAGCGGCCAGGCCCGTCGGACTTGACCACAAAGAGGGTGCTCGGCAGTTGACGAAACGTTCGACGGATCGCGTCACGGCGCAGCACCCGCTGGCCGCTGCTGCCCACCACCGAGAGGGCCAGCGCCCGGCCGCTGGGGCCGCGCTCGAGCACCTTGATCTCACGGGGCTCTCCGACGCCGCCGGGACCCTTCTCCAATGACTGGCGGATGCGGGTGCTATCCAGCTGCCGGGTCCAGCGAAACAGCGGATGGTCGGCTCCATAGGCGGCGCTCCCCTGACTCAGCAGCTGCGGCAAGGATGCTTCGGGCAGGGGCACCCCGAAGCTCTGGGCAAAGGCCGGCGGCCCATCGGGGCGGGCCTGGAGGTAAGGCAGGGGAGGACCGCTCCATACCTCCTCGAATCCGGCCGAGAGACCGCCGTTGCTGGCGTGGTAGACGGCGTGGATGGGCTGCCCCTGCCAGCTCAGCACCTGCCCACGGGTGGCCTCCACGGCACGGCGCACGGCGGCGCCGGCCTGGCGTGGATCGGCGTAGACCTGGCATTGGGTGTCTGAGCAGAGGTGGTACCCGTCGACGTCGTAGCGATGGCTGTTGCGCAGGGCCCAGGTGCGGGCGAGGACGGCCTGGACGGCAAGGGCCGCCGCTGGGGAGCCGGCACCGATCTCGTGGGGAACCACCCCCAGCAGGTAGCGCTCCAGGGCCACCTGCTCGATCAGGCTCCAGCCGCCATAGGCGTTGGCCTGCAAACGGAACGGTCCCTGGAACACACCCTTGCCCCAGCGCAAGCCCTGGGGAGCCTTCAGGCGCAGGGGGCCCTCCAGCGTCACCACGCTGCCGTCGGCCGTCGTGGCCTCCAGCTCCAGACGGGTTGTCTCCTCCCGTGTCCAGGCCCTGGCCTGGAACCCCTCGGGGGCAGCCGTACGGGCAGGCGCCCAAACCTCCCACTCCGCCGGATGGGCGATCACGGGCTCCACTCCAAGCAGGCGCCAGGCCGCGGCCGCCTGATCCGCCGTTTCGAAACTGGGGAAGGGGCCCAGCACGGTGCGCTCCAGCAGCAGGGGCTCCTGCAGGGGCCGCTGCACCCAACGCAGACTCAGGCTGGCGTCCTGGAGTTTGCGACCAGTGGCGTCCTCCAGCTCGAGGCTGCCGGCGGCGGCCTTCAGCAGCAGGGGAGGCGCCTTGGCGGCAGCCACCCCTGAAGCCGGCCCCAGCCGGGCACCCACCGCAACCCAGAGCACCGGCTCGGTGCGCTCGATGGCGGGGCGAGGGGAGGTGGGCCAGTGCAGGGCAGCCGCAGGCATGGCACGGCAGCCCGGGGCCAGCAGCAGGGAGCTTCCGAGGCCCATGGCGAAGGGCACCAGACGCGGCAGGGTGGACGCTGAGCGCGGAGCGGGGAATCGCATCAAAAAACCGTACGACCGAGCGGATGATCCTGGAGGAGTTGGCGGAAGGGACATCAACGTCGTACTTTGGTTGTTTGTGAACGGGCGCCAGACATGCCTAAGCTCAAGACCCGCCGAGCAGCTGCCAAGCGGTTCAAGGTGACCGGCAGTGGCAAGTTCATGCGTCGGCGCGCCTTCCACAACCACCTGCTCGATCACAAGAGTCCCAAGCGCAAGCGGTATCTCGGCACCATGGCGGTCGTCGATGAGCGCGATGCCGACAACGTGAGCCGCATGCTCCCCTACGCAGGCTGAGGCCGACCAAAAGCCGGCACCATCTGATTTAAACCGTTCAACTGAGAGATTTTCATGGCCCGCGTCAAGAGGGGCAATGTCGCCCGTAAACGCCGCAACAAGGTTCTCCGTCTCGCCCGCGGCTTCCAGGGCAGCAACGGCAGCCTCTTCCGCACCGCGAATCAACGGGTGATGAAGGCCCTGTGCAATGCCTACCGCGACCGTCGCCGCCGCAAGCGCGATTTCCGTCGTCTCTGGATTGCCCGGATCAACGCAGCCGCCCGCCTCAACGGCCTGAGCTACAGCCGCCTGATCGGTGGTCTCAAGCGCTCCGATGTGCAGCTGAACCGCAAGATGCTGGCCCAGCTCGCCCTGGCCGATCCAGCCAGCTTCAGCGACGTGGTGGGCGCCGCCCGCGCCTGATCTGAGCCCCCGAACCAACTCCGCGCATTCGCCCACACCCGCAGGCCCGATGGACCTTCTCCTTCCACAGGCCTATCTGATCGGCCTGATCGTTCTGCTGGGTGGGGCCGCCGTGGTGATCGGTCTGCAGGTCTGGCGTGTGCGGGCTGATGAAGTTCGCCTGGCCAAGCTGGAGATCCAGGTCAAGGAGGACTCAAAGGATTCCGCCACGCTCTACGAGCTTGCCTCGGTGCAGCTGCGCAAACGGCTCTACGACCAGGCAGTCGATACGCTCAAACTGGCCTTGAAGCGCTCGGATGGCGAACCGGGCGAAGCGAAGGCTCTCATTCAGAACGCACTTGGCTTTGCTCTGGCTGCCCAGGGCAACCATGCTGCGGCCATTCGTCACTACAAATCAGCCCTGCAGGCCAAAGCGGATTACCCCGTGGCCCTGAACAACCTGGGCTATGCCCTTGAGCGTCAATCTTTGCCTGTGGAGGCCCGCCTGGCCTACAGCCAGGCCCTCGCCCTCGATCCCAGCAACAAGACCACGAGCAAGCGCCTGAAGCTGCTCGACCGTCGTTTCCCTGCAGATCCGGCTGAACCGGTCGGCCCTGCCAAGGGGATGGGTCCAAAGGCCGGGTCCACGACCTCTGGAAACAAATCCGGCTCAGGCTCTTAGGGCTCTCCTGAGAATGGCGTCTCAGTGCCGAAGAATCCGACCAGGCTGATCGCCGGCAGGCCCTGGCCCTGGCGATCAGCCTGGTCACCACAATCCTCGAACAGGCGCTCCGCTGGAAGGACTGGCTGCCGATGGGGCTGCCATCTGGGCCACCGGACGCAGATCAAAGCGACCGCCAGGATTGGTCAGCCGTGGAGCGACCCAGCCCGCCAGCTCAAGTCCCTGCACACCGCTGATCTCCCCACCCGATTCCATGCCGCCGACCTCGCAGTCGCAGAGCATCAGCAGATCGAGCTGGTCGGATTTGGCGTTGAGGTTGCCCTGCACCGCCACGGTGGTCTCTCCCACCTGCATCTCACCGCGTAGGTCGACCATCTGGCCCATGGGGGTGGCCTCCGCCAGGCGCAGCTGCACCGGCAGGGGCTCGCCGCCACCGAAGGAGCGGTAGAAGCCCGACCACACCCTGGGCAGGTCGCGGGCCAGATCGACGGCCCGGCCCGTGGGATCGAAGGTTTCCACGGGCCCGAGCTCGGCCTCGAAGACCTGCACGGCTGCAGTGGGCGGGGCGCCGAACGGCACAGCGCTTCCCACCGGCAGGGGAGTCATGGCCAGCTGGGGGTCGGCGGCAGCCAGCAACAGCGGCAGAAGCAGCGGCATCGAAACGGTTCAGGGCACGTGAGCGCAGGCTAAGGGCGGAGACGCCATCAGGCGGTGCAAAACAGCCGCCGGGGCCACCGTTCGCGGTAGTTTCGCGACTTGGCCTGGGCTTCGACGACATCCCGATGGACAGCGACAGCCTGGTGATCGCGGGACGGTCTTTCCGCAGCCGCCTGATGACCGGTACCGGCAAGTATCCAAGCCTGGCGGCGATGAAAGCCAGCCTGGCGGCCAGCTCCTGCGAGATCGTGACCGTGGCGGTGCGCCGGGTGCAGTCGCTGGCCACCGGGCACGAGGGACTGATCGAGGCGATCGACTGGAGCCGCCACTGGATGCTCCCCAACACCGCCGGATGCGCCACCGCCGAGGAAGCGGTGCGGGTGGCGCGGCTCGGACGGGAGCTGGCGTGCCTGGCCGGCCAGGAGGACAACAACTTCGTGAAGCTGGAGGTGATTCCGGACAGCCGGCACCTGCTTCCGGATCCGATCGGCACCCTCCAGGCCGCTGAAGCCCTGGTGCGGGAGGGCTTCGTGGTTCTCCCCTACATCAACGCCGATCCGATGCTGGCGCGGCGGTTGGAGGAGGCCGGTTGCGCCACGGTGATGCCGCTGGGCTCTCCGATCGGCTCTGGCCAGGGGATCCGCAACGCCGCCAACATCGCCCTGATCATCGAGAGCGCCCGCGTTCCTGTGGTGGTGGACGCCGGCATCGGTGTTCCCAGCGAAGCGGCCCAGGCGATGGAGATGGGGGCGGACGCCCTGCTGATCAACAGCGCCATCGCGATGGCGGGCGATCCGGCGGCCATGGCCCGAGCCATGGCCATGGCCACCGAGGCGGGCCGCAGCGCTTATCTGGCCGGGCGGCTGCCGATGCGCTCCGAGGCCAGCGCCAGCTCACCGCAGCAGGGCCGGGTCGGCACATCCGCTCAGGTCCAGGTCCCGTAACAGTCCTTCTCAGGGCTGGGCCAAGCCGGCCTGCGCTGGGTAACTTGCGGCTTCCCCTGCGCCCCAGCCATGTCGGTCACCGAGGAAGACGGCGGCAAACTCAATGCCTTCGCCAGGGAGCCCCGCATGGAGGTGATCGAGACAGGGACAGGGCGCAGCCGGTCGACCACCATGTTGCTGGTGGCTGGCGTGGTCTTGGTGCTGCTGATGGTGGCGGTGGCGGCGGGCATCAGCTGAGCTCCTGGATCCCGGCCGCCTGCTGGGGGGTCGGAACGCCTGTAGTAGCTTGCTTCCAGGAGCATCGGCTCGTTCAGCAGGAGTTCAGACGTGAAGGTTCTCGTTCTCGGCGGCGACGGCTTCTGCGGCTGGCCCTGCTGCGTGAACATGGCCCAGGCCGGCCACGACGTGGTCATGGTCGACAACCTCAGCCGGCGCAAGATCGACGTGGATCTGGGGGTGGAATCCCTGACCCCCATAGCCACCGTGCACGACCGCCTGCGGGCCTGGGAGGACACGGGCGGCCGTGCCATCCGCTTCGTGCACCTCGACATCGCCCAGGACTACCACCTGCTGCTGGAGCTGCTGCGCAGCGAGCGCCCGGAGGCCGTGGTCCATTTCGCCGAGCAGCGTGCAGCGCCCTACTCGATGAAGTCGAGCACCACCAAGCGCTACACGGTCGACAACAACGTCAACGGCACCCATAACCTGCTCTGCGCCATCGTTGAAAGTGGCCTCGACATCCACATCGTGCACCTGGGCACCATGGGTGTGTACGGCTATGGCTCCCACCGGGGCGCCACGATCCCCGAGGGCTATCTCACGGTGGAAGTGCCCCAGGCCGACGGCAGCCGCTTCCGGGAGAAAATCCTGCACCCCACGGATCCTGGCAGCGTCTACCACATGACCAAGACGCTGGATCAGTTGCTCTTTTACTACTACAACAAGAACGACGGCATCCGTGTCACCGACCTGCACCAGGGCATTGTCTGGGGCACCAACACCGATCTCACCGACCGGGACCCACGCCTGGTGAACCGCTTCGACTACGACGGCGATTACGGCACGGTGCTCAACCGCTTCCTGATGCAGGCCGCGATCGGCTATCCCCTCACCGTGCACGGCACGGGCGGCCAGACCCGCGCTTTCATCCACATCCGTGATTCGGTCAAGTGCGTGGAGCTGGCGATCGACCACCCCCCCACCTCCGGGGAAAAAGTGCGGATCTACAACCAGATGACCGAGAGCCACAAGGTCAAAGATCTGGCCGAGAAGGTCGCGGCCGTAACCGGTGCCCAGGTGAGCCACCTGCCCAACCCGCGCAAGGAGGCGATCGAGAATGATCTGATCGTCGACAACCGCTGCCTGATCGAGCTGGGCCTCAAGCCCACCACCCTCGAGGACGGCCTGCTCAGCGAAGTGGTCGACGTGGCCAGGCGCTGGGCCGACCGCTGCGACCGCTCCCGCATCCCCTGCGTGTCCTCCTGGACCACCACCCAGGCGGCGGCCCTCAAGGCCGTCGTCTGAGCTGAGGTTGAGGACCATGCCCCGACGGCAGCGCCCGTGAAGATCGCCCTGTTCACCGAAACCTTCCTCCCCAAGGTCGACGGCATCGTCACCCGTCTCACCAAGACCGTGGAACACCTGGTGCGCGCCGGGGATGAGGTGCTGCTGTTCTGCCCTGAGGGCGCCCCCTCTCTGTTTATGGGAGCCCGGGTGATCGGCGTACCGGCCCTGCCCCTGCCGCTCTATCCGGAGCTGAAGCTCGCCCTGCCCCGTCCGGCCGTGGCCGAGGCCCTGGAGGCGTTCCAGCCGGATGTGGTGCATGTGGTCAATCCGGCGGTGCTGGGCCTGGGAGGCATCTGGATGGCGCGAACCCGCCAGATCCCCCTGGTCGCCAGCTATCACACCCACCTGCCCAAGTACCTCGAGCACTACGGCATGGGCGTGTTCGAACCCTTGCTCTGGGAACTGCTCAAGGCCGCCCACAACCAGGCGGTGCTCAATCTCTGCACCTCCTCGGTGATGGTGGAGGAGCTGAGCCAGCGGGGCATCCAGCACACCGCCCTCTGGCAGCGGGGCGTCGACACCGAGATGTTCCGGCCCGAGCTGCGCTCGGTCACCATGCGGCAGCGCCTCATGGGCCGCCACTCCGAGAGCGACAGCCTGCTGCTCTACGTGGGTCGGCTATCGGCCGAGAAGCAGATCGAGCGGATCCGGCCCGTGCTCGACGCCCTGCCCCAGGCCCGGCTGGCTCTGGTGGGAGACGGCCCGCACCGTGCCCAGCTGGAGAAGGTGTTCGAGGGGACCGCCACCACCTTCGTGGGCTATCTGGGCGGCGAGGAGCTGGCCGGCGCCTATGCCAGTGCCGATGCGTTCCTCTTCCCCTCCAGCACCGAAACCCTGGGGCTGGTGCTGCTGGAGGCGATGGCGGCGGGCTGCCCCGTGGTCGGCGCCAATCGGGGCGGCATCCCCGACATCGTCACCGATGGGGTCAACGGCTGTCTGTACGACCCCGACGACGAGGCCTCGCTCACCGCCGCCACCCTGCGGCTGCTGGCCAGTCCCGAGCGGCGCGAGCAGCTGCGGCAGGCGGCCCGCCATGAGGCCGAGCGCTGGGGCTGGGCAGGAGCCACCGCCCAGCTTCGCCGCTTCTATCGCGATGTGGCCGGTGCCAACCTTCAGCTGGCGGCCTGAGCCGGCTTGAACCAGGTGGCCAGCAGGGCCTTCACCATCGGCACGGCAATGGTGCCCCCGTAGCCACCGCTGTTCTCGCCGAAGGCAATGATCACCAGATCGGGCTTGCCAGCCGGGGCATAACCGCCGAACCAGGCGTGATCCGGCCGCGGCGGATCTTCGGCGGTGCCGGTCTTGCCGGCCACTGCTGGCAGCCTGGGATCGTTGAGCATGGTGGCCGTGCCGTTGGTGACCACCTCGCGCAGACCCTGGCGCAGCACCTGGAGGGTGGTGGGCTTGAGGCCGATCCAGGTCCGGGGGGTGTCCCGCTCCACCAGATGGGGTGTGACCAGCCAGCCGCCATTGGCCACGGCCGCGTAGAGGCGGGCCATCTGCAGCGGCGTCACCGAAACCGCCCCCTGACCGATCGACGAGGTGATCGTGTCGACCGAGGTCCAGGGCTCCCCCAGCACCTCCTTCTTCCAGGCCTTGTCCCCCAGCAGCCCCGGACTCTCCTCATCGCGCAGCTCAATGCCGGTGTAGCTGCCGTAGCCGAGGCGGCGCGCCGCCTTGAACAGCTCCTCGGATCCCACCTTCAGGCCCAACCTGTAGAAGAAGCTGTTGCTGCTCACCGCCAGGGCGAAGGGAAAACCGATGCTGCCGAAGCTGCCGTGGTCGGCATAGCACTGGCCGTCGTAGCAGAAGGACCCGGAGGTGGGAATGGTGGAGGTGGGGCCATAGCGGCCTGATTCGAGGCCGGCGATCGCGCTGATCAGCTTGAAGGTGCTGGCGGGGGGAAAAGCCCGCATCGCCCGGTTGAGCATGGGCGCCTGCGGGCGGTTTAGATCGTTCCACTGAGCCGTGGTGGGGCCTGTGGAGAAGATGTTGGGATCGAAGTTGGGGCGGCTCGCCATGGCGCGGATGGCGCCGGTGCGGGGATCCATGGCCACGATCGCCCCTTTGGCCACCCCATCGAGGGCCTTCTCGGCGGTGCGCTGCAACTCCAGATCCAGGGTCAGGCGCAGGTCCTTGCCAGGGCGGGCCTGCTTGTCCCCCAGCACCCGCTGCACCTGCCCTTCGGCATTCACCTCCAGTTGCTGGCCGCCCCACTCCCCCCGCAGGTGGGATTCGTAGACCTGCTCCAGCCCGGTGCGCCCGATGCGGTCCTGGACCCGATAGCCCTTGTCGGCCAGGCGGGCGTATTCCTCCTCGGTGATGCCACTGGTGTAGCCGAGCACGTGGGCGGCCAGGGAGCCACCGGGGTACGAGCGCAGGTAGTCGACATCCACCTCGGCGCCATCGAGATTTCCCGCCTGCTCCCGGAAGCGCAACACCTGAACACTGCTCAGGGAACTGGCCAGCTCGATCCGATAGCCATCACCCTGGAGCCCCTCCTTGTAGTTCTGCTCCAGCTGCTGAACCGGCAGCGCCAGCAGCGTCGCCAGCTTCTCGCGCAGGGCCGGCCAGCGTTCCTTCGGCACCAGCCGAGGCTGCAGATAGAGGTTGTAGGTGAGGCGGCTGGTGGCCAGCACCTCCCCATGGCGATCGAGCAGGCGGCCGCGGACGGGGTGACGGGGCACCAGCCGGATGCGGTTCTGGTCAGCCCGCAGGCGGTTTTCAGGACCCTGAGCCAGCTGCAGCCAGGCCAGGCGGGCCCCCATCGCCGAGGCCGCCAGCAGCACCACCGCCAGCAACCAGGCCGGCTGATGGCTCATCCCCGACTGCCGATGTGAACCGGCCTGGAATCCAGTGGCCATCGCCTCAGGCCCCGAGGCGACGCTCGAGTTCCTCCAGGCAACCAGAGATGCGCGTCAGGGTCTCCTGCAATGCCCGCCGCTCCTCAGGCCCGCCGGGAGAAGGGGGTGGAGGCACGCTCAGATCACTGGGGGAATCTGCGGGCACATCGCGCACCTCCACCTTCACCACGGGGTTGCCCAGCCCTGGTTGCACCTGGTCAAGACTCGCGCGCACGGCCTTGGCGGCCGCATCCCCCTCCTGACGCAGCTGACCCAGAGGATCATCCGTAGCGGTGAACGCCTCCACCACCTGGCGAGGTCCACCCCGGCGGGCCCGGTCGACCACCGCGATGCCCACCGGAAGCAGGTCTTCCATCAGGGTGAGCCGCAGGGCATCAAAGGGATCGGCAGCCATGGCAGGACTCCTGAAGCAAACGCCGCTGGCAAGCACCATCGGACCGTTGTCACAGTCTGACTCCCAGGAGAGCGTCAGCGGGTTCAGGGGGTGCGCTGGATCCCGGGCTCGAGAATCACCGCTCGGCAGAACTCGCGCGATCCCACCCACCACCCACCGACCGCAGCCAGAGCGACGGCGGCGGTGAACGGGAGCAGGGCCTGGCGGGTCATGTCAAGACTGAACCACTCGCCCCAGCCGCGCAGGGCACGCTCACGATCAAACCGACGCCGTTCCCGCTGCTCCAGCTTCTGGCGACGCTGCAGCGATTTCTCAACCCAGCGCTCGAAGGCCCGCTTCTTGGTGACCGCCATCTTGCGTTCCACCTCCAGCAGATGTCCGGCGCTGAGATCGGGATGGAAGGTGCTGATCAGCTCCAGGCTCTTGATGAACATCTCCACGGCGCCATCCTTGATCTGGCATTCACCGTCACTGAGTTCCTCCCAGTGCACTTCCGGATAGAAACGGCCACGGTTGGCCAGAATCTGCTCCTCCGGCAGCTGACCGGGTTCCCGCAGCCAGCGGTCGGTGTTGGCATCGAAGCGACGCCAGTAGAGAAAGGGATTGAGGTAGATGGTTTTTCCACCCAGCAGGATGCTGTCCTGCTGCAGGCGGCGCTGCACCTGGGGATCCTGCTGGGTGACGGCGGTCAAGGGAAACAGGCTGGGAGCCGATGGTATCGAACGCCGACCGGAGAGGCCAGCGCCCGGCCAACACTCAACCTGCTGCCCAAGACCAGGCCTATTCCCACTCGATCGTGCCGGGGGGCTTGCTGGTGATGTCGAGCACGACGCGGTTCACCCCCTGCACCTCATTGACGATCCGGTTGGAGATGCGCTCCAGCAGGTCGTAGGGCAGGCGGGACCAGTCGGCGGTCATGCCGTCTTCGCTGGAGACGCACCGCAGCACGATCGGATAGGCATAGGTCCGCTTGTCGCCCATCACGCCGACGCTGCGCACCGGCAGCAGCACCGCAAAGGCCTGCCAGATCTCGTGATAAAGCCCAGCCGCCTGCACTTCCTCCCGCACCACCAGATCGGCGTCGCGCAGGATGTTCAGCTTCTCGGCGCTGACCTCCCCGAGGATGCGGATCGCCAGGCCTGGCCCGGGGAAAGGATGGCGGCGCACGATCTCCTCGGGCAGGCCGAGGCTGCGGCCCACCTTGCGGACCTCGTCCTTGAACAGGCGCCGCAGCGGCTCCACCAGCTTGAACTGCAGATCCTTGGGCAGCCCGCCCACGTTGTGGTGGCTTTTGATCTTCACGGCCACCCGCTCACCGGTCCTGGGGTCGACATTGGTGCCGGCTGATTCGATCACATCGGGGTAGAGAGTGCCCTGGGCGAGGTAATCGAAGGGCCCAAGCCGCTTGCTTTCCTCCTCGAACACACGAATGAATTCAGCGCCGATGATCTTGCGCTTCTGCTCCGGATCGGTGATGCCGTCGAGCTTGGCAAGAAAGCGATCGCGGGCGTTGATGTATTCAACGCGAATGTGAAACTGGGTGTCGAAGAACTCGGTGAGGAACTCCGGTTCCCCCTTGCGCATGAATCCCTGGTCGATGAACATGCAGGTGAGCTGATCTCCGATGGCCCGGTGCAGCAGGAAGGCCAGCGTGGAGGAATCGACCCCGCCCGAAAGCGCCAACAGCACCCGTTTGTCCCCCACCCGCTCCCGCACATCGGCAAGCGCTTCATCGATGAAGGCTGCCGTGGTCCAATCAGGTTCACAGCCGCAGATGTGATAAACAAAGTTGCGAATCATCGCCATCCCACCACGGGAATGCACCACTTCAGGGTGGAACTGCACCCCATAGAGACGCCGCTGGTGATCAGCCACCGCCGCTTCCGGCGTGTTGTCGGTGTGAGCCAGGCGGCTGAAGCCAGGCGGCAGGGCCTGCACCGAATCCCCGTGGCTCATCCACATCGTCGAGCCTTGCTCCACGTTGGTGAGCAGATCGATCGGGTCATCCACGTACAGGGGTGCCTTGCCGTATTCGCCCCGGCCGGCGGCTTCCACCTGACCGCCGAGCTGCTGCACCATCAGCTGCATGCCGTAGCAAACCCCCAGCACCGGGATCCCCAGGCTCCAGATGGCGGGATCACAGAGGGGCGCCCCCTCGTCGTACACCGAGCTGGGACCGCCGCTGAGGATGATTCCCTTCGGGGCCAGGCGCCTGATTTCCTCCACGCTGGTGGCATAACCCAGCACCAGGGAATACACCTCGGTTTCCCGCACACGACGGGCAATCAACTCGGAGTACTGGGAGCCGAAATCAAGGATGACGATCGCCGGCAGGCGTGAGCTCTCAGGCTGCTCGGTCGAGGGGGACTGGTGGGACATAACGACCGAATGACGGCCTGCCAGGCCTTTTGGGCTCACCCTAGGTCGTGCCGGAAAGCCTCCAGCAGCTCAGCTCCGCAGGGGCCCGCCACCCGCAGCTGCCGTTGCCGATCGAAGAGCGCCGCTCCGATCCTGGTGGGGAAACGGCCGTAACGGGCCAGGTAGGCCTGGCTGCGGGTCTCGATCGCCAGGGCCAGCCGCGCCTCGATCCGGGCCGCCAGCGGCCCATCAAGCTCCTGCAATCGCGCCAGAGCCGCCTCCACCGTGGGCGCCGCGAACAGCCGCTCCAGCTCAGGGCCGACCATCCCCTCGAGGGCTGCCAGGGCCGTTAGCACTTCGGCGCGACCATCGGCCAGGTGGTGGTGGGTATGGAAGATCCCGCCCGCCAGCTTGATCAGCTTGCCGTGATAGCCAAAGAGCAGCAGCCGCTCGACGCCGGCTTCGGCCGCCGCCACGATCAATGGCCCAAGCCAGTTGCCGGCCTTGAGCAACAGGCCGGCGGGCAGGCCGAGTCGTGGCGCCAGATCAAACCCGTTCTCGCCGATCACCAGCACGAGATCGCCGGGGTGGGGCGAGTGCGGCCACTGGCGCAAGGTCTCCAGGCACTCATCGAGCCGATCAGGGGCGGCGCTGCGCTGCACAACAGCCTGGGTGCCGATCAGAGCCAGACCGTCAACCACCCCGAAGGCTTCGTTGCTGGTGCGGCCTGCCAGCTCCCGGCCCCGGGGGAAGACCAGCTGGAGCCGCAGTCCGCGGCCGGCTGGCACCAGGGGCAGAAGGTTGACCTCCAGCAGGCGCCGTGCATAGGCCGAGAGGCACAGCTCCCGGCTGCCGGCCTGCACGCCCAGCCCCTCCCCCGCCTCCAGGAGCAGCCGCTGGGATGGCTCCGCCCCCTGCGGCGGATCCCACCAGCTGGCCCAAACCCACACCAGCAAGCCCCGGGTGAGATCCAGGCCATCGCCCGGATCGCAGCGGGCCATGCCCAAGGCCTGGCCATGGCCGAGGGTGGCGGCGGCCTCCACCGGCACCAGCTCGACACCGGGCGGCTCCAGCAGCTCCAGCGGCTGAGCCTCGCTGGAGCCCCTGGTCGCCGCCGCGCCGGGCAGAAGGCCCTCGTCCTCCAGCAGCGTCTCCAGAGCCGCGCGGGCGGCGGCCGCCACCCAGACCGGAAGGGTGAAGGGCGTCACGTTGGTCATCGGCAGGGGCATGGCTGCGGTGTTGGTCGGGGGGCTGAGCCCGGGTGGGGGGACCTTGGTTTTTTAAGGTGATGGATTGGGCCGCCGCGCCCGTCCCCCCAGCGCCCCCCATGCAGGACAAGCTCACCCTGATGATCCCCGGCCCCACGCCGGTGCCGGAGACCGTCCTGCTGGCCATGAGCCGCCACCCGATCGGCCATCGCAGCGGCGAATTCCAGTCGATCGTGAAGCACACCACCGCGCAGCTCAAGTGGCTGCACCAGACGGACGGTGATGTGCTGGCCCTCACCGGCAGCGGCACCGCCGCGATGGAGGCCGGCATTATCAACGTGTTGAGCCGGGGCGACAAGGTTCTCTGCGGGGACAACGGCAAGTTCGGCGAGCGCTGGGTGAAGGTGGCCAGGGCCTACGGCCTGGAGGTGGAGGTGATCCGCGCCGACTGGGGCCAGCCCCTGGATCCGGAGGCCTTCCGCCTGGCCCTCGAAGCCGACAGCGAGAAGAAGATCCGCGCGGTGATCCTCACCCATTCGGAAACCTCCACTGGGGTAATCAACGACCTGGAGACGATCGCCCGCCATGTCCATGCCCATGGCCAGGCTCTGGTGGTGGCTGACTGCGTCACCAGTCTGGGAGCGTGTCCGGTGCCCGTGGATGCCTGGGGCCTCGATGTGGTGGGCTCGGGCTCCCAGAAGGGTTACATGATGCCGCCAGGCCTGGCCTTCGTGGCGATGAGCGAGCGGGCCTGGGAGGCACACAAGCGCTCGGATCTGCCCAAGTTCTACCTGGATCTGGGCAAGTACCGGAAATCAGCCGCCGCCGACAGCAATCCATTCACGCCTCCGGTGACGCTGTATTACGCCCTGGAAGCAGCCCTGGGAATGATGCAAGAGGAAGGACTGGAGGCCATCTTCGCCCGCCATGCCCGGCTGCAGCGGGCCACCCAGGCAGGCATGCGTGCCATCGGCCTGCCTCTCTACGCCGCTGAAGGCCACGGCAGCCCGGCAATCACGGCGGTGGCCCCCGAAGGCTTTGACGCGGAGGTGCTGCGCAAGAAGATCAAGGAGCGCTACGACATCCTGCTGGCGGGGGGACAGGACCACCTAAAGGGCAAGGTGTTCCGGATTGGCCATCTGGGCTTCGTCTGTGATCGCGACGTACTCACAGCGGTGGCCGCCATCGAGGCGACCCTGCAGGAGCTGGGCCTGTCGAAGACCAGCACGGGTGCCGGCGTGGCGGCAGCGGCGATGGAACTGGCCCACTGAGACAGTTCCGCCCAGAGGAATGGCGCCTCGGCGCAGGGAGCATTAAGTTCAAATTGAACATAATTCACTGCCATGCGCCGTTCCATCCTTGCTGTCGTCGCCCTGGCCAGCTTGGCTGTCATGTCTTGCCAACGACCTGACCTGGCCAAGAAGGAACTCAAGACCGAGCAGAAGATCTGCCAACAGCTCAGCGAGGTGGCCAAGGCCCTCGAGCAGGTGGCCACCCTGCAGCCGACCTCCACGGTGGGCCAGGCCCGGTCCGCCGACCTGGCCCTCGGCACGGCCCTGGCCGCCCTCGAAACCTCCAAGCAGGACCTCGAGAAACTGAGGCTGCAGGCATTCCAAAAGCAGCTCAAGTCATTCAAGGGTGAAGTGGCCAGGGTTACTAACGACAAGAAGCTGACCCTTGAGCAGGCTGCCACCGATCTCAAGACCAAGGCACAGCCGGTCATAACGGCACGCCGACAGCTCTCCGCCGCCGTGAATTGCGAAGTGCCGGCTGCCAAGCCCTGAACTCAACGGGCAATCTCCGCAATGACCAAGCCCCAGGGCTGCTAACCTTGACCTTGGTCATTGCTGTTCAGGTGTCACACATCCACAACCGCGTCAGCCTCTGAAACGGTTCATTTCCAAAATCAGCACATCATCGGCATCAACAGGCCAACAGCCAGCGTCAACGTGCGGGTGTAATTCAGTGGTAGAATGTCAGCTTCCCAAGCTGAACGTCGCCGGTTCGAATCCGGTCACCCGCTTGTGATCTGAACCGCTCAGCTTCTCGGCTTGATCACCTGGAGAATCTGAGGTCCGATGCTGCCGGCACGACGCTCGCAATCCAGAGATTTCAGTACAGCCTGGGCCGCTTCGACGAGATCACCACGCTGGGCGGCAGCTTCGGCAAGGGATTCATACTTGGCCGCATCCCGGAGGAACTGGCTTCGTTGCTCCGATCCTTGTGAGATGGCGATCGAAGATCGCGTTTGAACCGCAAGCACAACAACAGATCAATCTCCAGCCACTTTAACGCTTGAACGGGAAGTTGGCATGAGTGAGAGAGGAATCCAGACAGGTTGAGAAAATGTACGGTGACAGGTGTCAGGTGCCTGGCTCTTCACCCAGATCACCGAGGGCATCGATCTGCGACCGCAGCTGGTCGGCCCGACCGCTGTCTCCACGGCTGATGGCGATGGCCAGGGCAAATTCCAGCTTCTCCAGCTGGTGGCCACCTTCGATGTAGCCAGGGCGGTGGAAAGAAGGCTGGGGGGGCATCGACCCCCCGTTACGGGGCAGGGGGCAGGCCGGATAGGTGCTGGCCATGGTTGTTTTTCTTTTCATTCTGCCACTCAGGACCAGGCTGCCGCCAGTTTGAGTGATATCAACCCGCCTGGAATTTGTCTCAGGCGGCCAGATCCAGCTCCTGCGGCGGGTCAGGCTCTAGCGCCGCTGGAGCGGACATCGGGGCTGACGTCTCGAGCAGCTGGCGGCAGTCCCGCAGCAGCACCTCCACATTGGAGAGCGCCTGAAGTTGATCGGACTGCGGCTGCTGGTCGTCCTCCAGCGCCATCTCCAGCAGGCCCAGCCGTTGCTCCAGATGCACCAGCCGGTGCGACAAGGCCGCCACCGTCTGGGCGAGATCTTCGGCCGTGCGGGTGATGCGGAACGACACCGATTCAGGGGCCATGGCCATCGAGCCAAGAAGGCCGATCACAACACAGAACCGCCCAACGCTCAAGCCATCTCCCAGACTGAGTCGTCCTGGCGTCTCCTGCGGGCATGTCCAGCCTGGCCACTCTGGCGATTTACATCCTGGCCGGTCTGGGTGGTGGCTTGCTCGCCCTGCGGACGGGAATTCCTGCGGCGCCCCTGGCGGGCGCCCTGCTCGGCGCGAGCCTGGTGAGCATGAGCGGGCGCTGGGATGCGGCCCACTGGCCCCCTGGGACCCGCACGGGCCTGGAGATCGCGATCGGCACGGTGATCGGCACCGGCCTCACCAGCGCAGCGTTGACGGAACTGCGGCACCTGTGGCGGCCGGCGATCCTGATCACCGTCACCCTGGTGGCCACGGGCCTGGTGGTCGGCCTCTGGAGCAGCCGGCTGCTGGGTGTGGATCCGATCATCACCCTGCTGGGGGCCGCCCCTGGCGGCATCAGCGGCATGAGCCTGGTGGGCGCTGAATTCGGTGTCGGTGCCGCCGTAGCGGCCCTGCACGCGGTCCGGCTGATCACGGTGCTGCTGGTGCTGCCGGTGGTGATCAGATTGGTGCTGTCATTCACAGCTGGTCATTCCTCCAGTTGACGAGCCCAAGGGCCGCCCCCTCGACAGTTCGGAGTCGACCGATACGTTGGTGCCCGATGCCTGGCTCCACGCACCGATTCAATGCTCTCCCGTCTCCTCTGCCCCTGCCCGACTGCAACGGCGCCCGAGAGGGGCCGCAGGCTGAAGTGGGCCCTGCGGCGGATCCTGGTGCCCTCCCTGGTGCTTCTGGCCAGCCCGCTGCCCTTGCTGAGCCAGCCTGCGCTGCTGGCCCAGGTCAGCCAGCCGGACCCCAGCAATCCAGCCAACAAGGGCGCCGAGGTGTACTGCTTCATGCGCAAGGCCGGCAATGACCACGAGGTGAGCTGGAGCGCCGCCTACGCCCTGATCAAACGCCAGAGCGCCAGCCTGTTCAAAACCTCTCCTGAACATGCCGCCGTGATGATCACCGAGGCCGTGGTCAAGTCTCCCGATGCCTTCCCCGACTGCGGCCGCTTCCTCGGAGCCCTCTACGGCAGTGAAAAGCCCGCGCCGCTCAGGACCGACATCCCCGCGAGCGGCAGCACTGGCCCTGTTGCCATCCCCAGCGGCGGCGGAACCACACGCCATGACCGCTATTCCTACTGATTTCCTTCGCGCGGAACCCCATCGGGCCCTCTGGTGCACCGCCCTGGCGCTGACCCTGGCCCTGGGCGGTTGTGCGGCGGCGGAACCCCCGACCACGGACTCTCCACGGCTGCGCCAGGACGATTGCCTCGATGAGGTCAAGGTGGATCAGCTGGATGAGGCGCTGGAGCGCTGCGACAAGGTGGTGAACGCTTTCCCGCTCGAGGCCCGTCCCCTCAGCGACCGCTTCGTGATCCACACCCTCAGGGGCGAGCAGACCAGAGCCTGCCAGGACATCGACAGGGCGGCGGAGCTGCTCAAGGCCACCAGCAACGGCAAGCCGGCGAAGGATGCCGAAGATCCCCAACTGGTCACCGACATTGGTGTGCGCCAGGAAAGCTGCCGTGACATCCCATCCGCCACGGCCCCCTGACTCACCAGGCCTCCAGCAACTGGCGCACCATCGCCGGCAGAGCCTGGCGGCGCAGGATCGCCTGACGTCCCCCAAGGGCCAGGGCAATCCGCTCGGCCTTGCTGGCAATCAGCCCATCCACCAGCTGATCGGCCACCCCCAGTTGCAGCCAGTGAGTGGTGAGGGGCCCGGTCATGCCGATGCGATGGGCACGGTCCTCCGCCTGCTCGGTGTCGCCCGGGGTCCAGGGCCTCTCCAGCAGCACCACATGGCTGGCACGGTGCAGGGTGAAGCCGAGGCCCGCCACCGCAAAGGTGGCCACCAGCAGGGGCACCCGGCCAGCCTGGAAGGACTCCACCTGGCGCTGCCGCTGCGGCGGCCTGAGCCGGCCTGTCAGCACGGCACCACCCAGGTTCGCGGCCAGCCGCTCGGCAGGGGCCACGAAGGCCGTGAACACCACCACCGCCGCGCCGTCTGCGAGCAGCTCCGTCACCAGAGCCTGGGCCGCCGGCAGCTTGTAGGCCGCTCCGATCTGCCTGAGGGCCGTGAGCATCGCCAGGGATTCCGCATCGCGGCGTACCTCGCCGCGGGCGGCCCGCAGGCGGTAGTGTTCCACGCGCTGCTGCAGTTCATGCTCGAACCCCTTGGCCTGGCTGGGATTGAGCGTCACCGGGCGGATCAAGCGGCGCTTTGGGGGGAGGTCGAGGCAATCCTGCTTGCGCCGGTGCAGCACCAGAGGCTGAATCAGACGGTGCAGGTCCTCCAGGCGTTCAGCGCCGTTGGCCTGCCAGTGGCGTCGCCCGCCGCTTTCGCGCCAATGGCCCTGGCAGTAGGTCTGCTCAAAGCTGAGCTGATCCCGGCCGAGGGGATGATCGATCGCCGCCAGCAGGGGGAACAGCTGCGATGGGCGGCCGTTCTTCATCGGGGTGCCGCTCAGAAGCCAGATCGCCCGCAGGCGCGGGTGACGGGCCAGGCGCAGCAGTGCCCGGGTGCGCAGTGCCCCCAGGTTCTGCGCGAAGTGGGCCTCATCCACGATCAGAACGGTGCCGGCAGGGGGAAGCTCCACTGGCAGCCGCGCCCAGCTGAACAGCTCCACGGCCAGTGCCAGGGCCAGGGACTCCTGCCGCCAGAGATCGTGAAGACCCACCGGGGCCACCACGGCAATGCGGCAGTCGGCGCAGCGAGACAGGGCCCGTGCCGCCACCAGAGCTGTGAGGGTCTTGCCCAGACCCATCGCATGGGCCAGCACCGCCCCACGGCGAGCAAGCAGCCAGCGGGCCGCCGTGCGTTGGTGGCCGAACAGCTGCCGCCCGTCCGGCAAGGGATCCTCCAGCCGGGCCGCCGCCACCAGCTGACGGTGCGGCGGCAGGGGAGGCAGGGGCTGGCGCAGCCAGGCCATCCACTGGGCCAGGTCGGGCTCGATCGCGAAGCGACCCGCCAGCAGAGCCTCCAGCTGACCTGCGGCCTCGAGCGGAAACTCCCAGCCAGGGCGCTGGGGCCGCCAGCGGCCCGCCGGCCTGATCCTGCGCAACTGGGCCTGGGTGACCGGATCGAACGGTGAGATCACCTCGATCAGGCCGCAGGATCCAAGCCGCAGCAGGCAGCGCGGCGAAGTCCCTCGCGTGGCTCGCAAGGACACCGCCGCGCTACATGGAATCGAAGTCTAGTCAGTCTGGCGCCGTGAACCAGCCCTGGCGATCGGCTTGGGGAATTGAAGTCGTCGACACATTGACAGAACAGAAGCCATGGGCAAACTGTCCGGAACCGAGGCATGGGAATGCAGGTCAGGGATGCGGTCTTCCTTGAGGATCTCTGCCCCAAGTTGCGCGTCAGACGCTGGAGACAATCCCTGCACAAACAGACCCAACATCGCTGTATTTACTGCGGCAGTCGTTCCGAATCGATTGATCATCTGCTGCCACGCTGCCGCGGCGGTCTGAGCGTGACCGAAAACTGCGTTCCCGCCTGCCTGGCCTGCAACGGCCACAAAAGCGACGCCGATGCCTTCGACTGGTACCGGCGTCAGCGCTTCTACGACCCGCGCCGGGCGATGGCGATCCGGGCATGGATGGACGGTGACCTGCGCCTGGCCGTACGCCTGCTGCAGTGGGCCACTCCCGAACCAGCGGCGGCAACCCAGGGCTCGGCCCTGCCCCAGAGCCCGACCATGACCCTGCAGGCGGCCTGAAGCCAAGACGCCGTCCAAAACCCCATCACCAGACTCGGCAGGCCGCGGGTCCGTTGTGGCGTTCGCAGATGGCCCCGAGTTGCTCGGGCTGCTCAGGCGCCACCAAGGCGGCCGTGAGCACCAGGGCCACCACCAACAGCGGAAGAGCAGCCACTGTTTGGGCGAGGCTCCAGGGGCGTCTCCGGCCGGGGCGGACCAGGCTCGTGGGGAGGAGACGGGGTGTAGAGAAGCAGGAGGCGACCATCCAGGGAATCCAGCAGTGATACAGGTGTACTCATGGTGAGTGCTGTTGTCAACCGCAGCCCATGGAGGGGGGCCTCCGGCCGGATGCTGGTGCTGGGTGGCGGCTACAGCGGCAAGAACTTCTCCGTGGCCGTGGCCGCCACCGGCATGCCGGTGCTGATCAGCCACCGCCCCGGTGGCGCTCCTGTGGTCGGGGAAGGAATCAACCCGGTGGCCTTCGCCAGCGAGCTCAGGCCGGGACTAGAGCCCGCCGCCCTGAAGGACGTGACCCATGTGCTGGTCACCGTTCCCCCCGGCCGTGACGGCAAGGATCCTGTGCTGGAGAGCCTGGGCACCACCCTCGCCGGCCTGCCGCTGCAATGGCTGGGCTACCTCTCCACCTCCGGGGTCTATGGCGATCGCGACGGCGCCTGGGTCCAGGAAAGCGACGCCCCCGCACCGGGACTGTCCCGCAGCCGGGCACGGCTGGCCTGCGAACAGGCGTGGCAGGCCACTGGCCTGCCCCTGCAGGTGTTCCGCCTGCCGGCGATCTATGGACCCGGTCGCAGCCCGTTCAACGGCCTGCGCAGCGGCAGCAGCCGCCTGATCCACAAACCCGCCCAGGTGTTCAGCCGCATCCACGTCGATGACATCACTGGAGCCCTGCTGCACAACCTCGCCCTGCCGTGTGCCCAGCGGCCGGCAGTGCTCAATCTGGCGGACGACAGACCCTGCCCATCCAGTGAAACCCTGGGATACGCCGCCCACCTGCTGAACTGCAAATTACCCGAGGTGGAGCCCTATGGACGGATCCAGGAGAGCCTCAGTCCGATGGCCCGCAGCTTCTGGAGCGAGAACCGGCGCACCAGCAACCGGCGCCTGTGCGTCGAGCTCGGCTACCAGTTGCGCTACCCCAGCTACCGGGAAGGGTTCAGAGCCTGCCTGCTGGAGGAAGCACGCTGGGCTGGTGGCTGACACCAAGGACCAAGGCAGCAGCAGCCAGCGGGCTCAGCGGGGGGCTGGCTGCCCCTGCTCCGGGCACACCGGAGTCGCCAGCGGTTGAAGATTGGTGAGGCTGGGAATGTTCAGATCAGCGTTCAAGCGGCACCAGTCGATCACCACCCATTTCTTCTGCAACCCGTGAGCCAGGCCCAGCACCAGTCCCCCCAGAAGCAACCAGCGGATCATGACTCTCCAAGCCACTGGCAAGAACGCTAAGCAAGGCGTGATCGCCGTGGCCCTGGGGGATCCCGCCGGCATCGGCGCTGAGGTGACCCTCAAGTCCCTGGCGGCCCTGCAGGCGAGGGGCGCAGCTGTGGATGTGGTGCTGGTGGGCTGCCGCCGCTGGCTGGAGCAGACCTACATGGACCTGCGCGACCGCAGCGGGACGCCGCTGGCGGATCCAGCTGGCTTCCCCATCCTTGATCGGCCCCTGCAGGAGAGAATCGACCCGGGCCAGGGGACCGCGGCCAGTGGTGCCGCCAGCTTCGCCTGGTTGAGTGCGGCTGCGGATCTGGTGCTCAGCGGCCAGGCCCTGGCTCTGACCACGGCGCCCATCGCCAAACACGCCTGGCACGCCGCCGGTCATCGCTACCCGGGTCAGACGGAGCGGCTGGCGGAACTCTGCGGGCGGGAGCAGGCCTCGATGCTGTTCACCGCCCGCTCACCAGGAGGCACCTGGCGGCTGAACACGTTGCTGGCCACCACCCACATTCCCCTGGCGCGGGTTCCTCTGGCCCTCAACCCCGCCCTTGTGGAGCATCAACTGGACGTGCTGCTGGCGTTCTGCCAGCGCTTTGTCGCCCATCCCAGCCTGACGGTGGCCGGTCTGAATCCCCATGCCGGCGAAGGTGGCCAGCTGGGGAAGGAGGAGCAGGACTGGCTGATTCCCCTGCTGGAGAACTGGAGTCAGCGACACCCCACGGTGACCTTGAGGGGGCCGCTGCCGCCTGACAGCTGCTGGCTGGGGGCAGCTGCTGCCTGGCGAGGCGAAGGGCAGGGAGCCGACGGTTACCTGGCGCTGTATCACGATCAGGGCTTGATCCCGGTCAAGCTGCTGGCCTTCGATGCCGCCGTGAACACCACCCTGGGGCTGCCCTTCCTGCGCACCTCTCCAGATCACGGCACCGGCTTCGACATTGCCGGTTCAGGCCTGGCCCGAGCCGACAGCATGGTGGCGGCCCTGGAAACGGCATGGGAGCTGGGCTGAGCCGAGACACTGTCCAGGACAACTCAGGGCCGTGGGACTTCAGGCGGGCTTGACCCGCAGCAGCACCTGGCCGAATTCCACCGGTGTGCCGTTCTCCACCAGAATTTCCACGAGTTCACCGCTGACTTCGGCCTCCAGCTCGTTCATCAGCTTCATGGCCTCGAGGATGCAAACAGGCTGTCCAACACTGATGCGGCTGCCGATTTCCACGAAGGGGGGATCGGCAGGCGAGGGGGAGCGATAGAAGGTGCCCACCATCGGGGCGGTGATGTCGACCAGATCGGCCCGGAGCGCCGATGGGGCCGGCGGCGGGCTGGATGGGGCCGTGACATCGGCTGGACCCTGCGCCGGAGCCGCTGCTGGCACCACCATGGGGGGTGGCTGCGGCAGCGGAGCCTGGGCCAACGCCACCGGGGCCGGCAGGTTGCGGCGCACCTCCAGGCGGAAGTCGTCACCCTCAAGCTTCAGCTCCTGGATGTCGCTCTGCTCCAGGAAGATGAGGAGTTGATGCAGTTGGTCGTTGTCGAGCTGCATGGCAATCAGGACTCTCGCCCGAGATACGTGTCGTTACGCGTGTCGATCTTGATCTTCTCGCCGATGGTGATGAACAGGGGCACCATCACCTGCGCACCGGTCTCGACGATGGCGGGCTTGGTCCCCCCGGTGGCGGTGTCACCCTTGACGCCAGGATCGGTCTGGCTGACTTCGAGCACCACGGAGTTGGGAAGCTCAACTTCAAGGGGGGAGCCGTTCCAGGACACGACATTCACCTCCATGCCCTCCTTGAGGTACTTGCGCCCATCACCGATCTGCTTGGCGGTGAGGCGGGTCTCCTCGTATGAGGCCATGTCCATGAAGACGTACTCCTCCGCCTCCATGTAGGTGTGTTGCAAGGTTGATTTCTCGAGCTGGGCCTGGGTGACGGTTTCGCCGGCGCGGAAGGTCTTCTCGACCACGTTGCCGCTCTGTACGGCCTTGAGTTTGGTGCGCACGAAAGCAGAACCCTTGCCGGGCTTGACGTGCAGGAACTCGACGACCCTCCAGACCTGTCCATCGAGCTCGATGGTGGTGCCAGTTCGGAAGTCGTTGCTCGAGATCATTCCGGCGAAACGGGTGAGCGGGATTGTACGGCTGGCCGTTGAACCCCCTGTGGGACTGGATCTGGGGACCATCGAGCTGTGCCAAAGTCCGAGGAACGGCAGAACGCCCGGAGACCGGCAGGGACAGCCATGAACAGGAGTTCGCAACAATCGCAGACCCCCCGGCCGGAGCAGCAGCCGACCGAGCAGCGTCGGAGCCCTTGGCGGGTCATCACGCTTCTGCTGATGGCGCTGGTGCTCGCCTGCGGCACCAGCTTTGGCCGGGTCAGCCCGGCGGCGGCGGCCCTGCCTCCGGGGAACGCTGTCACCGATCCAGCCGCCCTGCTGCGCAATGCCCTGCCGATCGAGCAGCCGGATCTGCAGAAGCTGCAACATCGCCTCGAAGACAGCAGCGACGACCTGCGTGCCAAGCGCTGGAGCGCCCTCACCGGCAATGCCCGCAAGGCCCAAGCGCAGCTGAGCAGCCGGCGCTCCGCCCTGCTGGCAGCCTTCCAGCCCGAGCAGCGCGAGCAGGCCACGGCCCTGCTAGCCGGTCTTGAGTCTGAATTGCAGGCCGTGGCCGAGGCCGCCGAGCGACAGGACCGCGACGCCTTCCTGACCACCCGCCGCACGGCCCTGAGCACCATCGGTGCAGCGGAAGCCCTGCTGGTGGGGCCGTTCCCCTTCGAGATTCCGGAACAGTTCGCCGACCTGCCAAGGCTGCTGGGTCGCGCCACTGTGAAGCTCACCACCACCAAAGGTGATCTGACTGCCGTGGTGGATGGCTACAACGCACCACTGACCGCCGGAGCCTTCGTCGACCTGGTGCAGCGGGGCTTCTACGACGGCCTGCCCTTCATCCGCGCCGAGGACTTCTACGTCCTGCAGACCGGCGATCCGAAAGGATCCGCCAGCGGCTATGTGGACGCCTCCGGCAAGGAACGGAAGGTGCCCCTGGAGATCATGGTGCCGGGTCAGAGCAAGCCCTTCTACAACAAGACCTTTGAGGACCTGGGCCTGTTCAAGGCCACGCCTGTGCTGCCGTTCGCCACCAAGGGAACCCTGGGCTGGGCCCACTCCGACACAGCCCTCGACGATGGCTCTTCTCAGTTCTTCCTCTTTCTGTTCGAAGCGGAACTCACCCCGGCGGGCCTCAATCTGATCGACGGCCGCTACGCCGCCTTCGGCTACGTGATCGAGGGCTTTGATGTCCTCCAGGAGCTCACGGCCGACGACGGCATCGTCAAGGCAACCGTGGTGGATGGGGCTGGCAACCTGCAGCCCCATGGCTGAGGGCGTCAACAACGCGCCCACACTGGCTGATCTGGGGGAATGGGAGCTGATCAGGAGGTTGGGAGCCTTCGCTCCTCCCGGTCAGTTCGCCGATGACGCCGCCCTGGTGGATGGCCGCTCGGAGCGGGCACTGGTCGTGAACACTGACGTCCTGGTGGAGGGAATCCATTTCAGTGACGCCACCATGGCCGCCGACGATGTGGGTTGGCGGGCAGCGGCGGCCAACCTCTCGGACCTCGCTGCCATGGGTTGCCGGGAAGTTCTGGGGCTGACGGTGGCCATGGTGGCGCCGGCTGCCACCCCCTGGGCGTGGGTGGAGGGGGCGTACCAGGGGCTGAGCACTGCGTTGAGGTGTTATGGCGGCACGCTGCTGGGGGGGGATTGCAGTGGAGGTGGCCAGCGTCTGCTCGCCATCACGGCTCTGGGGCGGCTCGGAGCGGACGGGCCGATCCGTCGTCGGGATGGACGCCCCGGTGATGCCCTGGTGAGTACGGGACCCCACGGGCTCAGCCGCCTGGGCCTCGCAGCGCTGCTGCAGGAGGTCCCGTCTCCGGCCGCTCCCGACTGGCGCCAGGCCGCTCCGACCCTGCTGGAGCGGAGCGTTCAGGCCCACCGCAGGCCGCGGCCCCGGCTGGATGCGGTGGCGGCGCTGGCCTCATGCCGGCCAGTGGGCTGCCCCTGGCGAGTGGCTGGCACCGACAGCAGCGATGGACTGGTGGCAGCGCTGAAGGTCCTGTCCCAGGGGAGCGACTGCGACGCTCTGCTGGAGCGGCGGGACCTTCCGCTCGACCCCGAGATGGTGGCCCTGGCCAGGGCCGAATCCTGGTGCCTGAACGGGGGTGAAGACTTCGAACTGGTGTTGGCCATCAATCCCGCCTGGGCCCGTGAGCTGATCCAGTCCCTGCCCGGGACCCGCCGGATCGGATCACTGGCCGCAGGCTCTGGGGTTCTGCGCTGGGCCGACGACGGTTCGCCCCTGGCTGACGCCAGTGGAGGCTTCACACATTTTCACTGAGTTCGTTGCCTGAGCCATGAAAAAGCCGCCCAAACAAGGGACGGCCGGACATGAAGAGATCAGGGAGAGGGACTCACTTCCAGTTCTGGGCCACCACTTCGGCCAGATCCACCACCCGCTGGCTGTAACCCCACTCGTTGTCGTACCAGGAGATCACCTTGACCATGTTGTCTCCCATCACCAGAGTCAGGTCGGAGTCAACGATCGTGGATTCGTCAGTGCCGGCGTGGTCAGAGGAAACCAGAGGCAGATCCGAGTACTTAATGATCCCCTTCATGGCACCTTCGGAAGCTGCCTTCAGCACGGCATTCACTTCGTCCCGGTTGGTGGGGCGGCCCACTTCCAGCACCATGTCCACCACCGAAACGTTGGGGGTTGGCACCCGCATGGCGATGCCGTTGAGCTTGCCCTTCATCGGCGGATACACCAGGGCCACGGCCTGGGCGGCACCCGTGCTGGTAGGCACGATGTTCACCGCCGCGGCCCGGGCCCGACGCAGGTCGCGGTGGGAAGCGTCCAGAATGCGCTGGTCACCGGTATAGCTGTGGGTGGTGGTCATCGTTCCCTTGACGATGCCGAAGGTCTGGTCGAGAACCTTCACGAGAGGCGCCATGCAGTTCGTGGTGCAACTGGCGTTGCTGAGGATGTCGAAATCCTCGTGCCGGTACTGATCAGCGTTCACACCCACCACGAAGGTGCCCACACCGGCACCCTTGCCGGGGGCGGTGAGAATGACTTTTTTGGCGCCTGCCTGAAGGTGCTTGCTGGCACCCACGTCGTCGTTGAAGACACCGGTGGACTCGATCACCAGATCGACTCCCCAATCCTTCCAGGGGAGGTTGAGGGGATTGCGGTCAGAGAAGCACTTGATGTGCTTGCCATTGACGACAATGGTGTTGTCGGTGTAGCTCACCTCCGCATTGCGGATGCGGCCCAGCATCGAGTCGTACTCAAGTAGGTGCGCATTGGTACGCGGATCGGAAGTGTCATTCAGACCGACCACCTCAATCCCAGTGTTTTCGCCACGGCTGAGCCAACAACGCATAAAGTTGCGACCGATCCGGCCGAATCCATTGATCGCAACGCGCAGGGTCATGGCTGGAACGGGAAACCCGTTGACAAGGGGAGTTTGGGAGCAGATCATACAGAAATGGTCTCCCCCTCTTGGAGCCGCTCCGGCAGCGGATCCATTCGCGGAGCCAAACAAGCGTTAAAAGGGGAGAGACAAGCGCAGCGCCAACACCTACCTTCGGGTCCGCATGGAGACGCATTTGGCACCGCTGCTCGACCACCGGGCTCCCCTTCACTTCATCGGGGTCGGCGGCATTGGGATGTCGGCATTGGCCGGAATCCTGGCCGACCGCGGTTTTCAGGTGAGCGGATCCGATCCGCGGGACAGTCCCGTGCTCGAGTCCCTGCGCCGACGTGGGGTGCGGGTGTTCGCCCACCAGGATGCAGACACCATTGCGACGTTGAACAGTGATGTCGGCACCTCACCGCTGGTTGTGATCAGCACAGCGGTGCCGGCTGGCAATGCCGAACTGATGGCAGCCCGCGAGGCCGGCCTGACCATCTGCCACCGCTCCGACGTGCTGGCGGCGCTGATCAACGCACAACCCTCGATTGCCGTGGCCGGCAGCCACGGCAAGACCACCACCAGCACCCTGATCGCCACCCTGCTGGCGGCCACCGACCAGGACCCCACCGCCGTGATCGGTGGCATCGTGCCTGCATTTCAGAGCAATGCCCGCAGCGGCCGCGGTCGGGTGCTGGTGGCCGAAGCCGATGAATCCGATGGCTCCCTGGTGAAGTTCAGATCCAGCCTCGGGCTGATCACCAACCTGGAGCTCGACCACACCGATCACTACCCCGACCTCGAGGCTCTGATCCAGACGCTCCAGCGCTTCGCGGCCGGCTGCGGCTCCCTGCTCGCCAATGCCGACTGTCCGGTACTGCGCCAGCATTTCCAACCCGGCGCCTGGTGGTCGATCGAGAGCAGCGAAGGGGTGGAGTTCGCCGCCCTGGCGGTGGAGGAGCACGGCGAAGGCACCGTTGCAGACTTTTACGAAAACGGAGAACTGGTGGGGCGCTTCAGCCTGCCCCTGCCGGGCCGCCACAATCTCAGCAACGCCACGGCCGCCCTGGCGGCCTGCCGGCTGGAGGGCGTGCCGTTCGGCGCCCTGGCCACGGAAATCGGAATCCTGCGCTCCCCAGGGCGCCGCTTCGACTTCCGGGGCCGCTGGGCCGGCCGCCAGGTGGTCGACGACTATGCCCACCACCCCAGCGAGGTGGAAGCAACCCTGCACATGGCCCGCCTGATGGTGACCAGCGGCCGCAGCCCCCTGCCAGAGGTGCCCCAGCGGCTGGTGGCCGTCTTCCAGCCCCACCGGTACAGCCGTACCGCCGAATTTCTGGATGCTTTCGCGTCTGCCCTCTCTCTCGCCGACATGGTGCTGCTTGCCCCGCTCTACGGCGCTGGAGAAATACCCATCCCCGGTGTCGACAGCCAGGCCCTGGCTGGTCGTCTGCAGCAACTGCGACCTGACCTGCCACTGATGGTCAGCGCCACGCTCGATCAGCTGGCTGAACAGGTGGTGAGGCGCAGCCAGCCCGGCGATCTGGTGTTGGTGATGGGAGCGGGCGATGTGAACGGCGTCTGGGCTCGACTCCAGACCCTCGCAGAGCTGAAGTCGTCCGATGCCCCGGATGCCCCCGCCGCTCGCATGGCCGCCTGAGCCGTGCCCCTCACCCCGGCCCACGAGTCAGTCCTGAACCAGGTGTCACTGGCCGACTACACCACCTGGAAGGTGGGAGGACCAGCTGAATGGTTCGCCGAACCGGCCAGTCGCGATGAACTGATGGCGCTGGCTCGCTGGGCTCGGGCGGAGAATCTGCCCCTGCGTCTGATCGGAGCCGGCTCGAACCTGCTTGTCAGCGACGGCGGCCTGGAGGGGCTCACCCTCTGCAACCGCAGGCTGCAGGGCAGCGTGATCGAGCCGAGCACGGGACTGGTGGAGGCCCAGGCCGGCGAACCGATCCCCACCCTGGCGCGCAAGGCAGCCCGGGCTGGCCTGAGCGGGCTGGAGTGGGCAGTGGGCATCCCCGGCACCGTGGGTGGTGCCGCAGTGATGAACGCCGGCGCTCAGGGGGGCTGTACGGCGGACTGCCTCCAGGAGGTGACGGTGCTCGATCCAGCAGGTGGGGATGAGCCTTTCGTGCTTCAGAGCAGCGAGCTGCAGTTCGCCTACCGCCACAGCCGACTGCAGCGGGAGCCCCTGCTGGTGCTGTCGGCCCGATTCCGCCTCAGCTTCGGCCATGATCCAGCCGAGATCAGCCGGCGCACCAGCGCCAACCTCTCCAGCCGCACCAGCAGCCAGCCCTACCAGCAGCCCAGCTGTGGCAGCGTCTTCCGCAATCCCGAGCCCCGCAAAGCCGGCCAGTTGATCGAGCAGCTCGGGCTCAAGGGTCTGGCCCTGGGAGGGGCGATGGTCTCACCGATCCACGCCAACTTCATCGTCAACACCGGCGGTGCCAGCGCCCACGACATCGACCAGTTGATCCGGCTGGTCCAGCAGCGGGTCTTCAGCGCCCACGGCATCGAGCTCCACACTGAGGTGAAGCGTCTCGGGTCCTTCCCTTTGCCCCTGGCAGTGGGGCAAGGAGCCTGAGCGTCGAAGGGGAGGCCGTAGCCTGAAGCGGCGCTCTTGATTCCCGCATGGCCGGCTTCGGACTTCCCAATTTCGGACAGCTGACCGAAGCCTTCCGCAAGGCCCAGCAGATCCAGCAGGATGCCCAGAAGCTCCAGGACGAGCTCGACGCCATGGAACTGGAGGGCAGCAGCGCCGATGGCCGGGCCAGCGTCTGGCTGACCGGCAACCAGCAACCGCTGAAGGTGCGGCTCTCCCCCGAACTGCTGGCCGATGGCGCTGAGGCTACCGAGGCCGCCACCCTCGAGGCCCTCAAGGCCGCCTATGACGTTTCCACCGGCACGATGAAGGAGCGGATGGAAGAACTCACCGGCGGCCTGAGCCTTCCCGGCCTGGGGAGCTGAGGCGGCCCCGGGTTCAGCCCAGATCAGGGGCCTGCTGGCGCTGACGGCGACGGGAGGGAGCGCTGGGTTGCCGCTGGAAGCGGGTCTCGACGGCCGCAGGGCTGGCCTGCAGCAACTCCTCCAGGCCCTCAGCGTAATAGGAATAGCGGTCCCAGGCCGTTCCCACCTGGCAACCGGGATCCCCTCGGTGCTGGCAGTTGCTGAAGCGGCAGGGACCACCCTGACGCAGGGCTTCCACGATTTCTGGGAAGAGCGCCGGCAGCACAGCGGGATCGCGCGGCAGCTCGGGCCTGTTGAAACCAGGGGTGTCAGCAATCAGGGAACCGGAGGCGAGGGGGAAGAGCTCCACGTGCCGAGTGGTGTGGCGTCCGCGCCTGAGCCGACCGGACACGGCCCCGACCCGCAGGGCCAGGGCAGGCACCAGGGCATTGAGCAGGCTGCTCTTGCCCACCCCGGAAGGACCGCCCAGCACGGCGATGCCGGGCTGGGCGAGCCGCTGTTTCAGTGAGGCCATGCCTTCACCGCTGGCTGCGCTGACCGCGATGGGGTCATAGCCCCAGCTCCTCAGTCGTTGACGCCAGCTTTCGAGCTGATCAAAAGGAACCAGATCCACCTTGGAGAACACCACCTGCACCGGCTGACCGCTGTGCTCGGCGGTGATCAGAAAACGGCTGAGCTGCTCAGGATCCGGAGCAGGATCGGCCATCGCAATGACCACCACGATCCGGTCACAGTTGGCCACAGGTGGCCGCCCCAGCAGGCTGGTACGCGGCAGGAGGTCACCCACGGCGGCACGACCCGCCGGCCAGTCGATACCCTCCAGCCCCACCCGATCACCCACGTGGATGCGCGCACCCGCCTGACCCAGCCGGCTGCGCCGGGTGCAGAGCAACTGATCCAGCCCGCCGGGGCCAGGGATCTCCAGGCTCACCTGGCAGAAGTTGGCCTGAATCGCGGTGACCAGACCCTTGACCATGGCCTCAACCCCCATGGCGGCAAATCCAGAACCGGACCCCCTCCTGGACGTCAGAGTCCTGAGCGTCCGCGGCCTCTCTCGACACGCGCTCAACCCGGTGGCCCTCCTGGCGCAGGCCCTCCTCCACCATCAACTCGGGTTCGCCGCCATCGAGGTCGAGCTGCAGCCACTCACCCGCCGCGATCGTCTCGAGCGCCAGTCGGCTGCGGATGAAGTTGAGGGGGCAGGGGGTGCCACGCAGATCGAGCCGCAGGGTGGGTTCTGCGGGCTGAGACCCCGATGCAGGGCTGCAGGTCACAGGCAGACCATCGCGCTAACCGAACAGCCCGCCGAACAGACCGCTCTTGTGAGGATGATCCTTGGTGGAATGGTGACCGGCCAGCTGCTCGAGCAGCTCCCGTTCGTGGCTGCTGAGCTTGGTGGGCACCTGCACCTTGACGGTGAAGAGATGGTTGCCCCGGGCCACCGGGTTCCCCAGCTTGGGCACTCCCTTGCCGGTGAGAGTGAGGGTGGTGCCGGGTTGGGTGCCCGCCGGAATCTCCAGGGTGGCCGCGCCATCCACCGTGTCCACCTCGATCGTGTCGCCGAGGATCGCCTGGAGGTAGTTCACCGCCACATCGGAGTGAATATGGATCCCGTCGCGGCGCAGCTTGTCGTGGGCCTGAACGAACAGGTACACGTAGAGGTCACCGGCGGGACCGCCGCGCTGGCCGGCATTGCCCTCGCCAGCCACGCGCAGGCGGGTGCCGGAGTCGACACCGGCGGGAATCGTGATCCGAAGCTTTTTGCGCACCTGCTGGACCCCCTGGCCGCCACAGGCGCCGCAGGGATCGGCGATCACCTGGCCGGTTCCCTCACAGGTGGGGCAGGGAGCCACCTGGGTGAAGCTGCCGAAGGGGGTTCGGGTGGCCCGGCGCACCTGACCCTGACCGCCGCAGGTCCCGCAGGTGGTGGGTCCGCTGCCGCTCTTGGCGCCGCTGCCCTGACAGGTTGCGCAGGTTTCCAGATGACGGATCTGCACCTCCTTCTCCTGGCCGAAGACCGCCTCGTTGAAGCTGATGCTCAGATCGAGGCGGAGGTCATCCCCCTGGCGGGGGCCACGGCGGCGGGGGCCGGCTCCAGCTCCGCCGCCAGCAGCGGCACCTCCGAAACCACTGAAGAACGTCTCGAAGAGGTCGGCGAACCCCCCCATGTCGCCCATGTCGGGCGCACCGGCACCGGACACACCCGCTTCACCGAACTGGTCGTAGCGGGCCCGGGTCTGAGGATCACTGAGCACCTCGTAGGCCCGGCCGATCTCCTTGAAGCGGTCCTCCGCGCCGGACTCCTTGTTGATGTCGGGGTGGTATTGGCGGGCGAGGCGTCGGTAGGCCCGCTTGAGGGTGTCGGCATCCGCGTCGCGGGACACCCCCAGCAGGTCGTAGTACTCGGCCATCAGCTGGATTCCTCACCACCCACTGTCCCGTCCTGGGCCAGGGACGCGGCCCCCTCCGAGGCCCCGGGACCCGGTCCCATCGAGACTTTGACCAGAGCATGGCGCAGCACGCGCCCATTCAGCTGATAGCCGCGCTGGAGTTCCTCGATCACCAGGTCCTCGTTCACCAGCTCACTGGGCTCGCGCAGCACCGCTTCGTGCAGGTTGGGATCGAACGGTTCACCCTCCACCCGCATCGGTGCCACTCCCAGCTGCTTGAAGGCGTCCACCAGCTGCTTGTAAAGACCCTGATAGCTGCGGTGAAGGCTCAGGGCCTCCTCACTCTGGGGATCGAGCTGCTGGCGGGCACGGTCGAAGTTGTCGACGACGGGCAGAATCTCACTGAGGGTGGAGCAGGCGATCTGCAGGCGCAGGTCCTCCTGATCGCGGCTCTGGCGTTTGCGGAAGTTGTCGAAGTCGGCGGCGATGCGCATGTACTGACCGCGCAGGGTCTCATGCTCACGCCGCAGGGTCTCGAGTTCCGCTGACAGTCGCTGGGCCACGGACTCCGTATCCGTCTCGGCACCGGCAGCTGCCTGCGGATCGCTGGACACCGGCTCCGGGGTGCCGGCGTCGGCCGGAGATTCCACGCCCGACGGGTCAAGGTCTTGAATCAGGGAGTCCTCCTCGGCGGAGAGATCCTGTGGGAAGGGAGTGGCTTCGCCGCTCATGCTGACTGCAACGCCAATCGGTCCTAAACATGTTGATGGTCGACGGGCTCCTCCCACAAGCGGCGGAAGCCCGCACCTGATCCCTTCGGCCCCGTCCTGGCCATGGCTCTCTCGGCGACACGCCCGGTCCCTGCGGCCGAAACGCTCCAGCACAGGCGCCTGGAGGCCGAGCTGCTCAGTGGTGAAAAGCTTCTGCTGCCAGTCGAGCTGCAGCTGGCCGATCCACGGGCCGCCGAAGCCTGCCCCACCATCGAAGCCCAGCAATGGCGCGAATGGGTGGCCCTGCCCCTGGTGCGCCAGGGGGAGCGGCTCCAGGTCGCGATACCCAGCCATTGGCAGGCTCAGCAGCGCCAGCAGCTGGAGGAGGCCGTACTGGCCAACGGCATCACCCCCGACTTGCGCCTGGGACTGGAAGAGGAGATCAGCGAGGTGCTGCAACAGAAGATGGCTGACCGTCGCCATCGCCCCAGCGAAGACAACGCCCTGGCCTCCCAGCCCAACGGCCTGTCCCTGCTGGAGGGCCTCAGCCTGGAGAGCCGCCTGGAGGAGGCGCCCGCCGATCAGGAGCAGGAGCTGGACCTGGAGGAGAGCCTCAAGGCCTCCAACGCCTCACCGGTGGTGAGCCTGGTGAACCGCATCCTGATCCAGGCGATGGAGTCGGAGTCGAGCGACATCCACGTGGAGCCGGAGGAGGACGGGCTGCGGATCCGCTTTCGCCAGGACGGGGTGCTGCATCCCGTCGAACACCTGCCCAGGAGCCTGGCACCTGCGGTCACCTCCCGCTTCAAGATCATGGCCGAGCTGGACATCGCCGAGCGGCGAATGCCCCAGGATGGCCGCATCCGCCGGGTGTTCCGCGGCCGCAGGATCGAACTGCGGGTGAGCACCCTGCCGGGCCGCTGGGGAGAGAAGGTGGCGCTGCGATTGCTCGACAGCGGCAGCACCCGTCTGGGCCTCGACCGGCTGATCACCGAGCCCGCCACCCTGTCGACCGTTCGATCCATGGGCTCGAGGCCCTTCGGGATGGTGCTGGTGACCGGGCCCACCGGCTCAGGCAAGTCGACCACGCTCTATTCCCTGCTGGCGGAACGGAACGAACCCAGCATCAACATCTCCACAGTCGAAGATCCGATCGAGTACATGCTCAAGGGCATCACCCAGACCCAGGTGAACCGCGACAAGGGGTACGACTTCAGCACCGCCCTGCGGGCCTTCATGCGCCAGGACCCGGACGTACTGCTGGTCGGGGAAACCCGCGATGGCGAAACGGCCAAGACCGCCATTGAGGCGGCCCTGACCGGCCACCTGGTGCTCACGACCCTGCACTGCAACGACGCCCCCAGTGCCATCGCCCGGCTCAGCGAGATGGGGGTGGAGCCCTTCATGGTGAGTGCCTCCCTGATCGGGATCGTCTCCCAACGGCTGCTGCGCAAAGTCTGTGGGACCTGCCGTGTGCCCTACCACCCAGGGGAGGAAGAGCTGGGCCATTTCGGCCTTTTCGCCAGCCAGGAGCAGTCGATCACCTTCTACAAAGCCCGAAGGGGACCCAGGGCCGACGGCAGCAGCTGTCCCACCTGCCAGGGACGGGGCTACAAGGGCCGCATCGGCGTCTATGAAGTGCTGAGGATCAACGACGACCTCGCCAGTGCCATCGCCAAGGGCGCCAGCACCGACGTGATCCGCAAACTTTCGATCGAGACCGGCATGAAAACCCTGCTGGTCTATGGCCTGGAACTGGTCCGCCACGGCCAGACCACCCTTGAGGAAGTGGAGCGGATGCTGCTCACCGACACGGAGCTGGAGTTACAGCGACGCACCCAGGCACTCACCACCTTGACCTGCCAGGGCTGCGGGGCGGGCCTCAGGGATGAATGGCTGGAGTGCCCCTACTGCCTGACCCCCCGTCGCTGAGTGTTGCGGGCCACCGGAGCGGGACTCAAAATCCAGATCAACCCGGCATGGTCCCGATGGAGCTCCAGATCGAGGAGTTGATGGAAGAGCTGGTCGAGCAGAAGGGCAGCGACCTTCACCTCTCGGCGGGCCAGCAACCCTACGGACGCTTCAACGGGGAACTCAGGCCGATGCGGGAGCAGGCCCTGAGCGAGGAATCCTGCAACCGCATGATTTTCTCGATCCTCACCAACTCCCAGCGCAAGCAACTGGAACAGACCTGGGAACTCGACTGCTCCTACGGCCTGCGCGGCCTGGCCCGCTTCCGCATCAACGTCTTCAGCCAGCGCGGCACCTACGCCGCCTCCATGCGAGCCCTGAACAGCAAGGTGCCCACCCCCCAGGAGCTGGGCCTGCCTCCGGTGGTGGTGGACATCACCAAGCGGCCTTCGGGGCTGGTGCTGGTGACGGGGCCGACTGGATCGGGCAAGAGCACCACCCTGGCCTCGCTACTCGATTACATCAACCACAGCCGGGCCGAGCACATCATCACGATCGAAGATCCGATCGAATTTGCTTACATCAATGACAAGAGCCTGATCCATCAGCGCCAGCTCAACGAAGACACCAAAAGTTTCAGCAATGCCCTTAGGGCTGCCCTGAGGGAAGACCCTGATGTGATTCTGGTGGGGGAAATGCGTGATCTGGAAACGATTCAGCTCGCCATCACCGCAGCCGAAACCGGTCACCTGGTATTCGCCACCCTGCACACAAGTTCCGCCGCCCAGACCGTGGACCGCATGGTGGATGTGTTTCCGGCGGGCCAGCAGGCCCAGATCCGCACCCAGCTCAGCAGCAGCCTGGCCGCGATCTTCGCCCAGACGCTCTGCCGCCGGAGATCACCCTCAAGCCACAGATATGGCCGGGTCATGGCCCAAGAGATCATGGTCAACACGCCGGCCCTGGCCAACCTGATCCGGGAGGCAAAAACCGCCCAGATCTATTCACAAATTCAGACCGGAGGCCAACTGGGCATGCAGACTCTGGAAAAAGCTCTGGCCGACATGGTCAAGCAGGGGGATATTGACCTGGAGGAAGCCCGCACCCACTCAACCAAGCCGGATGAGTTGAATCGGCTGCTCGGCAACTCCCTCTGATCCGGATCCTCCATGCCTGCCTATCTGGCCACGTACACCAGCATCCAAGGCGACCAGCGGGAGCTGCGGCTAGAAGCCTCCGATCTGCCAGCGGCCAGGCGTAACCTGCGCCGGCGAGGCATCCTCGCGAGCTCCCTGGTGCCGGCGCAGGAAGGATCCACCCCGATCTTCACCGCCACCTACGCCAATCAACGGGGCCATCAGAAGGTGATCCAGCTGAAAGCCCCTGATCTGGCCAGCGCCAAGCGGGACCTGCGCCGACGGGGCATTGCCGCAACCTCCGTGGTGCCGATGGTCTCGACCCGCTCGGTGCAGGCCAGTGGCAGCAAGGGAGGCAGCAGTCTGTTCAGCGGGGATCTGGGGACGATGTTCCAGGCCAGGCCCAATGTGCGGGAGAAGGCGCTATTCGCCAGCAAGCTCTCGGCACTGGTGGATTCCGGGGTGCCGATTGTGCGGGGACTCACCCTGGTTGCCAAGCAGAATAGGAAACCGATGTTTCGGCAGGCCCTCGAAGCCGTCGCCAGCGAGGTGAGCCAGGGGACAAGCCTGGGCATGGCAATGCGCCGCTGGCCAAAGGTCTTCGATCGGCTCACCATCGCCATGGTCGAAGCCGGCGAACTCGGAGGGGTTCTGGATGAAACTCTGAAGCGGCTGGCCCTGTTGCTGGAGCAGAATGCCAAGCTGCAGAATCAGATCAAAGGCGCCCTGGCTTATCCGGTCATCGTGTTGCTGATCGCCATCGCCGTGTTCTTCGGCATGACGATCTTCCTGATCCCCACCTTTGCCGGTATCTTTGAACAGCTGGGTGCAGACCTACCTATCTTCACCCAGATGATGGTGAATCTGAGCGCCCTGCTTCGCTCGGCATTCTCTTTGTTTCTGATCGCCTTTCTGATCCTGGTCGGATGGCTGTTAGTGGGTGTTTACAACACTCCCCTGGGCAAACGGCGGATCGACGGCTTCATCTTGAAGCTTCCCCTGTTCGGTGACCTGATTCAGAAAACCGAGACAGCCCAATTCTGCAGAACCTTCAGCTCCCTGAGCAAAGCGGGTGTTCCGATTCTGATGAGTCTGGAGATCGTTCGAGGCACCTCTCGCAACTCAATCTTTGCCGATACGATCGAGGACTGTCGGGTGGAGATTCAGGATGGCATTCCCGTGAGTGTGGCCCTCTCCCGCAAGAACGTATTTCCAGAGATGGCTCTCAGCATGTTGACCATTGGCGAAGAAACGGGAGAAATGGATGCCATGCTCTCCAAGGTCGCCGATTTCTACGAAGACGAGGTGGAGGTGGCGGTCAAAGCGCTCACCTCTCTCCTGGAGCCCATCATCATCGTGATTGTCGGCATCATCGTGGGTGCGATTCTCGTGGCTATGTATCTTCCGATGTTCTCGGTTTTTGACAAGATTCGCTGAACGTTGCCGAACAGCTCACTTCGCCTGTACATCCCGGGCGATGGCGCTGCCGGCCAGCCAGCCGCTGGTCCAGCAGTGCTGGAAGTTGAAGCCGCCGGTGACTCCGTCCACATCCAACAGTTCTCCGGCGAAGTACAAGCCGGGCTGCTTTCGGCTCTCCATCGTGGCCAGGTTCACCTCTCCCAGGCTGACACCGCCAGCCGTGACGAATTCCTCGCCGAAGGGGCCGCGGCCACCCACCGCGTAGGAGCTGGAGCGCAGGGCGCCCAGCAGATTCTCTTCGTCGCGCCGGCGCAGATCAGCCCAACGCTGGTCGGGAGCCACACCATGGCGATCCAGGAGGTGAATCCAGAGCCGGCGGCTGAGCTCGGGCCAGGGGCGGGCATTGAGCAACTGGCGGCGGGCCTGCTCGGCGCGGGCGTTCTGGAAACGTTGCCTCAGCTCGTCGGCGGAGCAGCCACCGCTCCAGTCGATGCAGAGGTCGGCCCGGTAGCCGCTGTCCTTCAGCGCGCGGGCCGCAAAGGCTGTGAGCCGCAGGGTGGCGGGACCGCTCACCCCCCAGCCGGTGATCAACAGCACCCCGCGCTCACGAAAGCGCCTTGAGGGCAGCCGCAGCTCCATTCCCACCGGATCCATCACCACTCCGCGCAGGGCGGCCAGCGGATTGGCCTCCAGGGCCAGGGTGAACAGGGAGGGCACCGGTGCCACCACGGCATGACCCAACTGACTGGCCAGCTGACGGCCACTGGGATGGCCACCGGTGGCGAGCAGCAGGCGATCGGCGCGGATGGCGCTGGAAGCCCCATGGGCCAGCCCCGGTGCCAGGCGCAGCCGCAGGTTGAAGCCACCACCCTCGAGCGGATCCACCTGGCGCAGGGAGACCCCCCTCAACACCGTCACCCCGGCGGCGGCCGCCGCCGCCTCAAGAACGGCCACCACACTGCTGGAGCGGTTGCTGCGGGGAAAGAGGCGGCCGTCGGGTTCCTCCACCAGCTCCAGTCCCCGCTCGGCGAACCAGGCCAGGCAGTCACCGGGGGCGAAGCGGCTGAACGGCCCGCGCAGGGCCCGCGACCCGCGCGGATAGTGCCCCACCAAGGCCAGAGGATCCCAGCAGGCATGGGTGACATTGCAGCGCCCGCCGCCGCTGATCAGCACCTTGCCCAGCGGCTGGGGTGTGGCCTCCAGCAGCAGCACCCCCGCCAGCCCCTGCTCCGCGGCGGTGATGGCCGCCATGTAGCCGGCGGGCCCGCCCCCGGCGACCACCAGGGACCAGTCGACAGGCAGCATGGGGGAATGGGGCAGGGAGACGACGCGACGACACCCGTTGCCGGGGCCTACCGCTTCAGTGTGGCGCCGATGATGGACTGCACCGATCGGCACTTCCGGGTGCTGATGCGGCAGATCAGCCGCCGTGCCCTGCTCTACACCGAGATGGTGGTGGCCCAGGCCCTGCACTATGGCCGCCGCGACACGCTGCTGGACTTCGATCCCCAGGAACATCCCCTGGCCCTGCAGCTGGGGGGCGACGATCCGGTGCTGCTGGCGGAATCGGCGCTGCTGGCGGCCGCCTGGGGCTACGACGAGATCAACCTCAACGTGGGCTGCCCCAGCCCCAAGGTGCAGCAGGGGCGGTTCGGTGCCTGCCTGATGGCGGACCCGGACCGGGTGGCCCGCTGTGTGGAGGCGATGGCGAACGCCTCTCCCCTGCCCGTGACGGTCAAGCACCGCATCGGCATCGACGAGCAGGACAGCTACGAGCTGCTGCTGGCCTTCGTGGACAGGGTGGCCGGCGCCGGGGCCAGCCGCTTCAGTGTGCATGCTCGCAAGGCCTGGCTCCATGGGCTGGATCCGAAGCAGAACCGCACGATTCCGCCCCTGCGTCACGACCTGGTTCATCAGCTCAAACGGGACCGCCCCCGGCTCACGATCGAACTGAATGGCGGTCTGCTGAGTATGGAGAACTGCCAGGAGCACCTGGGCCAGGTGGATGGGGTGATGGTGGGTCGCGCTGTCTACGACCATCCCCTGCGTTGGGCCTTGGTCGACCGGAACCTGTTCGGCTGCCTGGAGCGCCCTCCCGCCTTGGCCTCAGCGGTGGTCCGTGGCCTGATTCCCCATGCCAGCCGCTGGTGCGGGGCCGGCCGTCGGCTCTGGCCCATCGCCCGCCACCTCGTGCACCTGGTGGAGGGGGTGCCTGGAGCCCGGCACTGGCGCCGCCGGCTGGGGGAGCGGGCGGGAGAGCGCAACGCGGGCCCTGAGGTGCTGGAGGCCGCCGCCAAGGAGCTGGAACAGCAGGGTCTTTAGGAGGATGGAGCCTCAGGTCCCAGGCGCTCGCGGCAGCGCTTGAGCTGCTCGGCCACCCGCTCGAAACCCGTTCCCCCCTCACTGCGGCGGGCGGCCACCACCTGCCGCGGCTCAATCGCGGCGTGGATGTCCGCCTCAAAGGCGGGATGGAGCTGGCGCCAGCGCTCCAGGGACAGATCCCGCAGCAGCAGCCCCTCGCCCAGGCAGGTTTTCACCAGACCGCCCACCAACTGGTAGGCCTCGCGAAAGGGAACACCACGGGCCACCAGGTAGTCGGCTACATCGGTGGCATTGGAGAAATCAGCCGCCACGGCCTGCTCCAGCCGCTCTGGCCTGAAGCGGATGCCCTCCTCCAGCAGGATCGCCATCGCCTCAAGGCAATCAGCGGTGGTGCGCACCACATCGAAGAGCGCCTCCTTGTCCTCCTGGAAGTCCTTGTTGTAGGCCAGGGGAAGACCCTTGATCATGGTCAGCAACCCCATCAGGTGGCCGAACACCCGGCCGGCCTTCCCACGCACAAGCTCGGGCACGTCGGGGTTCTTCTTCTGGGGCATCAGGCTGCTGCCGGTGGCGCAGCGGTCAGTGAGGCGCACAAAGCCGAACTCCTCACTGGCCCAGAGGATCACCTCCTCCGACAGACGACTCAGGTGGACCAGGATCAGGCTGGCGGCGGCACTGAATTCCACGGCGAAGTCGCGGTCGCTGACCGCATCGAGGCTGTTGGCATAGATCGCCTCGAAGCCCAATTCCTCGGCCGTGAGCCGTCGGTCGATCGGTACCGGCGTGCCGGCCAGGGCCGCCGCCCCCAGGGGCGAGATGTTCACCCGGCGTCGCACGTCCGAAAGGCGCTGGCGGTCGCGTTCGGCCATCTCCACATAGGCAAGCAGGTGGTGGGCCAGGGAGAGGGGCTGGGCGCGCTGCAGGTGCGTGTAGCCGGGAATGAGGGTGTGCAGGTGGCTGTCGGCCTGGTCCAGCAGGGCCTGCTGGAAGCGCCACAGGCCGGCATCGAGTCCATCGATCGCCTGGCGTAACCAGAGACGCAGATCGGTGCCGACCTGATCGTTGCGGCTGCGGCCGGTGTGCAGCTTCTTGCCCAGGGGGCCGATCAGATCGATCAGGCGGTGCTCCACGGCGAAGTGCACGTCCTCGGCCTCCAGCCCGGGGCGGAAATGGCCCTCGGCCGCTTCCGAGCGCACCGTCTCGAGGGCAGCGATGAGCTGCTCCGCCTCGGCAGTGCTGATCACCCCGCAGCGACCGAGCATGCGGGCGTGGGCGATGGAGGCATCAAGGTCCTGCTGCAGCAGGGTGATGTCGAAACCGATCGAGGCATTGAAGCGCTCGATGGCCGGATGGAGCCCTTCCTCGAAACGGTCACTCCATCGCGCCGGTTGGGAAGCCTGTGCCGCCATCTCAGCCGAACCGTGCCGCGAAGCGTCAGCTTGGCATCCGACCCTGGCGGCCGCACTCAGCCAGGCAGGGAGGGGAGCACCACCTCCTCACGCACCTTCAGCACCACCATCGAGGCATCGTCGTTCAGCTGATGGTCAGCACCCACAAAGCGGTCGAGCCGATCGAACAGGGCATCGAGAACACCCTGGGCGCTCTTGCCCGCCCGGCAGGCTTCGGCCAGGTGTCGCTGCAGGCGCTCCTCCTCGAAGCGTTCACCCGTGAGGCCGAGGGCTTCACTGACCCCATCGGTGTAGTAGAGCACCACATCACCGGGCTCCAGCAGCACCCGCTCGCAGCCGTACTGGGCCTCCGGTTGCAGGCCGATCAGCAGCCCGGGAGCATCGAGCCGCTCCACCCCGTGGCGCTGGTGCCGCCAGAGCAGGGGCGGATTGTGGGCGGCGTTGGCATAGCGCAGCAGGCGGCTGCGGGGATCGAAGTCGGAATAGAAAAGTGTGACGAAGCGGTGTGAATGGGCCAGGTCCTCCTGGGCCAGTTCGTTGAGGTCGTGCAGGATCCGGTCGGGGGCATGGCCACTGAGCACCTCGGCCCGCAGCATTCCCCGCAGCAGGGTCATCAGCAGGCCGGCGGGCACCCCCTTGCCCATCACATCACCCATCACCAGGGCCCAGCGCGAGGTTTCGCGACGGCGTCCGCTGAGCTGGGGCCGGGTCGGGATGAAGTCGTAATAGTCGCCCCCCACCTCGAAGGCCGGCCGGCAGCGGGCGGCCAGCTCCACCCCCTCGATCACCGGACAGTGGTCGGGAAGCAGCTGCGCCTGGATCTCGGCGCCCGTGTTGAGCTGGCGATCGAGGCGCTCATGGCGGCGGCGGTCCTCGTGCAACAGCTCGGTTTCGATCGCCACGCCCGTGAGGTCCGCCACCAATTGCACGTGGCGGCGGTGGACATCACTCCAGGTCAGGCCTTCGCCGCTGCCAAAGACATAGAGGCGTCCACGTGCCCGGTTGCGGGCCACCACAGAGGTGCCGAACAGCTGCACCTCCCCCAGCAGACGGCGCACCTGCAGATCGAGCTGGGAGACCTCCTCCTCCTCAGCCAGACCAGCGGGCAGATCCAGCTCACCCAGCAGGCGCACCAGTTCGCCGCTGCGGGAGGCGGGACTGGCCTGGGTGTGCTCCCGCCAGAGGCGCCCGTCGGGGTGGAAGACCACCAACAGGCTGGCCTCGGCTCCCACCAGGCGGGAAGAGACCAAAGGAACCAGCTCCAGGAAGCGGTTCAGGTTGGTGAAGCTGCGCAGGGCAAAACCCAGGGAAGCCAGCAGCTCCTGGTTGCGCCGTTGTTCCCGGCTGAGGCTGTCGAGCAGTTGCCGCAGAGAAGCCGATGCCGTGAGGGCCTGGTGGGGCCGGGGCGATGGCAGGGGCACGCGGCTGGCGGAATGCGGCTCAAAACAGGCGGCCGCAGGGGCCGAACGGTAGCAGGATTCCCCGAGTGCCTGCCGCTCAGCTGGAGAGGAGAGCTTCGACGAACTCGAAGCTGTTGAAGGGCCGCAGGTCACGGATGCCTTCGCCGGCACCCACGAAACGGATCGGCAGGCCGGCTTCGGAGGCCACCGCCAGAGCCACTCCTCCCCGTGCGCTGCCATCGAGCTTGGTGAGCACCACCCCCGTAAGCCCGGCAGCGCTGGCAAAGGCCATGGCCTGGCGCAGGCCGTTCTGCCCCTGGCTGGCATCGAGCACGAGCAGGGATTCCACCACCGCCTCCGGGGCCAGCTTGTCAACGATGCGCCGCACCTTGCTCAGTTCCTCCATCAGGTTGTTCTTGGTCTGCAGCCGACCGGCGGTGTCCACCAGCACCAGTTCGATGCCTTTGGAGCGGGCCGCGCCGATGGCGTCATAAACCACGGCGGCCGGGTCGGCATTGGCGCTCGGGTTGGCGATCACCTGCACACCACTGCGCTCACCCCAGATGGTGACCTGCTTCACAGCGGCAGCGCGGAAGGTGTCGGCAGCGGCGATCAGGCAGCTGTAGCCACTGCGTACCGCCAGATTGGCCAGCTTGCCGAGGGTGGTGGTCTTGCCCACTCCGTTCACTCCCACCAGCAACCAGACGTTGAGCCGGTCCCGCTGTGGGGCCAGCAGGGGCTCGCCACTGGCCGCGATCGGCGTCTCGAGCAACCCGCACAACTGCTCCTTGAGAAAGCGAAGACCCTCCGCCGGCTCCACCACCTCTTCGTTCAGACGCCTGCGCAGGGCCTCGATCACCTGATCGGTAGCCTGCACACCCACGTCGGCACGCAGCAGGCTGGTTTCCAGATCGTCGAGCACCTCCGGGGTGAGGGGATCGTCGCCCAGGGTGTCGAGCAGCTGGGTGACCAGGCCGCGGCGGGTCTTCTCCAGGCCGCGTCGCAGGCGGCTGAGCCAGTCAATCTCCTCGATCGACACCTGATCGACGCGCCGGCCCTGGGCCGCGAGCACCTCAGCCGACCAGGTGAAGTCGGCATCGAAGGACCCCAGTTGCGGGCTGGCCTCGTCGCTCGAGGGGGCAGGAGCGGCGGGAGCCTGCGTTGGGATGGCAAGGGCACTCGGCACGGCCTTGGGCGGCGGGTCGGTGCTGGGGGCGAGCACGGTCTGCTGGCGCTCGGCCCGGCTGGCCGCGGCCAGCTCCAGCAGGGAGGGGCCGGCGGGGCTGCGACCCTCCAGCATTGGAGCCGATGGTGACTCCAGCGTTGGCAGCGGGGCGGGCACGGGCTCAGCCGCGTCAACTGGATCTGGGTGAGGCGCCGTGGTCTCAGCCGGTTCAGGCGTTGGTTCAGACGCCTGGGGGACGGCAGCCGGCTGGCTGCGCTCCTGCTCCGCCTTGAGGCGGGCATAGGCCTGGCGAGCCCAGTCCAGGGCGTCCTGATCCACGGCGGCAGCTGAGCCGGGGGCAGCTGAGGCGGCTGAAGGCTGAGGTGGCTCCTCAGGCACGCTGGCGGGACCAGCGGCGGTTTGAGCTTCGGCTTCGGATTCGGATCCAGATTCAGACTTGTCTTCGGCTGCGTCTTCGCCAACCTCGATGGCCGTGGCAGGCTCAGCCGCCGCCTCGGTTGTGGTGGGGCGCCGCCGGAACCAGTCGAAGACCATGCTTGCTCAAGAGACGGAGGTGGTGAGCCGGCGCAGGATCCCGTTGATCATCCGGCGGCCCTGATCATCGCTGTAGCGGTTGGCCAGCTCCACAGCCTCATTGCAGGCCACCGGAGCCGGGGTTCCGAAGGTGTGAAGATCCACAGCCGCCAGCCGCAGAATGTCGCGGTCGATGCGGGGCAGCCGGCCGAGACGCCAGCCTTCCATCACGGCATCGAGCCGAGAATCCAGGGCATCGCGGTCCTGAAGGACGGCACGGGTGCGGGCGAGGGCCCCTTCGCGGATCTCGCTCTGGTCGGCAAGCATCAGCAGACGGGGCAGCTCCAGGCTGGCGGAGAGCCGATTGAGCGCCTGCTCAGCATGGGTCAGTCCCCGCTGCAGGTAATCCCGCACCCTCGGCAATTGATCGGCAGCATCGATCAGTTCGCTCTCGAGCAGTTGCTGCTGGGCCTGCTGCAGATCGATCTCAGCATTGTCGAGGGCCTCGCGCACATGCTGGGCCAAGCTGGCCAAGGCCTGCTGCAGCAGACTCTCCAGCGGCAGATCGCCCGGTGGAACGCGGTCATTGACCTGGCCCAGCATCAAAAGGGCCAGTTCTCTGGAGATGGATCGACTCGGCATCGGGTAGGTCGAGGGTGGCAAGCCGCAGATCAGGGCTTGTTGGGGGGAGAGGACGAGAAAACGGGAGCACGCAGCTGGGCAAGCAGGCTGGAGAAGCTGCGGCTGGCTGGGATTTCTCGATCATCATCAGGGCTGACAATCCCTGCTGAGATGATCGTGCGGAACGCATCCTCCACCGAGAGGTCAAGATCGCGGACCGCGGTTTCCGGCACCACGGCGTACCAACCGGTGGTGGGGTTGGGAGCTGTGGGAATGAACACGCTCAGCATCGGCTGGTCGAAGCCTCCCTGCAAGGCATTGCCGAGGACGCCGGTGACGAAGCCGAGGGCAAACAGACCTTTGCGCGGATATTCCACCAGGACCACCCGCCGAAAGCGGGTGGAATTGTCACGGAAAACTGTTTCGAGCAGTTGCTTGAGAGTCTTGTAGACAGAGCCGGCCAGGGGAATGCGCTGGAGGGTTCCCTCGCCAAAATCCAACAGCCAGCGGCCGACGATGTTGCGGGCCATCAGGCCAATCAGGAGAATTCCCAGCAAGGGAACCAATAACCCAACACCCAGATTAATCAACTCTTGAAGGAGTGGATTAAGGGTATTGAAAGGATTGAACTGCTTGGGAATCGAGGTGAGAAAGGCGAGGACGAAACGGCTCACCGTGGTCGCCAGCCAGATGGTGGTGGCCAAGGGAATGACCACCAGCAGACCGGCGATCAGATCGTTTTTAAGGTCCTGCTGCAACCGGGTCCCCAACGGTTGATCAGGTCTGGGGCTCGACTGCACCAAGGATGGTCCCGGTTGTCCGGTTTTCGAATTGCTCCGATCAACCTAGCCAGCCGCCTGGTGCAGCAGCAGCTTCAGGATGTTTTCGAGGGATTCTCAGAGCAAAGCAGCCAGAGCCAGCAGGGTGAACGCCACGGTCAGCACCGCGGCCGAGCCGGTGCCGGCGTAGCGGCGCTGATTCACCGCCAGGCCCTGAGCCCGCTCCGCTTCCTGGACCTGCTGCTCCATCTGCTGCAGCTGGCGGTCGATGAAGCCGCGGGCCGCCTGCTGCTTCTGCTCATCGGTGGCCTGGGGCGGGACCTGACCCGACTGCTCGGCCTGGCGCACCAGTTGCTCCAACACCTGGGGATTCTGGCTTTGCTGCTTGGCCATCTCCAGCTGACTGCGCTGGGCGGTCAAGGTCTGCTCGGTCTTGGCGGTCAGCACACCATCGCCGCTGATCGCCACCGGGACCGACACCGCCAGGCCGATGGCAAGCAGAGCCGCCAGGGCCGCCACCAGCCAACGCAGGGGGGTGCGGGAGTCGGTCTGATCGAGGCGTGAGCCGAACAGGGCCAGCAGCAGGCCCACCAGGGCCATCGGTGACTGGGTGATCAGGCGCTCGATCACCATCTGGCGGAAGGCCTCCTCCTGCCAGCTCCAAGCGGAAACCACCGCCGCCAGCTGCAGCACCAGCAGCACGACAAGGGTGAGGCCGAGCCAACGCAGGAGATAGCCAAGTCGGCCAGTTGAGGCAGGAGTCACAGCAGGATGACAATCAGCGGCAACTGTACGGGTGAGATCAGGCCATCCCCAGCAACCGGCCGCCACGCCCGACTCTGAGCTCCGCCTCCAGGAGCTGGCGATAGCGCTCAAGGACCAGGCCAGGTCCCTGGGGTTCGAGCCGGTGGGGCTGGCCGCCTTACCAGGCGATGGGCGGATGCCCCTGCGCAATGCGGCGTTGGAACGCTGGCTGGAGGCCGGTCACCAGGCCGGCATGGCCTGGATGGCCGATCCCCGACGCCGCGAAGTCACCAGCCTGCTGCCCGGCGTGCGAAGCCTTCTGGCCGTGGGTCTCAACTATCACGTGGCCATCAGGCGTACGCCGGGCAGCCTGGCCGTGGCCCGCTACGGCTGGGGCAGGGATTATCACCGGGTGATCGATGGACGTCTGCGTCGGCTGGGACGCTGGCTGGAGGAGCAGTGCCCTGGCGTGGCCTGGCGGGCCTGCGTCGACAGCGCCCCCCTGCTGGACAAGGCCTGGGCAGAACAGGCGGGTCTTGGCTGGATCGGCAAGAACGGCAACCTGATCCACCCCCGCCGGGGATCGTGGATGCTGATCGGCCACCTGCTCACCACGGCCGATCTGCCTGGCGATGCTCCATCTGAACCCCTCTGCGGCCGCTGCAGCCGCTGCCTCGAGGCCTGCCCCACCGGTGCCATCAGCGAGCCCTTTGTGGTGGATGCCAACCGCTGCCTGGCCTATCACACGATTGAAAACCGAGACGACACCCTTCCGGCGGCCATCGCTGCGGCCATGGGCCCCTGGGTGGCTGGCTGCGACATCTGTCAGGACGTCTGCCCCTGGAACCAGCAGACGCTGCCCAGCTCGGAGGATCCAGACCTGCAGCCCAGGCACTGGCTGCTCAACCTGCACGCCGACAAGGCCCTCGCCTGGAGTGATGCCGAGTGGGACGAGCGGCTGAGGGGGTCTGCCCTGCGACGGATCAAGCCCTGGATGTGGCGGCGCAATCTTCGGTCGGCCCAGGCCAAGACCCCAGAAGCAGACCCCTAGGCTGAACCATGGATCGAACAGCTGGCATGGCTCCGCGCTGGTTCAACTCTCTGGCGTCGGCTCCCCTTGCCCTTGCCCTGGCCATCGGCCCAGCCGCTTCGGCGCAGGCCCTCGTTCCATATGTCTACGTGCCCAGGGCGGAGGAACTGGAGGCGGCGGGACTGGGCATCGCCCAGGCGGCCACACGGCTGCTGCGGCTGGGCCAGGCCGATGACGCGGCCCGGTTGGCGGGCCTGACGGTGCAGCTCCTGCCCAACGACCCCCGCGGCTGGGTGCTGCTGGCGGAAGCGCAGCTGCGCAGCAACCAGATCAAACCCGCCGGCCAGTCGCTGGCGCGCGCCAAGGAACTCGATCCGCGCAACCCCGGCATCTGGTTCGCGGAAGGCTCCCTGGCCCTGCGGGATGGTCAGCCCGGCCAGGCGGTCGGTCTGCTGGAAACCGGTCTGAGGTTCGACAGCAAGAATCCCGGCGCCCACTTCGACCTGGGCAACGCCCACCTGCTGCTCAACAATCCCCAGGCGGCACTGGGGTCATTCGATCGGGCCTCGGGCCTGCGCAAGGATTTCTGGGAGGCGATCAACAACCAGGGGCTGGTGCTCTATGAGCTCGGCCGCAACGACGACGCCATCCGGCGCTGGCGCAGAGCCCTGGAGATCAATCCCAAGGCCGCCGAACCCATGCTCGCCCTGGCTGCGGCACTGCATACCCGGTCGGGCGACCAGAAAGAAGCCCTGGAGATGGCCAGCCAGGCCCTGGCGATCGAGCCCAACTACGTGCTGGAGGCCTATCAGAAGGAGCAACTCTGGGGTCCGCGGCTGCGTAGCAGCACCCGCGTCCTGCTTGAGAACCCGGCGATCAAGGCCGCCACCGACCGGGCCAATGCCAACGCCACCGGCAGCAGCGACGGGGAAGACTCCGGAGAGGAATGAGCCAGGACGCTGGATGGGGCCTCACCAGAGAGGATCTGTAGGCTGAGCGCCTTCCGCCCTCAGACCCCAGAACCGGATGGCCGAGGAGCGCATCCAGCCCATCGCCCTGCATCAGGAGATGCAGCGTTCGTACCTCGAGTACGCGATGAGCGTGATCGTGGGCCGCGCCCTGCCCGATGTGCGTGATGGCCTCAAGCCCGTGCAGCGCCGGATCCTGTTCGCGATGCATGAACTGGGGCTGACCCCTGACCGTCCGTACCGCAAATGCGCCCGGGTGGTGGGCGACGTGCTGGGCAAATACCACCCCCATGGCGACCAGGCGGTCTACGACGCCCTGGTGCGCCTGGTGCAGACCTTCGCCAGCCGCCATCCGCTGCTGGATGGCCACGGCAACTTCGGCTCGGTTGACGACGACCCGCCGGCCGCCATGCGCTACACCGAAACCAGGCTGGCACCGATCGCCCACCAGGCGATGCTCGATGAGATCGGCAACGACACCGTTGATTTCGCCTCCAACTTCGACGGCTCCCAACAGGAGCCCACCGTGCTGCCGGCCCAGCTGCCGTTCCTGCTGCTCAACGGCTGCTCGGGCATCGCGGTGGGCATGGCCACCAGCATTCCTCCCCACAATCTGGGCGAGGTGGTGGAGGCACTGATCGCTCTGATCCGCAAGCCGGAGCTGGCCGACGAGAAGCTGCTGGAGCTGGTGCCCGGGCCCGACTTCCCCACCGGCGGGGAGGTGCTGGTCAGCAGCGGTGTGCGCGACACCTATCTGCTGGGACGCGGCAGCATCCCCATGCGGGGCATTGCCCACATCGAGGAGGTGCAGCCCGGCAAGGGTCGTCACCGCCGCAGCGCTGTAGTGGTCACCGAGTTGCCCTATCAGCTGAGCAAGGCGGGCTGGATCGAGAAGCTCGCCGAGCAGGTGAACGACGGCAAGATCGGCGGCATCGCCGACATCCGTGACGAGAGCGACCGGGAAGGGATGCGGGTGGTGATCGAGCTGCGCCGGGATGCCGAGGCCAGCAAGGTGCTCGCCGACCTGCAACGGCGCACCTCCCTGCAGAGCAATTTCGGCGCCATCCTGCTCGCACTGGTGAACGGCCAGCCCCAGCAGCTCAGCCTGCGCCAGATGCTCAACCACTTCCTGGAGTACCGGGAACACACCCTGATCCGCCGCACGAGCCATGCTCTGCGGCGTGCGGAAGACAGGCTCGAGGTGGTGGAGGGCTTGATCCGCGCCCTCAAAGCCCTGCCCGAGGTGATCGAGCGAATCCAGGCGGCAACGGACGCCGCCAGCGCCAGAGCCAGCCTGCAGGTGCACTTCGACCTGAGCGAACGCCAGGCCGATGCCGTGCTGGCGATGCCCCTGCGACGGCTCACGAGCCTGGAGCAGGACGGGCTGCGCCAGGAGTCGGGGGAGCTGCTGGAGGAGCGGGAGCGATTGCGCCACCTGCTCGACGATCGACCAGCTCTGCTCGATGCCATGGTGGCCGAACTCAAGGCCCTCAAGAAGCGCTACGTCACCCCTCGCCGCACCCGGCTGGTGGCCGGCGGCGACGACCTGCTGGCCCAGAGGGCGGCAGCGGTGCGGCCCAACACCGAGCTGCAGCGCCAGCAAGCCCTCGATGCGCTGCCCGGAGATGGACGACTGCTGATTCAAGCCGATGGGGTGGTGCGGATCGTGGCACCTCAGGCACTGGGGCGACTGCACCTCGATGAAGCAGCGCCCCTCGGGGAGCATCCGGCCCCGGCACGCCTGATCCTGCCCGTGGCCGAGAGACCTTCCCTGCTGGCCTTCAGCGCCAGTGGCCGGGTGGCCATGCTGCGCTGGGAATTCGCCGCCCAGCAGCCCGGTTCCCTGGAGAAGTTCCTGCCCGAGAGCCTGCTGGGCGATCCGATCGTGGAGTTGCTGCCCCTGCCGCAGAAGCCCACTGGAACCCTGGGTCTGCTCAGCAGCGATGGCCGCTTCAAACGGCTGCCGATCGAGGCGTTCAGCGAACTCTCCGGCCGGGCCGCCACCGTGCTGAAGCTCAAGGACGGCGTCCAGCTTCGCCGGGTCGTGCCCTGCACGGACGGTCAGGATCTGGTGGTGGCCAGCACCACAGGCCGCCTACTCAGACTGGCGGTGAATGACGACACCCTGCCGCTGATGGGCAAGGCCGCGCAGGGTCCGATCCTGTTGCGCCTGCTGCCTGGCGAAAGCGTGGTGGGGGCGGCCTGCGTCGATCCGGGGACCGACGTGCTGCTGGTCAGCCGCCACAGCCAGCTGAAGCGGCTGGAGGTCGAGAGTCTGCGCCGCTGTGAGCGTGGAGATCTGGGTCAGATCGGACTGCGCTTCCGCCAGCGGGAGGACGAATTGGTCGATCTGCAGGCGGGAAGCGCCGCCATCGTGGGCCTGAGGTTCTCTACGGGCCGAAGCCTGCGGCTGGCGATGGCCGACCTCCAGCGCAGCACCGGCGATGAGGGACCGAAAGAACCGCTCTGGCCCTGCTCAGCCGATGAAACCGTGATTGACCTGGTGCCCTTGCTCAGCTGAGGAGCTTGGATCAGACCCGGGCCGCCATCCCCGTGGGCTCAAGCATCAACTTGCTGGAGCGCACGGAGTCGTCCATTTCGATCGGGTAGTTGCCGTCGAAGCAAGCGGTGCAGAAGTGAGAGGAGTTGTCGTGGGCAGCCTCGAGCATGCCCTCTTGGCTGAGATAGGCCAGGGAATCAACCCGAAGGTGATCGGTGATCTCCTGGAGATTGAGGCGTGCGGCAATCAGCTGGTCCTGGTTGTCGGTGTCAATGCCGTAGAAGCAGGGGTGGGTGACCGGCGGCGAGCTGATGCGCATGTGCACCTCGGTGGCACCGGCCTCGCGCAGGGCGATCACCAGCTTGCGGCTGGTGGTGCCCCGCACGATCGAATCGTCGATCACCACCACCCGCTTGCCGGAGAGCACATCCGGAAGGGGATTGAGCTTGACGCGGATTCCGGCCTCCCGCATCGCCTGGGTGGGTTGGATGAAGGTGCGGCCCACATAGCGGTTCTTGATCAGACCATCGGCAAAGGGAATGCCGCTGGCCTTGGAGAAGCCGATGGCGGCGGGAATGCCGGAATCGGGCACGCCGATCACGATGTCGGCCTCCACCGCCGTTTCCCGCGCCAGCACCTCACCGATGCGGTGGCGATAGCTGTAAAGAGATTCGCCGAAGAAGCGGCTGTCTGGCCGGGCGAAGTAGATCATCTCGAACACGCAGAGCTTGGTGGGCTCTTCGCACCAGCGCTGGCGGGCCGGCACCGGGTCCCCGGCGCTGAAGCAGATCAGCTCACCGGGGCCCACGTCACCGTCGTAAGCGGCGCCGATGATGTCGAGCCCGCAGGTCTCACTGCTCACCACCCACTGACCCTGGTGCTTGTCGCCGATGTGGCCGAACACCAGAGGCCGCACCCCATGGCCATCGCGCAGAGCGAACAACCCAGTAGGGGTACCGATCGCCAGGCTGAAGGCCCCGCGGCAGCGGCCTGCCGCATCGCGGATCGCCTCCTCCCAGCCCAGTCCCCCATCAACCGCATGCTGCAGAGCGAAGGCGATCAGCTCGGAATCGGTGGTGGAGGTGAACTGAATCGCACTGGCCTGGACCGACTGGCGCAGATCCTCGACGTTGACGAGATTGCCGTTGTGGGCGAGCGCGAACGGACCGAGGCAGGTCATCAGCACCACCGGCTGGGCGTTGCAGACACGGCTGCTGCCGGTGGTGGAGTAGCGGTTGTGGCCCACGGCCAGATCACCGGGCATGCGCTCGAGCACGTCCTGATCGAAGACCTGGCTCACCAGACCCATGTCCTTGTGCAGCCGCACTTTGTCGCCGTTGAACACAGCGATCCCTGCCGACTCCTGACCCCGGTGCTGCAAGGCGTAGAGGCCGAAGTAAGTGAGGTTGGCCACCTGCTGGCCAGGGGCGTAAACAGCGAAGACCCCGCAGGCCTCCTCCATCCGGTCGGGCCGTTCCGGCGTGGGGTGCGCGCTTGCCACAGGCCCGTTCACCTTTCTTTTACCTTTGCATTGTGCCTCAGCCGACCGCGGCCAGTCGGCGCGGCAGAGCGTTCTCGTAGCTCATGCGCAGCTCCTCCACGGCCAGCGACAACAGGCAGGTGCCGTCCTGCTCGAAGCTCAGGGGCACCCCGGCCTCACCCACCCGACCGATCGACCTGGCCAGCACTTCCAGCTCCCCTGGCCGCTGCGCGTCCAGCAGCTCCTGCCAGGCCCGCTCCTGATCTGGCTTGATCGACACCAGCACCCTGGCGCCCCCTTCAGCGAACAACAAGCGATCAAGGCGGCCCGCGTCAGCGGGAACCTCCAGGACGGCGCCGAGGCCAGAAGCGATGCAGGCCTCGGCGGCCGCCACCGCCAGACCCCCGTCACTGAGATCGTGGGCAGAGGCCACCAGGCCCGTCGTGATCGCCTGGCGCAGCAGGGCTTGCACCGCCCGCTCCAGCTTCAGGTCGGTCAGCGGAGGTCGGCCCGTGGCCAGACCATGGATGCTCTCCAGATAACTGGAGGCGGCCAGAGCCAGCCGCCCGTCGCCATAGCTTGTGGCCAGAGGCACCCCCAGCAACCAGAGGGGATCGCCCGGGGCCTGCCAGCCCAGACCAGTGACGTGATCAAGGTCATGCACAAGTCCAACCATGCCCACCACGGGGGTGGGATGGATCGGCTGCAGGCTGCCATCGGGCCTCCGGGTTTCGTTGTAGAGGGAGACGTTGCCGCCGGTGACGGGGGTGTCAAGTGCCCGGCAGGCCTCCGACAGGCCGCGGCAGGCCATGGCCAGCTGCCAGTAGCCGGTGGGGGTATCCGGCGAGGGGAAGTTGAGGTTATCGGTGACCGCCAGCGGTTCGGCACCGACGCAGCTGAGATTGCGTGCGGCTTCGGCCACCGCCGCTGCAGCCCCCCGCTCCGGATCCAGGGCAACCCAGCGATTGGGGCAGTCGACGGTGGCGGCCACCCCGCGGCTGACAGCAGCCATGGCGCCGTCACCCCGCTGGGGCCGCAGGCGCACCACGGCCGCATCGGCGCCACCGGGGGGCATCACCGTGTTGGCCTGCACCTGGTGGTCGTACTGGCGGTAGACCCAGCGCTTGCTGGCGATGGTGGGGTCATCGAGCAGGCGCAGCAGCACCGCGCCCCAATCCAGGGGCTGGCCTGCCAGGGGACCACCCCTCGGTGTGATCCCTTCGACGGTGGCGGCAGGCAGGTCGGCTTCGCTCCAGCGCCAGTGGGCCTGGATGGCAGCCGGCGGCTCACTGATCAGCTCGTGGTGGTTGATCGGAGTGTCATCAGCGAGGGCGCTGGCAGGCACCTCCGCGGCCACTGCCCCTCCCTGCAGCACCCGCACCACGTTGTCGGCCAGCACGCGGCCCACCACAGCGGCCTGCAGACCCCAGCGGCGGAAGCGGGCCATCAGGACCTCCTCGCATCCGGGTTTGACCACGAACAGCATCCGCTCCTGGGACTCGCTGAGCAGGAACTCATAGGCGCTCATGCCGCTCTCCCGGGCCGGTACCCGGTCGAGATCGAGCTCAATGCCCAGCCCGCCCTTGGCGGCCATTTCCGAGCAGCTGCAGGTGAGGCCAGCGGCGCCCATGTCCTGGGCCGCGAGCACATCACCACTCTGGAAGGCCTCCAGGCAGGCCTCGATCAGTCCCTTCTCCAGGAAGGGATCACCCACCTGCACCGCCGGGCGGTCATCCAGTGAAGCGGCACTCAGCTCCGCCGAAGCGAAGCTGGCTCCGCCCATGCCGTCGCGGCCGGTGGTGCTGCCCACGTACACCACCGGATTGCCCACACCAACGGCCCCGGAGCAAACAATCTCCTCGGTTTCCATCAGACCCAGGGCCATGGCGTTCACCAGAGGGTTGCCGGAATAGCTGGGGTCAAAGGCCACCTCACCGCCCACGGTGGGGACCCCCACGCAATTTCCGTAGTGGGCGATGCCCGCCACCACCCCCTCCATCAGGCCCACGTTGCGCTCGTCCTCGAGGGGACCGAAGCGCAGGGCATTGAGCAGGGCGATCGGCCGGGCGCCCATCGTGAAGATGTCGCGGAGGATGCCGCCCACACCGGTGGCCGCCCCCTGAAACGGCTCCACCGCCGAAGGGTGGTTGTGGCTTTCGATCTTGAAGGCCAGCCTCTGGCCCTCACCCAGATCCACCACACCGGCATTTTCGCCGGGGCCCACCAGGATGCGTGGCCCGCTGGTGGGGAAGCCCTGAAGCAAGGGCCTGGAGTTGCGGTAGCAGCAATGCTCCGACCACATCACCCCGAACATGCCCAGCTCGGCGCGGTTGGGCTCACGACCGAGCCGGCGACAGATCTCCTCGTAGTCGGCCTGGCTGAGGCCCTCCTGGCGCAGGGCCTCAGCGACCGGAAAAGAGGGTCTGGCAACCACAGCATGGAATCATCAGGACTCCAGTGTGGCCGAGTCCGTGGCCCCGGCAGGCCGCCGGTCTGGGTTCAGATCCAGGGATCTTCCGGCTCGAGCGGATCGGCATCGAGGGGCCGTGGCCGCTCACGCCCGGCCCTGCGCTGTGACGGGGCCGAAACCTCCCGTACGGGCTCCCCCCAGGCCTCCGGGTCATCCCAGTCCTCCTCCTCGTCAAGCCGATTCAGGGGGAGATCATCGAGACGGGCTTTGGGGTCGCGGGGATCAGGGTCCTGCCAGGGCGGCTCCTCCAGCCAGCCCTCCAACCGCTCCTCAAAGCGCCCGCCCACCTCCTCGAACTGCTCCCGCCAGCGGCGGGAACGCCGCAAGAACTCCTGACGCACGCTGGCACGCGCCAGGGGCAGATCATCGAGGCCATGCAGAGCAGTCATCACCTGGCCGGGCTGCTGATCGACGATGCGCTCGGGCGAGAGCAGCCAGCGGCTGCTGCCAGGCAGACGCGGATCGCTGCGGGCAACCAGGTAGTCGAGGATCAGTCCGCTGCGCAACTCCACGTTGGCGTCGGCGATCACACCCAGCAGTTGGTTGCCGGTCCCGAGCAGGGCCGCATCTAAAAGGGTGGGCAAGCGCTCCAATGTGGCGGGGTCGGTCTCTGCGGGCTCCCCCAGCACCAGAGCCTCCTGATCGGTGAGCCCACGCAGCTGGTTGAGCCGCCAGACCAGCCGGCGGGTCCCGAAACCCGAAGGCTTGGTCACCCAGCCGAGCAGGCGGTGCACGGGCGGGTGCATCCAGCCCAGCAGACCAGCGCCATGGTCGATCCCCTGGTTGCAGCGCACCCGGCGCCGCAGCAGGTCGCTGAGCAGCAGTTGCTCGGGCAGGGTCACGGCCTCAGCTGCGGATCTGAACGGGCATCACCAGGTAGGTGAAGGTCGGATCCTGCACAGAGGTCAGCACCGCCGGGGTGGTGGGGGCGTTGCAACGCAGCTCCACCCGCTCGGATGTCATCGCCTTGAGCCCATCGAGGATGTAGCGGACATTGAAGGCGATCTCGATCGGATCACCGCTGATCACCGCCGGCAGGTCTTCGGAGCCGCTGCCCACATCCTGGGCATCGGCACTGATGTGAAGCTGACCACTTCCTGGATCACTGCTGAGCTTGACGACATTGTTGTGTTGGTCGGCGAGGACAGCCACCCGCTCAAGGGCCTGCACGAACCCACGGCGATCAAGTTCCAGGGTTCTGGTGAAACGATCGGGGATCAGCTGGCGGTAGTTGGGATAGGTGCCATCGAGACTGCGGCTGGTGAGCACCTGGTCGGCCCAGAGGAACACCACCTGCCCGCGATCGCAGTAGAGGCTCACCGGATCGTCACTGCTGCAGGCGGAGAGCAGTCGCTCCAGTTCCCTCAGGGAGCGGGCTGGCACCGTGACCGCGAAGGGCTCACTGCCATCCTCCGCGCCGGAGAAGGCCTTCTCGAGGCGCAGCACCGAAAGGCGATGCCCGTCGGTGGCGGCGCATTCGAGATCCTGATCCGCCAGGCCGAGGTGGACGCCGGTGAGCAACTGCTTGGCCTCATCACCGCTGCTGGCAAAAAGGGTGGCCCGCAACCCCTTCACCAGCGCCTCCGGTTGGAGGCGCAGCGGAGTTCCGCTCTGAACGAGGGGCAGATCGGGAAAGTCCTCGGCAGAGAGACCGCGCATCTGGTAGCTGCCGGAGCGACTGGTGAGCTCCACCTGCTCCTGACCTTCTTCGCAGCTCAGGCTGATCGGACTCTCACTGGAGAGGCGCGCCACGATCTCACCGAACAGGCGTGAAGGCAGGGTGATGGTGCCGCTGCTCTCCACGGAAGCGGGAAGGCTGGTCTGGATGCCAAGGCTGAGATCGAAGCCGGTGAGGCTGAGACGGCCAGTGCCGGCATCGGCAGTGAGCAGCACATTCGCCAGCACCGGATGGGTGGGCCGTGAAGCCACGGCACGGCTGACCAGCTGAAGGCTGGCGCTCAGTTCAGCCTGAGAGCAGACCAGCTTCATCGCGATACGACTCCAGAGAGGACCACCCCGCCAGGGGCCACACCACGCTTCCACACCGCTGTCAGAAGCGCAACGAGGTCCAGCTTGCTCGAACCGGTCTGCAGTTGCCCTCTCCCCAATCCTGTTACTGGTTTTGTCTTAATCCAGAAGAAAACAAATCCAATCCGTAGTCGTAGGGGCTGGGGAAAAAGTGGAAAAGATCCATAAGCCAGTCCCAGTCTCAGATTCTACGAATCAGAACTGAGGAAAGAGCACCGGAATCTCGACTGAAATCAAGGTTTTCCACTCTTTCCCGGATCTGGGGAAAACGTCGACATTTCAGGAGTACTCGCTTTGCTCCTGTTTTCCCCGTGTTGAAGCTCTTTTTCCCGTGGACGCTTTGACCAGTGCACCCCAGATCCGTTGCAATCCGCAAGGACCCTGGCTGCCTTTGCGATGAGGGAGTCAGGGGGTCTCCACAGCCCAAAGCCCCGAACCGGAGTCTCCGGTTCGGGGCTTTGGGCTGTTGTGTTCAGATTGTTGCGTTCAGAAGCCCATCACCTTGGCCACCACATCCACCTCAGGGGCCAGGCCGGCATGGAAGGCCCCATCGCAGTTGTCGATGGCAGTGTTGGGATCCTTCAGACCGTTCCCCGTGAGGACGCAAACCACCGTGGCTCCGGCGGGCACCTGGTCCGCCTGCTGGAGCAGACCGGCCACGGAGGCAGCGCTGGCCGGTTCGCAGAACACTCCTTCCTCCCGGCCGAGCAACTGGTAGGCCTCAAGAATGTCCTGGTCGGTGACAGCGTGGAAGGAGCCGCCGCTCTGTTCCCGCACGCTGAGGGCTTTCTCGCGGTTGGCAGGATTACCGATCCGGATCGCGGTGGCGATCGTGTCGGGTTGCTCGACTGTGTGACCCAGCACCAGCGGCGCGGAACCACTGGCCTGGAAGCCCATCATCCGGGGGAGGCGTCGGCTGTGGCCTGCCTGCCGGTACTCCTGGAAGCCCATCCAGTAAGCACTGATGTTGCCCGCGTTGCCCATGGGGATACAGAGCCAGTCGGGGGCGTCACCGAGGGCATCCACCACCTCGAAGGCGGCGGTCTTCTGCCCCTGCAGGCGGTAGGGGTTGAGGGAATTCACCAGCGTGACCGGGTAGGCGTCGGCCACTTCGCGCACGATCGCCAGGGCACGATCGAAGTTCCCTTTCACCGCCAGCACTTCGGCGCCGTAAACCAGGGCCTGGGCGAGCTTGCCCTGGGCCACATAGCCGTCGGGGATCAGCACGAAGGCGCGCATGCCGCCGCGGCGGGCGTAGGCGGCGGCCGCGGCACTGGTGTTGCCGGTGCTGGCGCAGATCACCGCTTCGGCGCCGGCTTCCAGGGCCTTGCTCACCGCCATCGTCATCCCCCGGTCCTTGAAGCTGCCGGTGGGGTTGAGGCCGTCGTATTTGAGGAACACCTTGATGCCACGGCCCAGCCGTGCCGCCACCGACGGCGCCGGGATCAACGGGGTTGCGCCTTCCCGCAGGGTGATCACAGGCGTGGCCTCACTCACCGGCAACCAGCGTCGGTAGGCCTCGATCAGCCCCGGCCAGTCCTGCATCGTTGGTTGCTGGCCCAGTCGCCGAAGAGCTGAAAGCAGGGGCACGTCGACCGGAGGACAGGCTGATACGAATCTACGCGCCCAGTTCCCAGCAGCTGCCTGCTACGAGCTCGGTGTCTCAGGGGGTCGGCGAAGGGGCCGTTGGCTGGGTTGCTGGGGAGCTGGCTTTCGGTGGTTTGCCGTCGGACTGGGCAGCGCCATCTCCGCGTAACCCGTCAAGGGGCGATTCGGAGAAGAAGCGCACAAGATCGGAGATTGAGCTTGCTTTGCTGATCACCCCCAGCAGGGCCGGAATGTTCACCGCCAGCTCCTGGGCCGGATAGGCCTGCAGGAACCCAGTGGCGCTGAGGCTGCCGTTGCCGCTGGCCAGGCCCGTGATCAGGGCGCCCCGGATGGCCTGGACCCCCTTCTGGGGTGTCCGCAAAGGAGAGAAGATCCCCGCGAGCCGCTGAAGGAGCGCTTCGCCGATCCGGGTGGAGAGCAGCCGGCTGGTCAGCACGATCGGCAGGGTGAGTTGTTGGTTCAGCAACTTGGCCACCGAGGCCGGCTCCTGCCCGCTGAAACGCAGCACATCCGCCAGAAGGCCCCGGGCTTGCCCCGTCTGGGCCAGGTGCTCCAGGTCGGCCACCGGAATCGAGCGCCGGAAGGCTCCACTCACGAACACCACCTGTTCGGCGGCCTGCACCTGCAGTCCTGGCGTGACTGCACTCAGTGATAGGCCCAGCAGGACGGCCAGGAGTTTGGGCGGACGGGCCAAGAGTTGAAACCTGGTGGTCGATTGACTCTAAGAGCTGCCGGTGGCGCTGAGGACGGCGCTCTGGCGCAGCTCGGGAGCCACCAGGACATCGCGCAGCAGGCGCACCACGCTGCGCTCCGCCAGGCCCTGGGCCAGTTGCACGCCCATGCGGCGCAGGTCGGGTTCACCCAGAAGCCGGGGCAGGCGTCGCAGCAGCAGCTTGGGCTCGAAGCCTGGCAGCTGACGCAGGATCATCAGCAGTTGCTGGACCGGCTCCAGGCTGAGCAGGGCCTCCTCACTGCTCCCGAGGCGAGGACTGCGCAGTCCGGGCGGTTGCAGGCGGCGGGGCAGTCGGCTGCCAAGCCGGCGGAAGGCCTGCCAGCTGATCGCATCCACCCGGTCCACCAGGGCATCCACCAGCTGCTGGCGCAGCAGGCCGCCCTTGGGGGAGAAGAGAAAGTCGAGCACCTGATCGAGCAGTCCCTCCAGATCCAGCTGGTCCTGAAGGGAGGCGCTGCTGATCAGGTTCTCCAGCCGCTGCCAGCGGAACTCTTCGCCGTCGAAGAGCATCTCGCGCAGGCTGCTGCGCAGGGCCGGATCGGGGTCCTCCATCAGCCTGCGGGCGAAGTAGGGGTAAGCAGCACCGAGGATCTTGAAGTCGGGGTCCACACTCAGGGCGATGCCTTCCAGTGTCACCAGGGAGCGGATGATCAGAGCGTAGTAAGGCGGCACCTGGAATGGGAACCTGTACATCACCCCGGAAAGATCGTCGGTGACCGCCTTGAAGTCCATACGGCTGACTCCCATCTCCAGAGCCTGGCCGAACACATTCTCGAAGGCCGGAATGATGGGCTCGAGATTCACCTCCTCTCCGAGAAATCCCAGGTTCACGAAATCTCGTGAGAGGGAGCTGAAATTACGGTTCACAAGATGCACCACCGCCTGGATCAGCCCCGTTCTCGACTCGCGGCTCACCTCGCTCATCATGCCGAAGTCGAGATAGGCCAGCCGGCCATCTGGCAGGGCCAGCAGGTTGCCGGGATGGGGATCGGCATGGAAGAACCCGTGTTCCAGCAATTGCTGCAGGCTGCAGTTCACCCCTATCTGCACCATGTCGTCTGGGTTGATGCCCAGGGAGCGCACCGCCTCGAGGTTGGTGAGCTTCACCCCCTCGATCCACTCCATCGTCAGCACCCGGCGGCTGGTGAGTTTGTGGTAGATACGCGGAACGGCGATGCGGGGGTTATGTCGATGCAGGCGTGCGAAGTGTTCGGCGTTGCTGGCTTCGTTGAGGTAGTCCATCTCCTCGAAGACCCGCTTGCCGAGCTCATCGACCAGGGCCACCAGATCACTGCGGATCAAGCGCACGTTCCGGTTCAGCCAGGCCGCGATCTGGCGCACGATGTAAAGGTCGAGGGTGATCTGCTCGCGTAGCCCCGGCCGCTGCACCTTCACCGCCACGGCCTCGCCGCTGAGCAGGACCCCCCGGTGCACCTGGCCCAGGGAGGCCGCTGAGATCGGCTCCCGGTCCAGCTGCTGGAACAAGCTGCTGACCGGTGCGCCGAGGTCTTCCTCGATGCAGGCCATCGCCAGGGAGCTATCGAAGCCGGGCAGCTGATCCTGCAGCTGGGCCAGTTCTTCCAGCAGCAGCGGCGGGATGATGTCCGGCCGGGTGGAGAGAGCCTGGCCGGCTTTGATGAAGGCTGGCCCCAGGTCCGCCAGAAGTTCGGTGAATTCCCGCGCACGCTCGCGTGCGCGCTCTTCATTGCTGAGCACCCCTAAAAACTTGTCAAAGCCCACCCCGATCAGAAACAGGCTGATGGGCACCAGGGTCTGCCAGAGACGCCTGAGCAGCCGCTGGGGGTGGCCGGCGTAGATCCGCGTGATGGCCTCTGGGTCGTAGCTCAGCAGACCGGCGGCTTCGATGAAGTCGCTGAGTTCCTCGGGGCGGCTGGTTTGTTCGGCGATCGTGTCCCCGGTGATCGTGGCCTGATCCGAGCGGACCATCAGCGAGGAGTTCAACTGTTTCTCTTCTAAACGAAAGCGACCGCCGCTACGGTCTTGGCAATCACCGGAGACCGGCGTGCTCACGGGTCTGCGTCTGGAGAACATCGCCCTGATCGATGCTCTGGATCTCAGTTTCAAGCCCGGGTTCACCGTTCTAACCGGGGAGACCGGGGCGGGTAAATCTCTCCTCCTCGATGCCCTCGATGCCCTTCTCGGCGGTGCCCAGGGGGTTGAGGGCCTGCGGCTGCTGCGACCTGGCTGCGAGCGGGCGTGCATCGAAGCCGGTTTCTCCTTCTCTGAGCCGGTGCGGGCCTGGCTGATCCAGCAGGACCTCGAGCCGGAGGATTCCGATCTGATCATCAGCCGGGAGTGGCGCCAGCAGGAGGAACGCATCAGCAGCCGTAGCCGCATCAATGGGGTGATCGTCAACCGCGCCCAGTTGCTGGAGCTGCGCCCCCTGCTGCTGGATCTCACCGTTCAGGGGCAGACCCAGCAGCTGGCGCGTCCGGGACAGCAGCGCCGCTGGCTGGATCGCTTCGGTGGAGAGCCGATCACCGAGGCCCTGCTGGCGGCCCGCTCGGCCGTTCGTGCCTGGAAAGCAGCGGCGGTGGCCCTGCACACCGCCAGGGCTGAGCAGCAGCGCCAGCAGGTCGACCAGCACCGGCGTCTTCAGTTGCTGGAGGATCTGGAGGCGGCTCAGCTCGAGGATCCCCACGAGCGTCAGCGGCTGCAGGGGGAGCAGGACCGGCTGGCCCATGCCGTTCGTCTGCAGGAGGGGGTGATGATCGTGACGGGACGGCTGGTGGAGGGCCTGGACGGGGGGCCGTCGGTGCTTGATCACCTCGCCGCCATCGAGCAGGAGCTGCAGCATCTGCAGGGGTTCGATGAGAGCCTCCAGCCAGTGCTGGAGCGCTGCTGTGAGGCGGCCCAGCTGCTGCAGGAGCTGGCTTCAGGCCTCGATCGCTACGGTGCCGGCCTGGAGAGCGATCCTCAAACCCTTTCGGGCCTGCAGGAGCGGATGGCCCAGCTCAAGGCTCTGGAGCGGCGTCACGGCCAGGAGCTGGGGGCCCTGATCGCCCTGCGCGACGACCTCCGCTGCCAGTTCGATGCCCATGGGCTGGAGGCCTCGCTGCGGCAACTGGAGCAGCAGGAGGAGAGCAGCCGCCTGCTGCGCGACCGGGCCTGCGCCCGGCTCACCCAGCGGCGTCAGGCTGCCGCCACCGCCCTGGAGCGGCAATTGATGGACACCCTGCGGCCCCTGGGGCTGGCCCAGGTGCGCTTCTCGGTTTCGATCGAGCCGGCCCCGCCTGCTGATGAAGGGGCTGATGCGATTGGCTTCCTGTTCTCGGCCAACCCTGGCCAGCCGCTGGCCCCCCTGCAGGAGGTGGCCTCCGGCGGGGAGATGAGCCGCTTCCTGCTCGCCCTGAAAACCTGTCTGGCCGCGTCCGATTCCCAGGTCACCCTGCTCTTTGATGAAATCGACAGCGGCGTCAGCGGCCGGGTCAGCGGGGCCATCGCCGCCCTGCTGCGCCGCCTTGCCGAGCAGCACCAGGTGTTCTGTGTCACCCACCAGCCCCTGGTGGCCGCCATGGCCCAGCACCACTTCCGCGTGAGCAAGCAGGTGGAGGCGGGGCGTACCCGCACCGGAGTGACGGCTCTGCAGGAAAGCGATGAGCGGGAGCGGGAACTGGCCGAACTTGCCGGGGGCGATTCCGGAGAAACCCGCAGCTATGTCGCCAGCCTGTTGCAGCAGGGAGCTTCGTAAGCCGCAGGTGCAGCCCGTAGACTCCAGGTTGTCAGGGTGACTGAATGCCCCGCGCCAGATCCGGCTCCGGATCCAAGAGCCTCGCCACGAATGGAGGAGGTCCCGAGGCCCTGTCCAGCCTGGCCACGGCCTCCGGGCATGATCCCAGCGCCATGCTCAGTGGTGGCAGTCTTGAGGATGTGATCCGGGTGCGTGGCGCCCGACAGCACAACCTGCGCAACATTGATCTCACCCTGCCGCGCAACCGGCTGGTGGTGTTCACCGGCGTGAGCGGCAGTGGCAAGAGCTCGCTCGCTTTCGACACGATCTTCGCCGAGGGTCAGCGTCGCTATGTGGAGAGTCTTTCCGCTTATGCGCGCCAGTTCCTCGGTCAGGTGGACAAACCCGACGTCGACGCGATCGAGGGGCTGTCCCCGGCGATCTCGATCGATCAGAAATCGACCAGCCACAACCCCCGCTCCACGGTGGGCACCGTCACCGAGATCCAGGACTACCTGAGGCTGCTGTTCGGACGTGCGGGTGAGCCCCATTGCCCCCAGTGCAACCGCTCGATCCGGCCCGAGAGCATCGACGAGATGGTCGACCGGATCGCCACTCTGCCGGAGGGCACCCGCTACCAGTTGCTGGCTCCCGTGGTGCGGGGCAAGAAGGGTACCCACACCAAGCTGCTCTCCGGTCTGGTGGCCGAGGGCTTCGCCCGGGTGCGCATCAACGGTGAGGTCAGAGAGCTGTCCGACAACATCGAGCTCGACAAGAACCACGCCCATAACATCGAAGTGGTGGTCGACCGGCTGGTGGCCCGCGAAGGCATCAACGAGCGGTTGACCGATTCCCTGCGCACCTGTCTCAAGCGCGGCGATGGTCTGGCCCTGGTGGAGGTGGTGCCCAAGGCCGGTGAGGAGTTACCCGAAGGCATCGATCGAGAACGGCTTTATTCCGAGAACTTCGCCTGCCCGGTGCACGGCGCCGTGATGGAGGAGCTCTCGCCCCGGCTGTTTTCCTTCAACAGCCCCTATGGCGCCTGCCCCGACTGCCATGGCATCGGACATCTGCGCCGGTTCACACTGGAGAGAGTGGTGCCCGACCCCTCCCTGCCGGTGTACGCGGCGATCGCCCCCTGGAGTGAGAAGGACAACAGCTATTACTTCTCCCTGCTTTACAGCGTGGGCGAGGCCTTCGGCTTCGAGATCAAGACTCCCTGGAACCAGCTCAGCGATGAGCAGCGCCAGGTGGTGCTTCATGGCAGCGAGAAGCCCATCGAGATTCAGGCCGACAGCCGCTACCGCAAGAGTCAGACCTACCAGAGGCCGTTCGAGGGGATCCTGCCGATCCTGGAGCGCCAGTTGCGCGACGCCAGTGGCGAGTCGGTGCGCCAGAAGCTGGAGCAATACCTGGAGATGGTGCCCTGTGGCACCTGTCAGGGGCTGCGCCTGCGGCCCGAGGCCCTGGCGGTCCGGGTGGGGCCCTACGCCATCCATGAGCTCACCGCCGTGAGCGTGGCCGAAACCCTCGAGCGGATCGAGGCCCTGATGGGGTTGGCCGAGGGGGCCAAACCTCTGCTCACGCCGCGCCAGATCCAGATCGGTGACCTGGTGCTGCGGGAGATCCGCATGCGGCTCAGGTTCCTGCTGGATGTGGGGCTCGATTACCTTAGCCTCGATCGGCCGGCCATGACGCTCTCGGGCGGTGAGGCCCAGCGCATCCGCCTGGCCACCCAGATCGGCGCCGGCCTCACCGGCGTGCTCTACGTGCTGGATGAACCCAGCATCGGCCTGCACCAGCGTGACAACGATCGCCTGCTGAACACGCTCTTCAAACTGCGCGATCTGGGCAACACCCTGATCGTGGTGGAGCACGACGAGGACACGATCCGTGCCGCCGACCACCTCGTCGACATCGGCCCCGGAGCTGGTGTTCACGGGGGCCACATCGTGGCGGAAGGGTCCCTGCAGAACCTGCTGGAGGCCGAGGCGTCGCTCACCGGCGCCTATCTCAGCGGCCGCCTCTCCATTCCCACCCCGGCCGAACGGCGCGCTTCCGGCAGCCGCAAGCTCACCCTGGTCAACTGTCGCCGCAACAACCTCCAGGGCCTTGACATCGACATCCCCCTCGGTCGTCTCGTGGCTGTCACCGGGGTCAGTGGCAGCGGCAAGAGCACCCTGGTGAATGAGCTCCTGCATCCGGCCCTGGAGCACAAGCTCGGGATGCGGGTGCCCTTTCCCTCCGGCATGGAGGAGCTGCGCGGTATCCAGTCGGTCGACAAGGTGATCGTGATCGACCAGAGCCCGATCGGTCGCACCCCCCGCTCCAATCCGGCCACCTACACCGGCGCGTTCGATCCGATCCGTCAGGTGTTCGCTGCCACGGTGGAGGCCAAGGCCCGCGGCTACCAGGTGGGCCAGTTCAGCTTCAACGTCAAGGGCGGACGCTGCGAGGCCTGCAGTGGCCAGGGGGTGAACGTGATCGAGATGAACTTCCTCCCGGATGTGTATGTGCAGTGCGATGTCTGCAAGGGGGCTCGCTACAACCGCGAAACACTCCAGGTGGCTTACAAGGGTTTTAACATCGCCGAAGTGCTGCAGATGACGGTGGAGCAGGCAGCTGATGTCTTCAGCGCCATTCCCCAGGCCGCAGATCGTCTGCGCACCCTGGTGGATGTGGGCCTGGGTTACATCAAACTGGGCCAGCCCGCTCCTACACTCTCCGGCGGTGAGGCTCAGCGGGTGAAGCTGGCCACCGAACTCTCCAAGCGCGCTACCGGCAAGACGCTTTACCTGATTGATGAGCCCACCACCGGGTTGAGTTTCTACGACGTCCACAAGCTGATGGACGTGATGCAGCGACTGGTGGACAAGGGCAATTCGATCGTGGTGATCGAGCACAACCTTGATGTGATTCGTTGCGCCGACTGGCTGATCGACCTCGGGCCCGAAGGAGGCAACAAAGGTGGTGAGATTGTGGTGGCCGGCACTCCGGAGCAGGTGGCTGAGCACCCCACCAGTCACACGGGCCGGTATCTCAAACAGGTGCTGGCCCAGCATCCGCCTGTGGCCATCGTGTCCTGATGACCTGAAACAGGCGCTGAGGGGAGATCATGGAGATCCTCGAGTGCCACACGTGCGCGCGCTTCGCTCCACTCCCGCTGCTCCGCTGTTGCTGACCTTTGCCGGGCTTCTAGGTGGAGCACTAGTCCCGTCAGCTCCAGCACGTGCTTTGGAGCAGGTGGACTTGCGCTTGCCGCTGCTCGAGACCAACTTCACTGTGAAGCTGAAGGAGTTGGAAAACTCCGCAGGTCTCCTCAGCGGCACCAGTGATCTGGCTGAGCTGGATCAGGCCACCAACGGAGCCATTGGCCGCAAGCTGGTGGGCCTCTTCAATGCACCGCTGCCGTTGCAGGTGCCAGCGGTGGTGAATGAGGCCGCAGGATCGCCGATGCTCAACCAGGCGTTGCTGCTGGTCTCTGCCCTCGGCGGCATCGATGGGCTACCGGCCCAGTTGGATGGCAACGATCTCTCTCGGGCACTCGATAAGGCAGCGGCTCGGGGACCCCTCACCATGCTCAGCGTGATGCAGGCCCTGCCTGGAACCACGGCCTCAGTGGATCTGGGCCGGGCGCTGTTCGCGGTGAAGCGGCTGTCCTCCCAGCAACAGCCAGCGGATCGCCTCGTGGCGGGGCAGGTGCCGGCCAGCGTCGATCCGGCACTCCGACAGCCCGGTCCCCTCAAGGTGGAGCGGAAGGTGATCACCCTGCCGGCACCCCATCGGCCCAGCCCGTTGCAGGTGGTTCAGATTGGCCCGAGTCAGGGGGCGAGCGGCCGGCTCGTGGTGATCTCCCATGGGCTCTGGGATGCTCCGGAGAGCTTCGAGGGCTGGGCCAGCCACCTGGCCAGCCACGGCTACACGGTGCTTTTGCCGTACCACCCCGGCAGTGATAAGGGTCAACAGCAGGCCATGCTCTCCGGCAAGACCCCCCCCCCGGGAGGGGATGAACTGCGGTTGAGGCCCCTGGATGTTTCAGCGGTGATCGACGGGGCTGCGGCTGGTCTACCTGGACTGAGCACCCGCTTGAACACCGACTTTGTGGCGGTGCTGGGGCAGTCGTGGGGTGCCACCACGGTGCTGCAGCTGACGGGGGTCACGCCCAGCGATACGAAGCTGAAGGAACGCTGTGACGAGCCTCTCGATCCGGATCGCAACCTCAGCTGGGTGTTGCAATGCAGTTTCATCGGCACTGCGAATCAGGCGGCCCTCTCGGATCCACGGGTCAAAGTCGGAGTGGCCGTCAGCCCGCCGATGTCGCTGCTGTTCAATACCGGAGCCGGAAAGGCCATGCATGCTCGGGTGTTGCTGGTGAGCGGCACCCGAGACTGGGTGGTGCCGCCTGAACCGGAGGCGATTCGCCCCATGCGCCTGGAGGCCAGCCGTGCCGGAGGGGGCCATCGCCTGGTCCTGGCGCAGGGGGGGGATCACTTCAATCTGGGCTCCCCCCTGGCCGAGGGTGGCGGTGCCCTTCGCGGGTTGCTGCTGGCCTGGATCAACGGCGCCTTCGCCGCCGGTGCCGCTGTTCAACCTGGGCCCGGCGCACCGGAGCTGCTGCCGCCCGGTGGCTGGGGCGATGAAACCCTGCCCCTGGTGGGGATTTCCCGGGATCAGCTGGGATCTCCCTGATCGTGTTGAAGCCGGAAAGCCGGAGTGTCAGCGCCTGTCGTTCGGGTCACTGACATCCTCAGCGTCGGTTTCCGGCTCCAGCGACTCGGCGTGCTGGGTGTTCAGGTCCGGCATCCAGTAGCTCAGGTCGTCGTGCCAGTAGAGCCGGCCCGCCAGCCGAGTCGTGCTGAGTCTGGTGCTGCCCAGTTTGCTGAGCAGGTTCCCCAGCTCCAGCGGCGAGAGATCGGTGCTGATGTCGTTGCCGGCGATCCGGAGCAGCTCAGGCAGGCGGGTCACGGAGCTGGGCTGGGACAGTTTGCGGAACACCTCGCGGATCACCAGCTGCTGGCGTTCCATCCGGCCGATGTCCCCCATCTCGTCGTTGCGGAAGCGCAGGAACCCCTCCAGGTCCTTGCCCTTGAGCAACTGCACACCTGGGTAGAGATCGATGTAAAGGTCCTGGCGGGTGTCGGTGTAGTACATCCGTTTGGGCACATCCACCTCGACACCCCCCAAGGTCTCGGCGAGGTTCTGCACAGCATCCAGGTTCACCAGCAGGTAACGGTCCACTGGGCTGCCGAGCAGGGCGGTGAGCTCCTCCTTGACGGCCTCCACCCCACCGGAGGCGTAGAGGGCGTTGGCCTTGAGAACCCCGAAGCGACTGGATTCAATGAACGTATCCCGCGGCACCTGGGTGAGCTTGGTGATGCCGTCGTGGATGTCGGCGACCACCATCACATCAGTGCTGCCGCTGATCTGGTCGGAGCCCAGGATCAGAATGCGGTGCTGATCGATGGGGAGCGGCGGCACCAGCTTGACCAGCGTTGGCGCCATGTGGCTCAGGGCCGCCAGGGCGGGACCGATCAGCTGTGGCAGTGGGCCCGCCAGGCCGTAGCCCAGGCCGATGCCGCTGGCGAAGGCCAGCAGGATGGCCGGTCGCAGGCTCCGCCTGAGAAGACCCAAGGACCTGGGCTTGGCCTCGCCGCCCCCCTGGCGGCGGCTGAGGGCGATCACGGTGGCGGCCGCTCGCTCAGCCTGATTGGCAGCGTCGCCCTTGCCGGTGCCTGAATGGTTGGGGCGACGCTGGGCCTGGGCCATGGGGAATCCTTACCGTCGCACCATAAAACCGAAAACAGCTCAAGGCCAGTGGGCAGCGCTGCTCAGCCCGCCGCTACCACGCTGATTCGCCCGGCGGCACGATCAGCCCGTGCCCGCGCCTCGGCCACGTCCGCCCCAATCGCCAGGGCCACCCCCATGCGGCGATTGGGGCGGGCGTTGGGTTTGCCGAAGAGCAGCACCTGGGTGCCTGGTTCCGCCAGGGCCTCGGCCACACCGGTGTAGGCCACGGCGTCGAGGGCCCCATCCGCCAGGATCACCCGGCTGGCGGCGGCAGTGCTGGAGCGGATAGCGGGGATCGGCAGGCCCAGCACCGCCCGCAGGTGCAGCTCGAATTCGCTCAGGTTCTGCCCCATCAGCGTGACGAGGCCTGTGTCGTGGGGGCGGGGGGAGAGCTCGGAGAAGACCACCTCCTCCCGTCCGGGCTCGCCGCAGAGGAAGAACTCGACCCCGAACAGCCCGGCGCCCCCCAGCTCGTCGGTGACGGCCCGGGCCATGGCCTGGGCTGCCGCCAGCTGTGCTTCGCCCAGAGCGGCCGGCTGCCAGCTGCACTGGTAGTCGCCGCGCTCCTGCAGATGGCCGATCGGCGGGCAGAAGAGGGTGGGGCCCGACCAGGGCCTGACCGTGAGCAGGGTGATCTCCAGTTCGAAGGGCAGGAACTCCTCCACGATCACGCGGGAGCCGGCGCCCCTGGCCCCGTCGAGGGCCGACTGCCAGGCGGCGGCGAGGCCCTCCTCTGAACGCACCACGCTCTGGCCCTTGCCGGAGGAGCTCATCACTGGCTTGACCACCACGGGCCAGCCCAGGGGAGCCGCCACGGCCACCAGTTCCTCTGCACTTTCGGCGTAGGCGAACCGGGCTGTGCGCAGGCCGAGCTTGCCGGCGGCCAGATCCCGGATCCGGTCGCGGTTCATGGTCATGGCCGTGGCCCGGGCGGTGGGAATCACCGTGATCCCCTCCGCTTCGACCTCAGCAAGGGCATCCACGGCCAAGGCCTCGATTTCCGGGATGACCAGATCAGGGCGGTGGCGCCTCACGATGGCCTTGAGAGCCTCCGGGTCGGTCATGGCGATCACCTCTGCCTGATCGGCCACCTGCATCGCCGGCGCACCGGGGTAACGGTCGACAGCGATCACCCGGCAACCCAGCCGCTGGGCGGCGATGGCCACCTCCTTGCCCAGTTCACCGCTGCCCAGCAGCATCAGGGTTCGCGGCAGGGAGGGGGCGGCCATGGGGCTCGTGGAGATCTCACCTCGATCCTCGCCCCCGGCAAAGCCTGCTAGAGAAGGCATCCGCGCCTGACCGTCTTGCAGAGCCTGCTGTTCGCCTTCTCCACCGCCGGTGATGCCGATGCCGGACTGGTGTTCGGTCAGGACATCGCCACGTTCCAGAAGTGGGCCCTGATCTACCTGGTGCTCTCCTCGCTGGGGTTTGTGGCCGTGTGGGTGGTGGGTTACCTGCGCCGCTGAGGGCCCGGGAGCCGCTCAGCCTCAGGGGATCAGATCCAGCTGGCGCACCGGCGGCTCCTCGCTGATGAACCCGTAGGCCTCGAAGACGCCCGCATCGGGATGGGTGATGTGCTGCCCGTCGCTCTGCCGCTCCAGGCTGAACCCCTCAGCGGCCATGCGCCGCATCAGCGCCGCCGCCTCCTCGAAGCGGGCCGCCATGGCCTCGAGGCTGGCGCAGTCGGCGGTCAGACCCTGTTCCTTCCAGGTGAAGTAGGCCACTTCAGACTCCCGTTGCTTCAGTCACCCCTCAAGTCTGCTGCGGATTCACTCAGGGCAGCAACAGCAATCCCAGCAGCACCAGCAGCGCGCTCGCCCCCCAGAAGCGCACCACCACCGTCAGCTCGGGCAGGCCCCCCAGCTCGAAATGGTGGTGCAGCGGTGCCATGCGGAACAGGCGACGGCCCTGGCCATCGGGGCCCTTGGTGGCCTTGAACACCCACACCTGCAGGATCACCGAGAGCGATTCCGCCAGGAACACGCCTCCCATCAGCAGCAGGGGCCAGAGGCTGTCGCTGAGCAGGGCCACCGCGCTCAGGGCCGCCCCCATTGCCAGGGAGCCGGTGTCGCCCATGAACACCCGGGCCGGGTGGCGGTTGTGGGCGAGGAATCCCAGCCAGGCTCCGGCCATGGCGGCGCAGAAGCCGGCCATGGCCGGATCCCCCAGGGATCCCCGCAGCATCAGCTGGGCCCCGAAACCGGTGAAGACGATGGCGCCGCAGCCGGCCGCCAGGCCATCGAGGCCGTCGGTGAGGTTGGTGGCGTTGCTCTCCGCCAGGAACACGAACAATCCCAGGGGCAGGATCAGCAGACCGAGGGGCAGCACCCAGCCCAGGGCCAGGGAGACATCTGGGCGGATCCAGAGGTTCCACTGGGCCCAGGCCAGGAACAGGGCCGCCGCCAGGGCCTGCAGCAGCAGCTTGCCCCGTGGGGTCAGTCCGGTGTTGGTCTGGCGGGTGAGACTGCGCCAGTCGTCGATGCCGCCGATGGCCAGGTAGGCCAGGGTGATCGCCGCCACCGCCAGCAGCCGGTCATCGCCGGGTGAGACCAGCCCACCCACGATCACCCCCACCGGCACCACCAGCAAGCCACCCATGGTGGGCGTTCCGGCCTTGCCGTGGTGGCCCTGGGGGCCCTCCTCCCGGATCACCTGGCCGAGCTTCAGGACCCGCAGCCGGGGAACCCCCCAGTGGCAGAGCGCCCAGCTCAGCAGGGCGGCCACCAGCAGGGGCGGTGTGAGCTGGGGGGCGCCGCTGAGGCGGTCAAACAGCACGCAGACGACCAGGACGGCCGCGGCCAACAACAGGGCGCTGGGCCGTCCATCGGCTGGGGTTGCTGGAGACCCTGCTGGGGCCGGCATTTGGGTTGTTCGGGCCAAGACTCCTGGCGCCGCCGCGGCGCTGTGGCGATGCGGCCGGACCTTAGGTCAGGATTCAGTCTTCCCAGTTCTCGTCGGACTGCTCATCGGCCTGGTTGTACTCCTCCTTCTCGCCCATCAGAGCCGAAAGCTCCTCTTCTTCCACCGTGCTCACATCCGGAGCCGCCGTTTCCTCATCCGCCACCAGGCGGCCACTGCTCTCCAGCCAGCTGAGCAGATCGGGCTCATCCCGCAGTGGTAGGACCGGCGCTGGCTCATCCCGCCGGTAGCGGGTGAGCGAGGGGTTGATGCTGTCGAGGGTGCTCATGGAAAGCCTGTGAAGCGTGCAACCGTTGGACGCCGATCGACCACCATAAGCCAGCAACTCGAATCCTTCCATTGACCGCCGGCAAACTTCCCACGCTGGTCCTGGGCTGGAGCCTGGCCCTGTTGATCAGTGCCCTGCTGGTGTCGGCAGGCCAGCGCTGGCCCGACCCTCTGCCAGTGGTGGCCTGGCAGGTGTGGGGATGGGTGCTCATCCCGCCGCTGCTGATGGGGGTCTGGATCGCCAGCCGCTGGGGCCGGGTGCCGGCCATGGCCGCGGGCCCCGGCGCCGCCGGTGACAAGGGACAATCCTGCAACAGCTCGCACGCGCAGGACTGAGGTGATGGCACAGGAGCAGGGCGCCAGGGCAAAACGGGTGGTGCTTGCCTACTCCGGTGGGGTGGACACCAGCGTCTGCATTCCCTACCTGAAGCAGGAATGGGGCGTGGAGGAGGTGATCACCTTCGCCGCCGACCTCGGCCAGGGCGATGAGCTGGAGCCGATCCGACAGAAGGCACTCGACTCCGGCGCCAGCCAGTCGATCGTGGGGGATCTGATCGACCCCTTCATCCGAGAGTTCGCCTTCCCGGCCATCCGTGCCAATGCCCTCTATGAGGGGCGCTATCCCCTCTCCACGGCCCTGGCCCGGCCCTTGATCGCCCGCCGGTTGGTGGAGGTGGCCCGGGACCTCGGCGCCGATGCCGTGGCCCATGGCTGCACGGGCAAAGGCAATGATCAGGTGCGCTTCGATGTGGCGATCGGCGCCCTGGCTCCCGATCTGAAGGTGCTCACCCCGGCGCGCGAATGGGCCATGAGCCGGGAGGAAACGATCGCCTACGGCGAGCGTTGCGGCATTCCGGCGCCGGTGAGCAAGACGAACCCCTACTCGATCGATCTCAACCTGCTGGGCCGCAGCATTGAGGCCGGCCCGCTGGAGGATCCGCTGGTGGAGCCTCCGGAAGAGGTGTTTGCCATGACCCGCTCGATCCGCGACACACCTGAGGAGCCACAGGTTGTGGAGATCGCCTTCGAGCAGGGCAACCCAGTCGCGATCGATGGCGTCAGCCTCGATCCGGTCAGTGTGATCCGCCACGCCAATGAGCTGGCCGGCCTCCATGGCTTCGGCCGCCTTGACATCATCGAGAACCGGGTGGTCGGGATCAAGTCGAGGGAGATCTATGAAACTCCTGGTCTGCTGTTGCTGATCCGTGCCCACCAGGAGCTCGAAAGCCTCACCCTGGCGGCCGACGTGATGCGCTACAAGCGCCAGATTGAATCCAGCTGGGCCGATCTCGTCTACCAGGGACTCTGGTTTGGCCCGCTCAAGCAGGCGCTCGATGGTTTTCTGGATTGCACCCAGGCCACAGTCAACGGCATGGTGCGTCTGCGGCTGCACAAGGGCAATGCCGTGGTGATCGGCCGCTCCAGCAGCAGCGACAGCCTTTATGTGCCTTCGATGGCCACCTATGGCAGCGACGATCGCTTCGATCACCGGGCTGCAGAGGGCTTCATCTATGTGTGGGGGATGCCGACCCGGCTGTGGGCGGCCAGCCGGCGCCAGGCCTGAGGCTCTCGCATCGCCCAGAGGCAGCTTTCGCTCAGGGCGCCAGGTCCCGCTGTCGGTCTTCCCCCTGGCTTGGCGTTGATTCAGGCGGAAGGATGACCACGCCTGAGCCAGCGCTGTCGCAGGGCCCGCAACGGCTCAAAAGCATCTGGCTGACCTGAGCCTCGCGCTGGTCTGAGCTCGTTCTCAGGGGCTGGTGGGGGAGGCGGTGGTGCCGGAGGCAACAGGCGCCTGGCCTGCTCCCTGAGGGCTTGATTGTCCTGGGCCAGCAACTGCTGCTGATCGAGCAGGGGTTGCAGGCGCTGATGAAATTTCCGCTCGAAGATCTGGGGCAGATCTCTGATCAGCTCCTCGAGATCTGCCAGTTGACGTCTCGAGCGCTCCAGATCCTGCTGGCAGGTCAACAGCTGAGCCTTGGTGGCCTCCAGCTCCAGACTGGCCTCCCGCAGAGCGCTCCTGAGCCGATCGTCCGGTGGCTGTGACTCTGGCTCTGGACTCTGCAGTTCGGCCGGAATCGGCACTGGCGGGGTTCCTGGCCTGGGGTGGTCATTAACCATCAGTTGGCCAGGGTTGGTGGCTGATCCATCATCCCCAGGTTGGGCGGGATCCGTTGATTTCCTGTGGTTCAGCTTTCGGCTGTCACCGGTTCTGCGGGGGCAGGAGCGCTGCGAGGGGTGGGCAGCGGACCGTCCTGCTTGACGGTGAGATAGCGGATCACGTCTTCGCTGAGGCGCATGGCGCGCTCAAGAAGGGCCACCTGCTGCCCGTCACCGTCGTGGTTGAGCTGCACGTAGATGCCTTCGCGGTGCTTGGCAATCGTGTAAGCCAGGCGACGTTTGCCGCGCATCTGGCAATCCAGCACTTCTGCGCCCGCTTCGGTGAGCAGATCGCGGTACTTGGCCACATGGGTTTCCACCTCTTCCTCCGGGATGTCCGGACGAAGGATGTACATGGTTTCGTAGTAAGGCTTCTGCGACATGGGGGCTGAGGCTCCGTGATGGGCTCTTGGGAGGCCGGCGGCAGAGCGCTGCCAGCAACGGACTGGTCAGCCTACCTGCCGGTCTCCTCCCGATCCCGCTCTGCCACCACTGCTGTCAGTAGAGCTGCATCCGCACCGCTTCCGAGACCGTGGGGATATCGGCTTCACGGCCACGGATGCTCTGAACCACCGAGAACACCACCAGCAGCAGGGTGGCGAGGAACACGGTGTTGCTCAGGGTGCGCAGAGCAAAGCCGGCCCCCAGCGGGCGGAGCAGAACGCTGAAGGCCAACGAGAGCAGGATCAGCACGATGTCGATCAGGATCGCCTGCAGCACGTTGAAGCGGATGAAATAAGGCACCCGGGCATTGCGGACCACCGCCAGGAACAGCACCAGGAACAACAGAAACCCTCCGAAGGGAATCTGCTGCTGCAGGGCCATCAGCGGCAGGGCCGGCAGCACCAGCCACTGCAGGGCCGGCACCAGGCCGAACAGGGCCTCACCGAAGGGCACCCCATCACTCCAGGGCAGCAGATAGGCCAGCACGGCCAGGAGCCGTTGCCAGAGCGGGGGGCCTTCCATGGATGCGGGACGCGTTGGCTGCATTCCGCCCAGGCTAGGGGGGCAGCTCCAGTCGCCAGTGATCAGGCGCTGCTCAGCTGATCGAGCGCGGCCTGGCGCATCGCCGCCAGCGGCAGTGCCAGCGGCGTGGTTTCGAAGCCGCCCTGCGGCTCTGACAGCCAGAGCCGCAGGGCGGCGGCTCCCTGCTGCACCAACATGTCCAGGCCATCGAGCACACTGCAGCCCCGCTGGCTGGCCTCCAGCAGCAGGCGGCTTGGCCGGGGGGTGTAGATCAGGTCGTAAACCAGGCTGCCTGGGCGCAGGGCGTCGAGGTCAGCCGCCTCCAGAGGGCAGGTGCTGGCGTTGGCTCCCATGCCCACAGGCGTGGTGTTCACCACCAGATCGGCCTCAGCCAGTGCCTTGAGCAGGTCGCCGCGCTCATGGGCCGCCGCCGGCCAGGCCACCCCGCTGAGCTGGGGTGCCCATGACCCGCACTCCGCCAGGAACGCCGCCAGGGCGTCGGGCCGACGTCCGGCCAGCTGAATGTGTTCCAGTCCCAGCTCCACAAGGGCCGCCACCACGGCCCGGGCGCTGCCGCCGCAGCCCAGCACCAGGGCCCGCCCCCCCGCCAGGTCTGGCACTGAACCCGGTTCTTGGCCGACGCTGGCCCGCAGCGGCGCGAGAAACCCTTCCACGTCTGTGTTGGTGCCCAGCCAGCCGCCGCCCTCGCGTCTCACCAGGGTGTTCACGGCCCCGACCCGCCGGGCCAGGGGGGTGAGCTCCGCTGCCAGCTCCGCCACCGCCCGCTTGTGGGGCAGGGTCACGTTCAGTCCACGACAGTCGATGGCCTCCAGGGCCCGCACCACCACCGCCAGATCACTGGCCTGCACCGGCAGGGCCAGGTAGATCCAGTCGAGGCCCAGCTCCTGCAGGGCAGCGTTGTGCATCGCCGGTGAGAGGGAATGGCGCACCGGATCGCCGAGAACAGCCACGAGCGAGGTGCGGGCGGAGATCTCAAGGGGCATGGCGGCTGGGGTCTGGGGCGATGCAGGGAGCGAAATGTACGGGCCTGGCCGCCACCCGCCCGCCCTCTGTTCGGAAACCACACCTCGCCTGCGGTGGCCCCCACTGCTGAAGATGCATGGGACAGAACATTCAATTCAGAGGAGGTGAGAACCCATGGGCAAGGTTGTCGGCATTGATCTGGGCACGACGAACAGCTGCGTGGCGGTGATGGAGGGCGGCAAGCCCACCGTGATCGCCAACGCGGAAGGGTTCCGGACCACACCATCGGTGGTGGCCTACACCAAGAACCAGGATCAGCTGGTGGGCCAGATCGCCAAGCGCCAGGCGGTGATGAACCCGGAGAACACCTTCTACTCGGTGAAGCGGTTCATCGGCCGCCGTGTCGATGAGGTGAACGAGGAATCGAAGGAAGTGAGCTATGGGGTCGAAAAGTCGGGCGCCAATGTGAAGGTGAAGTGCCCGGTCCTGAACAAGCAGTTCGCCCCCGAGGAAGTGTCGGCCCAGGTGCTGCGCAAGCTGGCCGACGACGCCGGCAAGTATCTGGGTGAAACCGTCACCCAGGCGGTGATCACCGTTCCGGCCTACTTCAACGATTCCCAGCGTCAGGCCACCAAGGATGCCGGCAAGATCGCCGGCCTCGAGGTGCTGCGCATCATCAACGAGCCCACGGCGGCGGCCCTGGCCTATGGCCTCGATCGGAAAAGCAACGAGCGCATCCTGGTCTTCGACCTGGGCGGCGGCACCTTCGATGTCTCGGTGCTGGAGGTGGGCGATGGCGTCTTCGAGGTGCTCTCCACCAGTGGCGATACCCACCTGGGCGGCGACGACTTCGACAAGGTGATCGTCGATCATCTGGCCGCCAGCTTCAAAGCCAATGAAGGCATCGATCTGCGCCAGGACAAGCAGGCCCTGCAGCGCCTGACCGAGGCGGCCGAGAAGGCCAAGATCGAGCTCTCCAGCGCCACCCAGAGCGAAATCAACCTGCCGTTCATCACGGCCACCCCCGAGGGTCCCAAGCATCTCGATCTCACCCTCACCCGGGCGAAGTTCGAGGAGCTGGCCTCCAAGCTCATTGATCGGTGCCGGGTGCCGGTGGAGCAGGCCCTCAAGGACGCCAAGCTCTCCTCCTCTGAGCTCGACGAGGTGGTGATGGTGGGTGGTTCCACCCGCATCCCCGCGGTGCTCGAGCTGGTCAAGCGGGTCACCGGCAAGGAACCCAACCAGACGGTGAACCCTGATGAGGTGGTGGCCGTCGGTGCCGCCATCCAGGGAGGTGTGCTGGCCGGTGAAGTGAAGGACATCCTTCTCCTCGATGTCACCCCGCTGTCGCTGGGGGTGGAAACCCTGGGCGGCGTGATGACCAAGATGATCACTCGCAACACCACCATCCCCACCAAGAAAGCCGAGGTGTACTCCACCGCGGTCGACGGTCAGACCAACGTGGAAATCCATGTGCTCCAGGGGGAGCGCGAGCTTGCCTCCGACAACAAGAGCCTGGGAACCTTCCGTCTCGACGGCATCCCGCCGGCACCTCGCGGCGTTCCCCAGATCGAAGTCACCTTCGACATCGACGCCAACGGGATCCTCAGCGTCACCGCCAAGGACAAGGGCAGCGGCAAGGAGCAGAGCATCTCGATCACCGGGGCCTCCACCCTCAGTGAGAACGAGGTGGAGAAGATGGTGAAGGATGCTGAGGCCAACTCGGCGGCCGACAAGGAGAAGCGCGAGCGCATCGACCTGAAGAACCAGGCCGAAACCCTCATCTATCAGTCTGAGAAACAGCTCACCGATCTTGGCGACAAGGTCAGTGCGGAGGTCAAAGCCAAGATGGATGAGAAGCGCAAGCAGCTCCAGGACGCTGTCGACAAGGAGGACTACGAGGCGATGAAGACCCGCTTCGAGGAGCTTCAGAAGGAGCTCTATGAGGTGGGCGCCTCGGTCTACCAACAGGCCGGTGCCGAAGCCGGTGCTCCCGGCGCCGAACCGGGCGGCAATGGTTCTGCCGGCGCCACCTCCTCAGGCCCCAGTGCCGATGATGTGATCGACGCGGAGTTCACCGAGAGCAAGTGAACGGGTCGTGATCGTGGCCGGGTGGCTCTTGGTGCCGCCCGCCTCGATCGTCGACCATGGCCTCCACCAGAAAAGCCCTCTTTGCACTGCAAAGAGGGCTTTTGGCGGGGATTACTTGCCGATGCTGGCCACGGCTTCCTTGGCCTTGGTCACCACTTCGGGGGGCAGGCTCACGTAGCCCAGTTCGGGGGCCAGCGACTGGGCCTTGGGCGAGAGGGTGTGCTCGAACACCTTCTGGAGCAGCTCGGTCTTGTCACCGTTGCCGGTTTTGTACAGCAGGATCCAGGTGAAGGTCACGATCGGGTAGCCGGCAGCCGGATTCGGATCGCTGCCCACCAGATCCGGACCGATGTCGATCGAGCCCAGGGCCGCACTGGCGGTTTCGTTCGTGGGTTTGAGCATCTCACCGTTCTTGTTCTGCACGGCCGCCGCCTGCAGTTCTCCCTGCACGTAGGCGGTTTCCACATAGCCGATGCCGCCGGGTGTCTGCTTCAAGGTGGCGGCGATGCCTTCATTACCCTTGGCACCCACGCCGGTGGGCCAGGCCACCGACTTGGCCGCCCCGGGTCCGTTCTTCCACTCGTCGCTGAAGGCGGCCAGGCTGTTGGTGAAGTTGTAGGTGGTGCCGGAGCCGTCGGAGCGGTGCACCACGGTGATCGGCTTGTCGGCGCAGCCCAGATCCTTGTAGTTCTTGATCTTGCCGAGGAACACTCCCACCACCTGCTCCTGGCTGAGCTTGAGATCACAACCCGGCAGGTTGTAGGCCACGGCGATGGCCCCCGCCGTCATCGGCACCTGAACCACGCCTCGCTTGACCTTGGCGATGTCGTCCGCCTTCATCGGCGCGTCGGAGGCGCCGAAATCGATGGTGCCCGCCACGAACTGACGCACGCCAGCTCCTGACCCCACCGACTGGTAGTTGACGTTGATGCCCTCGCTGGCTAGATCCTGGAACCAGCGCTGATAGATCGAGGCCGGGAAGGAGGCTCCGGCTCCATTGAGGCTGCCGGTGACGCCGCCGCCGCCGCCACCGCTGCCGCCGCAGGCGGAGAGGGCCAGGCTGAGGCTGAGACCCAGGGCCGTACCGACCTTGGTGAGGGAATTGGGCTGGCTTGGTTTCATGGTGGGGAGAAAACTCTTCGGGCCTGCGGTCACCCGGTGACGCTATCCAGCCATCCCCCCCAATTCGTTAACGACAGGTAAGGGAACTCTCGATCTGCTCCACGGCCCACTGGGCGGAGGCCGGTGCCAGCAGCACGCCATTGCGGTAGTGACCACTCAGCAGCAGCAGTCCTGGCTCCAGATGCTCCAGCAGCGGGGCCGGTCGGCCGAGGGGCCTGGCCCGCAGGCCCTGCCAGCGGCGGATCACTGCCGCCTCCCGCAGCCAGTCGCAGCCCAGGGCCCTGCTGGCGAGCTGTCGCATCGGCCCCAGCAGCTCCGGGTCGGCCTGATCCCCCGGCTCCAGGGTCGCCCCCAGCCAGAGACCCCCGCCTGGCCGAGGCACCAGGTTTAGCCCCTGCCACACCACTGGGCAGGGCCAGCGGATCGGCTCGCTGGTTGCCAGCTCCAGGCACTGGCCCAGCACGGGCTGCAGCGGTCGCTGGTGCCCCAGGGGGCCCAGGAGCCCTTCGCTGGCCAGGCCCGCTGCCACCACCACCCAGTCGGCACCGATGGCCTGCGCGGCTGAGTGGCCGTGCACCCTCCAGCCTGCCGGCTGCCGCTCCAGCCCCACCACCCGGTCGCTGAGCAGCTCCAGGCCCTGCCGCAGGCCATCACGGCGAAAGGCTTCCATGGCGGCCAGGGGATCCAGCTGTCCGTCCTGGGCGGAGTGGAGGCCACCCGCGCTGTTCTCGGTTTCACCCAGACTCAGACCCAGCTCCTGCAGCCGAGATGGCTCCCACCAGCTCAGGGGCAGACCGAGGGCCTGGCGTTCCTGCAGCAGCTGACGCATCCGTTCGGCGTCGCCGATGTCCTGCGGCAGCAGAAGCAGGCCTGCCTGGAAGGGGATCGGCCAGCCACGCCCGCTCAGCTGCTCGCGCCACTGAGTCCAGAGGCTCAGGGAGGTCTGGCGCAGGTGCCAGGTGCGGCCCCTGCTGCGCTGGAACACCTGGGCCATCAACACCCCCAGGGCCGCGGCACTGCCGTTGCCGCACTCCTGCGGATCAGGCCCATGGGCGTCCGGGGCGATCAGCCGCACCCGATGGCCGCGGCCCTGAAGCAGCCAGGCCGTTGCCAGGGCGACGATGCCGGCGCCGATCACCACGACCGAGCGAGGCTCGGCCGGACGCTCAGGATGTGCTGGGGAAGCGCTCAGGCTGCGGAGCCGCTAGGCAGCGCAGCGGTGGGGAGCACCTCGGCGTAGGAACCGAAGCCCCTGGCCACCTTGATGTAGCCCTTACGCAGCCGTTCTCCGTCCTGGAGGCGCGCGGCCTCATCCAGCTCGGCCAGAGCGCTCTTGAGCTGGTTGGCCCTGGCGGTGGCTTCGGCGCGGTCGGCGGGAAGAAGGCGCTGATTGATATAAAGCATTTCGCGGCCCACTTCCTGCATGGGGCCGTGGATCAGATTGCGGGTGAACACCCAGTTCCTGTCGTTCACCAGTGAGGCCAGTTCGGGCAGCCGGTCCTTGGCGGCCAGGAATCCCTCGGCCTGCCGCTGGATGATCGCCATGTCGGCGGAGCTGATGCTCGGCGGTTTCTTGGCCTGGCCGCCATCGCAGGCCACCAATCCGAAGCTGAGAACGACGGCGACGGCCATAAGGGCCAGCCGCCTCAGCGAATGATGAAGGGTGGAAACCAGCTGAACGGCCATGGCGAGCACCGAAGTCAGGCGCGACTGTACGTCGCTCCAGCATGGCCGCCTGCCCTGCTGGCGACTGGCCAGGAGAGCGCCGGGCACAATGCCTTTCGAGACAGGCCCTGGTGCCGATGAGCGTGCCCACAGCAATCCTGCAGGTGATCTGCCCCGACCGTCCGGGTCTGGTCAGTGAGCTCTCCGGCTGGGTGGCAGCCAACGGTGGCAACATTCGCCATGCCGATCACCACACCGACGCCGGCGCTGGGCTGTTCCTCAGCCGGATCGAGTGGCAGCTGGAAGGTTTCGGACTGCCGCGGGAGGCGGTGGCGCCGGCGGTGACGGCCCTGGCGGAGCGGCTGGGCGGTGAGGGCCAGGTCCATTTCTCCGACGCCGCAGCACGGGTGGCGATCTTCGTGAGCAAACAGGATCATTGCCTGGTGGATCTGCTCTGGCGCACCCGGGCAGGCGAGTTGCCGATGCAGGTGCCGCTGGTGATCTCCAATCACCCCGATCTGCAGGCCCTGGCCGAGGATTTCGGTGCACGCTTCGTCCATCTGCCGGTGCTGCCCGACTCCAAGCAGGAGGCTGAGCGGGCGCAGTTGCAGGTGCTGGACGAGCACGGCATCGAGCTGGTGGTGCTGGCCAAGTACATGCAGGTGCTCAGCTCCGACTTCCTGGCCCGCTTCCCCGCGGTGATCAACATCCACCATTCCTTCCTGCCGGCCTTCAAGGGCGCTCAGCCCTATCACCGGGCCTGGGAGCGGGGCGTGAAACTGATCGGGGCCACGGCTCACTACGTGACCGAAGATCTCGACGGTGGACCGATCATCGAGCAGGCCACCGTGGCCGTCAGTCACAGGGATGACGTGGAGGACCTGATCCGCAAGGGCCGTGACATGGAGCGGCTCGCCCTCGCCAGGGCCCTGCGGCTGCACCTGCGCCGCCAGGTGATGGTCTACCGGGGTCGCACCGCCGTGTTCTCGTGAGGCAGGAGTGGCTGCGGCGTCTTGATGCGATCAGGCCCGAGGGCGCCTCGCCCCTGGGCTGGCGTTGTTTTCAGCTGGGCTTGCTGCTGCTGGCCAGCTCAGCCCTGCTGGCCGGAGTCCTCCTGCTGGTGGCCCTGATCCTTGGTTGCCGCCAGCGCCTGCCCTGGTGGCGGGATCGGGTCAATCAGGTGCTGCTGCTGGTGTCAGCTCTGATGGTGCTGGGTTGTTTCACCGCCTCCAGCGGCTGGCTGGCCTGGGCGGGTCTGGGCAACTGGTTGCCCTTCTTCTGGGCGTTCTGGGGGTTTCAGCCCTACCTGGCTTCGGCCCCGGCCCGCCGTCGGCTGGCCCTCTGGCTGGTGGCCGGCACCGTGCCGGTGATCGTCACCGGCCTCGGACAACTCGTCTGGGGTTGGAGCGGGCCGTTCCAGATCCTGGGAGGAGCAATCATCTGGCACCTCAAGGCCGGTGGCAATCCGCCCGGTCGCCTGGCCGGCCTGTTCGACTACGCCAACATCGCCGGAGCCTGGCTGGCCCTGGCCTGGCCCTTCGCCCTGGCGGCCCTGCTGCAGCGCCCTCAATCGTGGCCGAAGCGCTTGCCGGCCTTGCTGATCACGGTGGGCCTGGTGGCCGCCATGGCCCTCACCGACTCCCGCAACGCCTGGGGGGCCCTGGTGCTGGCGCTCCCCCTGGTGGCGGGTCCGGCCCGCTGGATCTGGCTCGTGCCCCTGCTGCTGCTGCTGCTGCTCCCCGTGGGGCTGGCCAGCCTGCCTGGGGTGCCCCTGGTGCTGCAGCAGCCCGCCCGCGCCCTGGTTCCCGCTGTGATCTGGGAGCGGCTGAGCGATCTGGAGTTCGCCGGCCGCCGGCCCCTGGCCATCACCCGGGTCAGCCAGTGGGGGGTGGCCCTGCAGCTGGTGGCGGAACGTCCCTGGCTCGGCTGGGGCGCTGCCGCCTTCAGCGTGATCTACCCCCTGCGCACCGCCGGCATCTGGCATGGTCATCCCCACAATCTGCCGATCGACCTGGCGGTCAGCCATGGGGCCCTGGTGGCGGTGCTGCTGGTGGGCCTGGTGCTGGCGCTGCAGATTCAGGCGGCCCGCCTGGGCATGGCGAGCGGGGTGCTGTTCGATCGGGCCTGGTGGGCGGCCTTCCTGGTGCTGATGGCGCTCCACGCCACCGATATTCCCCTCTACGACAGCCGGATCAACATTGCCGGCTGGGTGCTGCTCTGCGGCCTGCGCGCCTACTCCCTCAGCCCGGAGCAGCCCAGGCGGGTCTGACACCGGCTGTCTCGAGGGCCTCCTGCCTGTGACGGGCCAGGGTGGCCTTGGGCAGGGGCCCCTCCAGGTGCTCCCAGGGCAGCACCCGTTCCGTGTCCCAGAGGCCATGGATCGTGTCCTGCCAGGGCGGGGGCGGTGGCAGGGTTCCCTCAGGTTGCTCGCACACGCTGCGGTAGGCGGTCTTCCATCCCCCCTGGCTGCCGTGGCGGCCACGCACGGCGGCGATCACGGCGGCCAGGCGCCTGTCACTGCGGGAGAGCAGCGCCTGGATCACGCTCCAGCCGTAGCTCTCGGGCCGCAGGTCGATGCCCTTGGGCTGCAGGCGGCGTGCCAGCCGTTTCAGGCGTTTCTCCGCCTCCGGCCGCACCGGCTCCCACTGGAAGGGCGTGTGGGCCTTGGGCACGAAGCTGCTCACCCCCAGGCTCAGGCGCAGGCCGGGGGTGGCCTTCTTCAGCGCCAGCAGCAGATCGGCAGTGGCTTCGATGTCCTCGTCGTCCTCAGTGGGGAGGCCGGCCATGCCGTAGAGCTTCAGGCCGCTGAGCCCGCCCTCCTTGGCGTAGCGGGCCGCCGCGAAGATCTCCTCGTTGGCCAGCTTCTTGTTGACCACCTGCCGCATCCGCTCGCTGCCGCTCTCGATCGCAATCGTCAGCGACTTGCTGCCGCGCCTGGCCAGGATCCGCCCCAGCTGCGGTGTCACCGTGGCGGCCCGCACAGAGCTCACGCTCACCCGGGTGTCATCGAAGCGGTCCTGGTCGAGCCAGCTCAGCAGGTCGGCGAACTGGGGGTGCTGGGTGACCGAGGCCCCCAGCAGGCCCAGCCTGCGGGTGGCCCCCAGGCCCGCCTCCACGGCGGGGATCAGGCCATCGTCGAGCGACGGGGTGCGGAAGGGCAGGGTCAGGTAGCTGGCCAGGCAGAAGCGGCAGAGTTCGGGGCAGCTGCGCACCACCTCCACCATGTGGATCGAGGGCCAGGCCGCCTCGGGGGTGATCACCGTGGAGTGGCTGAGGGTGTTGCCCCGCCAGGTCTGCTTGGCCACGGTCGCCGGGATGCCGGCCTCTGTTGGCTCGATTCCAAGCAGGCGGCCATCGGAGTCGTAGCGAGGGGCGTAGAGCGCCGGGACGTACACACCCGGCACCCGGGCCAGGGCGCGCAGACGCTCGGCTCTGGGGGCCTGCCGGTGGGCGATCACCGCCTCCACGAAGTCGGGCAGCAACTGTTCGCCGTCGCCCAGGAGGACGGCGTCGAAGAAGGGGGCCAGGGGCTCGGGGTTGGCGGTGAGCACCGGCCCGCCCCCGAAAACGATCGGATCGTCATCACCCCGTTCCTGGCTCCAGAGCGGAATGCGCTGCTGCTCCAGCAGATCGAGCAGCACCGGCCCATCCAGTTCCCAGCTGAGTGAGAGCCCGAACAGGTCGCAGTGGCGGTGAGGGGGGTCGCCCCGGTCGGTGAACAGCCGCCGCACATCCAGGTCGGACCGCCGCGCCAGGGTCGCCCAGACCACCTGAAAACCGAGGCTGGTGATGCCCACTGAGTAGGTGCTGGGGAAGGCCAGGACCGTGCGCAGCGCATGGGCGGCCGGCTGGGCCGGCTCGAACAGCAGGGTTTCCTGATCCAGGGGGCAAGGACGCCGGGGTGGTCCCAGCGTCTCACCGACACGGCCCAGTGGTCCCTCGCGGACCTACTTGCCGATCAGAGCGCTCAGAGGGCCGATCAGGCCGCTGATCGCCGAGCCCGCGGTGGCGGCATCGGGGGTGGCGCCCTTGTCGAAGGTGCTGAGCACGGTGTTGGCAGCGGCGTTGATCGCCGGCCACTTGTCGCCGGCCAGGGGTTGGATCACGGGCGCGGCCTTCTCCCAGAGGCCCTTGAAGCCGCCCAGGGTGGCGATCGCGGCGTTGAGGTTGCCGGCCTTCACTTCAGCTTCCCCCGTCTTGAGCAGATCGAGGATGGGATTCACGGCCGGGGCCAGGGCTGCCTGACCGGTGGCCGTGGCGGTGTCGGCCAACTTCTCGGTGGACTGACGGGCGGCTTCCTTCTGGCTCGAGCAGGCAGTGAGGCTGAGGGCACCGGCCACGGTCAGGGCCATGCCGGTGGCGAGGAGTCGGTTGAGGCGCATGATTCAGTCCGCAACGATGGACCCCTGAAAGGTAAGGACGCCAGCCGTGATGGCCGGTTTCTTGGTCTTGTTGTAACGATCGATACGGAATTCGGGGTGGCCCCGGATGGGCGGGGCTCAAACCTCCGCCAGCACCCTTGCTTCGTCCTCCTCGCTCACCACGCGCCCCTGGTCCTCGAAGCCCTCGATCTGATCAAAGTTGAGGTAGCGGTAGAGCTGATCGGAGAGGGGATCGATCCTGGCCGCGGCGATCTCCAGGTACTCGGCCGGGCTGGGGATGCGGCCCAGCAGGGCGCACACCGCCGCCAGTTCGGCGCTGCCCAGGTACACCTGGGCGCCGTTGCCGAGGCGGTTGTTGAAGTTGCGGGTGCTGGTGGAGAACACCGTGGTGTTGTCCTCCACCCGGGCCTGGTTGCCCATGCAAAGCGAGCAGCCGGGCAGCTCCATGCGGGCGCCGGCGGTCTCGAATTTGGCGGTGTAGCCCTCGGCGCGCAGCACCTCGTCGTCCATGCGGGTGGGGGGGCAGACCCACAGCCGGGCGGCGCTGGTGCCGGCCCCGTCGAGCACGGTGGCGGCGGCGCGGTAGTGGCCGATGTTGGTCATGCAGGAGCCGATGAACACCTCATCGATCCGGTCCCCGGCAACCTCCGAGAGCAGCTTGACGTTGTCGGGATCGTTGGGGCAGGCCAGCACCGGTTCCGTCAGTTCGTCGAGGTTGATCTCGATGATTTCGGCGTACTCGGCGTCAGCATCCGCGGCCATCAGCTGGGGATCGGCCAGCCAGGCCTCCATCGCCTGGATCCGCCGGGCCATCGTGCGCTCATCGTGATAGCCGCGGGCGATCATGTTTCTGAGCAGCGCCACGTTGCTGCGCAGATATTCGGCCACGGTGGCTTCCGAGAGCTTGATCGTGCAGCCGGCACAGGAGCGTTCGGCGGTCGCGTCCGTCAGCTCGAACGCCTGCTCCAGCTTGAGATCGGGCAGCCCTTCGATCTCCATGATCCGGCCGGAGAACACGTTCTTCTTGTTGGCCTTCTCCACCGTGAGCAGACCCTTCTGGATCGCCACCCAGGGGATGGCATTGACCACGTCGCGCAGGGTGACGCCGGGCTGGAGTGAACCGCTGAAACGCACCAGCACCGATTCGGGCATGTCGAGCGGCATGGCGCCGATGGCGGCGGCGAAGGCCACTAGGCCCGATCCTGCGGGGAAGGAGATGCCCAGGGGGAAGCGGGTGTGGCTGTCGCCGCCGGTGCCCACGGTGTCAGGCAGAAGCATGCGGTTGAGCCAGCTGTGGATGATGCCGTCGCCGGGGCGCAGGGCGACGCCGCCGCGGGAGGCCATGAAATCGGGCAGCTCGGCGTGGGTTTTGAGGTCGACCGGCTTGGGGTAGGCGGCGGTGTGACAGAAGCTCTGCAGCACGAGATCGGCGGAGAAGCCCAGGCAGGCCAGCTCCTTCATCTCGTCACGGGTCATCGGCCCGGTGGTGTCCTGGGAGCCGACGGTGGTCATCAGCGGTTCGCAGCTGGTGCCGGGGCGCACGCCCGGCAGGCCGCAGGCCTTGCCCACCATCTTCTGGGCCAGGGTGAAGCCCTTGCCGGTATCGGCCGGGGCCGCCGGGCGGATGAACAGCTCCGAGGGCGCCAGACCCAGCTGGGCCCGTACCTTGTCCGTCAATGAGCGGCCGATCAGCAGGGGGATGCGGCCACCGGCGCGCACTTCATCGGCGATGGTGCTGGGCTTGAGCTCGAAGCGGGCCACCACCTCACCGGCGCCTGGTTCGCCTTCAGCCCACTCGATCGTGCCCGCATACGGACGGATCGTGATCACATCACCCGAGTTCAGCGCCGAGACATCGCACTCGATCGGCAGGGCGCCGGAATCCTCGGCGGTGTTGAAGAAGATCGGTGCGATCTTGCCGCCCAGGATCACGCCGCCGCCGCGCTTGTTGGGAACATGGGGGATGTCGGTGCCGGTGTGCCAGAGCACGGAGTTGATCGCCGACTTGCGCGAGCTGCCGGTGCCCACCACATCGCCCACGTAGGCGACGGGGTGACCCTTGGTCTTGAGCTGTTCGATCAGCTCCAGCCCGCCCGGCATGCGGGTCTCCAGCATCGCCATGGCGTGCAGGGGGATGTCGGGGCGGGTGGTGGCGTGGGTGGCGGGGGAGAGGTCGTCGGTGTTGGTTTCACCCTCCACCTTGAACACCGTGACGGTGATCGCCGCCGGCAGTTCCGCCTTGGCTGTGAACCATTCGGCGGCAGCCCAGCTGTCGACCACCTGCTTCGCCCAGGGATTGCTGGCCGCCAGCTCCAGCACGTCGTGGAACGAGTCGTAGACGAGCAGGGTGCGGCTCAGGCCACGGGCCGCTTCGGCGGCGACGGCGGCATCAGCGTGGCCGAGCAGGCTGATCAGGGCACCGACGTTGTAGCCGCCGATCATGGTGGCCAGCAGCCTGGTGGCCTCGATCGGGCTGACCAGGGGGCTCGCGCTCAGTCCCTGGGCGATGGCGCTCAACCAGCTGGCCTTGACGTAAGCCGCCTCATCCACACCCGGCGGGATGCGTTCGCTGAGCAGATCGAGCAGAACAGTCTCCTCACCGGCGGGAGGCTCCTCCAGCAGCTGGGTGAGGGCTTGGGCCTGGGCGGCGGTGAGCGGCAGGGGCGGCACGCCGAGAGCCGTGCGCTCCGCCTCCGCCTGGCGGTAGCTCACCAGCAGGTCGGTGTCACTCTCTGGAGAGGGCATGGCGAAACGATGGGGTTGGCTCCATTGTTTCTGGCCGTGGTCCCCCGCTCAGTCACCATCGCTGCCAAAGATGCTGCGGGGAGAGTGTCTAGGGTGTGAGATTGGCCCTCGGTTCCAGACCGCTCCTGGCATGCTCACCACCTCCGACCTCCACATCGTGGAGACACGGCCGCTGGTGGCCCCGGCGGTCCTCCACCGCGAACTGCCTCTGAGCCAGACGGCGGCCCGCACCGTGCTCGATGCCCGTGAGCGGATCAAGGCGATCCTGCATGGTCAGGACTCCCGCGTCCTGGTGATCGTCGGTCCCTGCTCGGTGCACGACGTGGAGGCCGCCCGGGCCTATGCCGATGCGATCGCCGAGGTGCGCGAGCGCCACCGAGACCAGCTGGAGGTGGTGATGCGGGTGTACTTCGAGAAGCCCCGCACCACCGTGGGCTGGAAGGGACTGATCAACGATCCCCATCTCGACGGCAGCTACGACATCAACACCGGTCTGCGCCTGGCGCGGGGCCTGCTGTTGCACCTGGCCGAGATGGGGCTGCCGGCCGCCACCGAGCTGCTCGATCCTGTGGTGCCCCAGTACATCGCTGATCTGATCGGCTGGACGGCGATCGGGGCGCGCACCACCGAAAGCCAGACCCACCGGGAGATGGCATCCGGCCTGTCGATGCCGATCGGCTTCAAGAACGGCACCGACGGCAGCGCCGTCACGGCCATCCATGCCATGCAGGCCGCCTCCAAGCCCCACCATTTCCTGGGCATCAGCCAGCTGGGCCATGCCGCGATCGTCTCCACCACCGGCAATCCCGATGGCCATCTGGTGCTGCGTGGCGGCAAGGGAGGCACCAATTACCACCCGGAAGCGATCGAGCAGGCGGCCCAAGCCCTTCAGAAGGAGGGTCTGCCGGCGAGGCTGATGGTCGACTGCAGCCACGGCAACTCCAACAAGGACTACCGGCGCCAGGGGGAGGTGCTCGCCGAGGTGGCCGACCAGTTGCGCGGCGGCTCCCGTCATGTGATGGGGGTGATGATTGAAAGCCACCTGGTGGCAGGCCATCAGAAGATCCCCGCCGATCTGAGCCAGCTTGCCTACGGCCAGAGCATCACCGATGCCTGCATCGACCTGGAGACCACCCGCACGGTGCTGGACGGGCTGGCCGAAGCCGTGGCTGAGGCCCAGGCCAGCAGCCTGGCCACGGTCTGATTGGATTAGTTCTGGCACTCCCAGAGTGAGACTGCCAGAATCATGTTCTTGCAACAGGATGTTCCTGTTGAACAGTTGATTCTGGTGGTCGCACTAAGTTGCCGTTCCTTGAGGCATCCGGTGATGCATCAGGAGTCAACCCAATGTCCTATCTCCTCCAATTCTGCGGCTTGAGCGAACCCCTCCAGCTGTTCTATCTTGAGCAGAGTGGCGCGACCAGGGAGCCCACAGGGCCGGTGTTTGCCGGCTTTCGACCCTTCCAGCTCGATGATCTGCTCGGCTGGGCCCTGGGGTCAGCCCGTCAGCGGGGCTGGGATCCCGAGGGCATTCAGACCACCGTTCTCCAGGCCTGGATGGAGCGTGCCGAGGTGATCCGCCAGTGGCAGCTGCGCCTCAAGGCTGAGCCCAGCGATCGGCTGGTGGTGGCTGGCCTCGGTACCTCCTCCGACTGGCAGCGCCGCTGCGAGGGGATGCTCAGGGCCTGAGCGAGAGCCAGCTCCAGAGCAGGCCCGTGGCAACGGGAACGCTGAGGTTGTCGAGGCCGACGACGGCGATCTGCTCCAACAGCGTGGCCGCCAGGCTGATCAGCACCAGGGCGGCTGGGCCGGGCCCCGAGCCCCCCAGCTGGCGCAGGAGCACCACCACCATCAGGGCCATGCCGGCCATGCTCACGGTGCCCACCACCGACTTGCGTTGCCCGAGGATCTGCCAGCTCGGTGAGGAGATCAAGGGTCCCAGCAGCCCGGCGAAGCCATCCCCCAGGGCCATGACCAGCACCCCCGCCACCACGGCCTGGGGCTGGGCCGGCCAGAACAGCGCCAGCAACAGGGTGATCGCGGCGCCGTAGGCCACCGTTCCGTAGCTGTGGCGCCCCACGTCCTCAATCGCCGGCAGCACGCGGTAGCGGTGGTTCAGGGCCGCCAGCAGGGTGACCAGGGCCGCAGCCGGCAGGGCGATCCACCGATCGATCCCGACGGCCCAGGCGATCAGCACCACCGGTCCGGACCCGATATGCAGCAGTTTGCGGCTCCACTCGGGTTGATCGGGCCAGCGCTGGCGGGCCCACATCGCCAGGCCGAGGACACAGGCCAGCCAGACCAGCACCAAGGCCACACCCATCAGCGCTTCAACCCAGCTGGCGGGCCCCAGCCTGACAGCCGCCCTGGCTCAGGCGGCCTGCTGCAGGTTGCTCATCAGCCGCAGTTTCATGATCGCCTTGGCTTCAAGCTGACGGACGCGTTCGCGCGAGACGTTGATCTTGCGGCCGATCTCAGCAAGGGTCAGCGGCTCCTTGCCTTCCAGACCGAAGCGCAGCCGCAGGATTTCCTGTTCCCGCTCGTTCAGCTGGGAGAGCCAGGCGCCGAGATGCTCCTTCTGGATCGAGCGGTCCATGTGATCCATGGGCTCGGTGCTGGCCGGATCTGCGATCAGCTCGCCCAGGGTGCTGCGGTCTTCCTCGCCCCTGGCGTGGGCATCAAGGGAGGCGCAGGGGGCGCTCTGGGAGATCAGATCCTCCAGATCCTTGATGTCCATGCCCATGGCATGGGACAGCTCCAGCCGGTTGGGCTGGCGACCGAAGCGGTGGGAGAGCTCCCGGGTGATGCGACGCATCTTCGAGAGTTTTTCGCTTACATGAATCGGCAGGCGAATCGTGCGGGCACTGTTGTCAATGGCCCGGGTCATGCCCTGGCGAATCCACCAGTAGGCATAGGTGGAGAATTTGTAGCCCATGGCCGGATCGAACTTGTCAACGGCCCGCTCCAGCCCGATCGCCCCTTCCTGGACGAGATCGAGAAGTTCCAGCCCCTGGTTCTGATACTTCTTGGCGACGCTCACCACCAGACGCAGGTTGGCGGCCATCATGCGGTCGCGGGCACGACCCCCCATGCGGATCTGGTGCCGCTGGCGGGGAGTGAGGGAAGCGTCGGGTAACTCCAGCAGGCGCTTCATTGCCTGCACGTGGTGAGCCAGCTCGATCTCTTCGGCTGCCGTGAGCAGGGGAACGCGGCCGATGTTGCTCAGATACCAGCCGATGGAATCGGCGCTGAGCCGACCTCCTCCGGATTTGGGCTGCACCGCCCGTGCCGCTGACTTCGCTTTCTTGGGAGCGAGACCTGTGGCAGGGGTGGATTGCAAAGGTGTCCCCATCACCCCAGCCTCCGGATGAGTTGTGCGCGGAACATAGCAGGTTCGAGAGGTGGCCTGCTGTAAAAATCCGAAGACTCCGTGAAGATGGACAAGCTACTTTTCTTCATTGAGTTGTGCATGATGCCGATCCAACAGGTCGTGTAGCGATGCTTACCAGAATTGGTGATCCTGGTTCGCTATGCCTCAGGCCGGTGCATTCAGCCCTGTGCGCCACTGCTTGATCAGATCGAGCTGGGCGCAGCGGGGGTCGCCACTGGGCCGTCGCTGGATGAAGCTGCCGTCGCTTTGCATGTCCCAGGCGGCGCAGTCGTCGTTCTGGTAGGTGTCCAGCAGGCGCTCCAGCTGGCTGCGCAGCTGTGGATTCTTGATCGGTGTCACCGCTTCGACGCGACGGTCGAGGTTGCGTGGCATCCAATCGGCGCTGCCGATGTACATCTCTGCCTCACCGGCATTGGCGAACCAGAACATCCGGGAGTGCTCGAGAAAGCGGCCGATGATGCTGATCACCTGGATCGTTTCGCTCACACCAGGCACCCCGGGCCTCAGGCAGCACATCCCACGGATCACCAGCTCGATCACCACCCCGGCCTGGGAGGCTTCATAGAGCAGGGCGATGATCGCTGGATCCACCAGGGCATTCATCTTCGCGCGGATGTGACCGCCCTTGCCCTCGCGGGCGTGGCTGATTTCCCGCTGGATCAGGGCCTCCATTCCCTTGCGCAGGGTGACGGGAGCCACCAGCAGACTGCGGAAGCTCTGCTGTTTCGAGAAGCCGGTGAGGTAGTTGAACAGCTCCACCAGATCCTGCCCAAGCTCCGGTTGGGCCGAGAGCAGGCCGAGGTCGGTGTAGAGGCTGGAGGTTTTGGAGTTGTAATTGCCTGTGCCGATGTGCACGTAGCTGCGCAGCCGTTCCTTTTCCTTGCGCACCACGAGCATGATCTTGGTGTGGGTTTTGAGGCCCAGCACGCCATAGACCACGTGAACGCCCGAGTGCTCGAGCTGACGGGCCCATTGGATGTTGTTGTCCTCGTCGAAGCGTGCCTTGAGCTCCACCAGGGCCATCACCTGCTTGCCGTTCTCGGCGGCGCGGATCAGCGCCGCGATGATGGGCGAATCCTTCGAGGTGCGGTAGAGGGTCATCTTGATGGCCAGCACCGAGGGGTCGTCGGCGGCCTGGTTGATGAACTCCTCCACCGAGGTGGAGAAAAGGTCGTAGGGGTGATGGAGCAGCACATCGTTGCGCCGGATCGCCGCAAAGATGCTCTCGAACTCCTCCGCCTTGATCGAGCCATCCCCCAGGCGGCTCTTCTGGGCCCGACCCAGGGCGGTGGCGGTGCGGCCCTGGTGGGGCTTGTCCTTGAGCTGGGGCAGGGGGATCGCCAGCAGGCGCATCAGGTCGTCGAGGCCCAGGGGTCCATTGATCCGATAGAGGTCGGCCAGATCCACATCGGTGCCCTCCATCAGCAGATCCACCACCTCATCAGGCATCTCGTTGGCCACCTCGAGCCGCACCACTTCTCCGCCGCGGCGGCGTTTGCGCAGGCCCTCCTGCAGAGCCTCCATCAGATCGTCGGCCTCCAGGTCGCGCAGCTCCAGGTCAGCGTCGCGGGTGATGCGGAAGAAGTAATGCCCCTCGATCGTCATGCCGGGGAAGAGCAGCTGCAGGTTGAAGGCCACCACCTGCTCCAGGGGCACCACGGTGTACACGGGGGAGGGCTCGCGCGTGCAGAGTTCGGTGGGAATCTCGACGAAGCGCGGCAGGGTCTTGGTGGGCACCTTCACCCTGGCGAACTGCTGTTGCCCGGTGTCGGGATCGCGGATCAGGGCCGCCACGTTCAGGCTGAGGTTGCTCATGAACGGAAAGGGATGGGCCGGATCCACCGCCAGGGGGGTGAGCACCGGAAAGATGGCGGTCTGGAAGTAGGTGTTGACCCAGGTCTTCTGCTGCTTGTTCAGGCGTTGGTAGTCGATCAGTTGAACGCCCTGATCGAACAGCTCCTGTTTGAGGTGATGGCGGTAGTGGGCCTGCTGTTGCTCCAGCAGCGGGCGCAGTTTCAGCTGGATCGCCTCCAGCTGCTCCCGGGGGGTGAGGCCGTCGTCGCTGAGGGTGGAGACACCCGCCTCCAGCTGCGACTTCAGGGACGCCACCCTGACCATGAAGAACTCATCAAGGTTGTTGCTGAAGATGGCGCTGAATTTCGCCTGCTCCAGCAGCGGCGTGGCGGGATCAAGGGCCTGAGCCAGCACGCGGCTGTTGAACGCGATCCAGCTCAGCTCGCGGTTGATGTAGAGCTCTGGTGCCACGACGGGCTCATTCATCACCGGATCCATGGCTGGGGCTGTAGGGGGGAAGGTAGCAATCAGGGCCTGGGATGCACGGTCGTGGACTTGCTTGCGGAAAGGCTGCTGAGGGGTCCAGCTCCGGCCACCAGCAGGCCCACCACCAGAAACAGGGCGATGCCGGCCCAGAAGGGGCTGGTCTTGCCCACCAGGTCGTAGGCCAGGCCCGCCAGGGGTGGGCCGATGAAACTGCCCAGGCTCTGAAGGCCCTGCAGGCTGCCCAGGGCTGCTCCCTGGCCACTGTCATCCAGCCGGCGTGACACCTGGCTGCGCAGGCAGGGGGTGACCAGCCCGGTGCCGAAGGCCAGCAGGGCCAGGGCCGTGAACACCACCGGCAGGGCGTTGGCCTCCGTGGCCAGGGGAATCAGGAGACAGCCCACGACCACCAGACCCAGGCCGGCCAGGCTGAGGGGTCCCTCGCCGAAGCGTTGCACCAGCGGTCCGATCAGACCGCCTTGCACCACCGTGGCCACCACGCCCACCACCAGGAAGGCCATGGCGGCCAGCTCCGGCCCCCAGCCGAACACCTGCTTGAAATAGAGCACCAGCACGGCGGTGAAGCCGCCGAAGCCCAGAAAAAACAGAAAGAAGGCCAGGCTGAGCCGCCGCACCCGGGGGTTGCGAAACACCCGCAGCAGCTGGCTGAGCGGGTTGAGCTCCCGCTTGCGCAGCAGCGCCAGGCGTGCGGCCGGGGGATGGGTTTCCGGCAGCACCGTGATCACCAGCACCAGGTTCACGGCCGCCACCGCCACCGCCAGCAGCAAGGGCAGCGTCACATTCACCCCCGCCAGCAGCCCCCCCAGGGCCGGCCCGAGGATGAAGCCAAGCCCGAAGGCCACGCCGATCAGCCCGAAGGCCTTGGCCCGCTTCTCCGGGGGGCTGATGTCGGCCAGCACGGCGCCGGCGGTGGCGGCGGTGCCGCCGCTGACCCCATCGATCAGCCGGGCGGCGAACAGCAGCGGCAGCGGCCAGGCGCTGCCCGCCGGCCAGGGCAGGGCCAGGGTGAGGGCAAAACCGCCCAGGCCCAGCACCGAGCCGGCGACGCAGCAGGCGATCACCGGTTTGCGTCCGAAGCGGTCGCTGAGGGCACCGATCAGCGGGGTGAACAGGAACTGGGCCAGGGCGTAGCTCCCCGCCAGCAGTCCCAGGGTGCGCCCATCGCTGGTGAAGCTGGCCAGCAGGAACGGCAGCAGGGGAAAGACGATGCTCTCCCCGAGGCGGTCGTTCAGCAGCGTCAGGAAGATGCAGAACCGCGTGGAGGGGCGCGACCAGCCCATGGCGACGACCCGCGACACTGCCGTTACCTTCCCATGGTCGGCCGCCCAATCCGGCTGCTGGCGGCTGCGGCCCTCAACAGCAGGAGCCGGAGCCTGCCGTGGTTGGCGCGGCCATTGCCGGCGTGGTCGTGGCCGGCGTGAAGGGCATCACGCTGCCGCAGCCAGGAAACAGGCCGAAGTGGGCGCTGGAGTCGGTGCCGATGAAGCTGAAATGGGGCGCCAGCCGGCTCTGGTGCAGCATCTTGAAGCTGTTGCCGCAGACGGGAAACACCCGGCCCGTTTCGAAGCTGTGGTGGGTGTCGAGGTCGAGGCGGTGCGGGTGGCCGGGGATGGTGCCCTGGTAGATCACGGCCTGGCCGTGATCCTCGCAGGCATCCTCGAGGGTTTCGATGTTGAACAGCCGGTAGGTGGCGGAGAAGAAGCGCAGCTCGCCGGTGCGCGCTGCCAGCTCCGGATCGGTGATCTCCAGGGGGCGGTCGCCCACCAGGCGTGGATCGGCGAAGCCCGCCTGGCGGGCCAGGCGCAGGAAGTCGTTCCAGTAGAGGGCGCCACTGAGGCATTCGCCGTAGAGCACCGGATCGGCCTGCAGGGCCTGGGGCACGCGCCTGTCGGCGTAGACATCGGCGAAGTGGAACTCACCGCCCGGCTTGAGCAGCCGCCTTACGCCGCGCAGCACCGCCAGCTTGTCGGTGGAGAGATTCACCACGCAGTTGGAGATCACCACATCGAAGCTGGCGGGCTCCAGGTCGAGCTGCTCCAGCTGCTCGATGTAGCCCTCCAGAAAGCGGACGTTGTCGTAGCCGAAGGCCTCGGCGTGAAAGGCGCGGTGGGACTCCGCCACCGCCAGCTGCTCCGCCGTCATGTCGACCCCCACCACGCTGCCGGCCGGTCCCACCAGCTGGGCGAGCAGATAGGCGTCGCGGCCGCTGCCGCAGCCCAGATCCAGCACCCGCGCCCCCTCCAGCAACGGCGGGCAGACCAGGCCGCAGCCGTAGTAGCGGGAGAGCACCTCGGGATGGAGGCGGCCCAGCAGGGGCCGGAGGGCGGCGGGCACGGCGCTGGCATCGCAGCAGGCGTTGGTGCGCAGATCGGCCCTGCTGGAAAGGGTGCTGCCGTAATAGGTCTGCACGGCCTGCTGCACGTCGGCCTCGTTCACGGGGGTGCGGGTCATGCGGTGGTGGGCAGCTACCGGTTTTGAAGGCTAGTGATCCAGGTGGGGCCACCGCCCAGGCTCATTCCTGCCGCAGGAGCTTCCAGCGCTCCAGGGCCAGCCGCGCGATCCAGGGGAAGGCCCCCAGCAGGGCCAGCGACAGCAGCAGCGGCGGTGTGAGGATGCCCTCGAGGCTGCGCAGCTGGGCCAGCTGCGTGCCGGCGTTCACATACACGAGGGTGCCGGGCAGCATGCCGATCTGGCTGGTGACGTAAAAGGAGAGCGTGCGGATCGGGGTGAGCCCCATCACCACGTTCACCAGAAAGAAGGGGAATACGGGCACCAGCCGCAGGCTGAGCAGGTAGAGGACCCCGTCGCGGCGCAGGCCCTCCTCGATCGGGGCCAGCCGGGCTCCGAAGCGTTTCAGCATCGGCTCGCGCAGCAGGGTGCGGGCCAGCAGGAAGGCGATGGTGGCCCCAGTGCTGGAGGCGAATGACACCAGCAGGGTGCCGAGCCCCAGCCCGAACACCGCCCCACCGGCCAGGGTCATCACCGCGGCGCCGGGCAGGGAGAGCCCGGTGACCAGCACATAGGCCAGGCCGTAGAGGGCCGCGGCGCTGAACGGCGCCCGCTGGCGCCAGGCCAGCAGGCTGGTGTGGGCGTCGCGCAGGGAGTCGAGGCTGAGGTGGCGGGGCAGATCCAGCAGGAAGAACAGCGCCACCAGTGCGGCCACGGCCAGCAGCAGCAGCCAGCGTCTGGCGGCGGGGCTGGAGGCTGGGCTGGAGGGGCCGTCTCGCTCGGGGTTTGGCGTCATGCGGCCAGCGCCCCGCCGCAGCTGGAGCCGCTGCCGGCAGTGCAACCGAAGCAATGGTCAGCCACCTGGATCGGATCGCCGCTGGGGTCGCGCCGCAGCAGATCCCGCAGATGGGGACGGTTGCCGGGGCCCACTGCCGCCAGCCCCAGCTGCTGGTTGAAATCGCAGTCATAGAGGAAGCCCTGCCAGTCGACGCTGATCAGCTGGCGGCACATCACCTGCTCCAGGTTGGCGTCGCGGTGGCTGCGGCGCAGCAACTCCCGGTAGTCCTCCAGCTCGCCCTGGGCGCTCAGCACCGCCGCGAAGCGCTGGACCGGCATGTTGGCCAGGGCATAGAGCCGGTTGAACACCACGCCGTGATCGGCCGCCAGCACCCGCCGGTAGTCGGCCTCAAGCGGCCCCTGCGCCGGCGGCAGCACCGCCCCCTGGGGGTTGTACACCAGGTTCAGCTCCAGACCCGAACCCGGCTGGCCGTAGCCGACCGCGTTGAGCTGACGCAGTCCGTCGATGCTGCGCTGGAACACCCCGGAGCCCCGCTGGCGCTCCACGTTGTCCTGCAGATAGCAGGGCAGCGAGGCCACCACCGTGACCCCCTGCCAGGCGAGAAAGGCGGCCAGATCCTCCTGGCCTGGCTCCTGCAGGATCGTGAGGTTGCAGCGATCGATCACCTCCACCCCCAAGGCGCGGACCCGGCGCACCAGTTGCCGGAACTCGGGGTGAAGCTCCGGTGCCCCACCGGTCAGGTCGAGGCAGCGCAGCTCCCTGGCGGCCAGCACCTCGGGGATCAGGGCCAGGGTGGCGGCCTCCATGCTTTCGGTGCGGGTCGGACCGGCATTCACGTGGCAGTGCACGCAGGCCTGGTTGCAGCGGTAGGTGAGATTCACCTGGAGGGTGTCCAGGCGGCCGCGCCGCAGCGGCGGGAAGGGGGCCGGAGCCGTGGCGGGCCTGGGCAGTGTGGGGGGTTGGGGTGGCATGGCTGGGGTGTTGGTTCAGATCGTGCCGCCGAGCGGTTCGATGCTGACGGCCACGCTGCTGGCCTGGCTGGTGGGAGACGTGGGCCTCAGCGCCGCCACCACGCTGGCGGCCCAGGCTGCCGACATGAAGCAGCACCAGGGCACCTTCATCAAAGCCGAAGCGCCTGTGAGCGGCAGTGTCGTGATCAAGCAGGAGGGCGGCAAACGCCTGCTCATGCTCAGCCGCGACTTCAAAACCAGCGACAGCGCTCCCGACCTGAAGCTGGCCTTCAGCTCCTCGGCCACTCCGCTGGCGACGAGCAAGCCGCCCAATTTCGCTCTCAAGCCCGGCAGCTACACGGTGCTGGCGCCGCTGAAATCCAGCAAGGGTGGCCAGAGCTACGTGATCCCCGCCTCGATCGACCTGGGTCAGCAGAAGTCGGTGCTGATCTGGTGCGAGAAGTTCAACGCCACCATGGCCTGGGCGCCGCTGGGACGCTCCGCCATGCCAAAGGACGGGTTGATGAAGAAGTGAGCTTCGGCCCTCTCCCCAGCCGCCGGCTCCAGACGGCGCCATGATCGCCGGCATGGATTCAGCCCCGGGTCGGCTCAGCCACCTCAACGCCAGTGGTGAGGTGCATATGGTGGAGGTGGGCGACCGCCCCGCCACGGACCGTCGCGCCGTGGCCGAGGGCTTCCTGACCATGGAGGCGTCGGTGCTGGCTCTGGTGCTCGAAGGCCGGGCCCCCAAGGGAGATGTGCTGGCGGTGGCGCGGGTGGCGGCGATCCAGGCGGCCAAGCGCACCTGGGAGCTGATTCCCCTCTGCCACCCGATCGGTCTCACCGGCCTGGAGGTGCGGATCGAGCCCAGCGCCGATGGCCGCGGCCTGCGCCTCGAAGCGTCCGCCCGCACCACCGGCCCCACGGGGGTGGAGATGGAGGCACTCACCGCTGCGGCCGTGGGTCTGCTCACCCTCTACGACATGGTGAAATCCGCCGATCCGGCCATGACCATCGGCCCGGTGCGGCTGCTGGAGAAGACGGGGGGACGCCACGGCGCCTGGCGCCATCCCGGAGCCGTTTCCTCCTGAGCCGTGAGTTCCGATGAGCACCAGCGCTGCATCGCCTGAGCCCTACCCCCGCGAGGGTCTGCCCCTGGAGGAGGCCCGCCGCCAGGTGCTGGCTGCCCTCACGCCCCTGGCCGGCAGCGAGAGGCTACCGCTGCAGCAGGCCCTGGGCCGGGTGAGTGCCGAGCCGGTGTCTGCCGCGGAGGCGGTGCCAGGCTTCCGCGCCTCGATCATGGATGGCTTTGCCCTGGCGGCCACGAGTGTCCTGCAGGTGGGACACTCGTGGCCTTTGGTGGGTCGCTCGGCGCCAGGGGCCCCTTACCCCCGGGCTCTGGCGGAGGGCGAAGCGATTCGCATCCTCACCGGTGCTCCCCTGCCGGAAGGGGCCACCCGGGTGCTGCCCCAGGAACTGGTGGCCGCCGATGGCGAGCGCCTGAGCCTGATGCGCGAGGCGGGTCCCAACCCCTGGATCCGCGCCGCCGATGAGGAGGCCGCCGCCGGCCAGGAGCTGCTGGGCGCCGGGGTGCGTCTCGGCCCCGCCGATCTGGGCCGGCTGGCCAGTTGCGGCGTGGCGGAGCTGGTCGTGCGGCGGTGCCCCCGCGTGGGGCTGCTGATCACTGGTGATGAACTGGTGCCGGCGGGCAGTGCCCGCGGGCCGGGGCAGATCTGGGAGAGCAACGGCACGCTGCTGGTGGCGCTGCTGGAGCGGCTGGGGCTGGCGGTGGCCGAGCGACGGGTGGTGGCCGATCAGCCCGCCGCCCTGCGTGCGGCCCTGCTGGAGCTGGCGGCCGGCTGCGATCTGGTGGTGAGCACTGGCGGGGTGTCGGCGGGTGACAGCGACTGGATCCGGCCGCTGCTGGCGGAGCTGGGATCGGTGGCGTTCTGGAAGCTGTTCCTCAAGCCCGGTCGGCCGTTCGCTTTCGGGCGGCTGGGGGATGGGGGCGCTGGCACGCCTTTTTTTGGCCTGCCGGGCAATCCGGTGGCGGCGGCGATCACCGCCCTGCAGCTGCTGCTGCCGGCGCTGCAGGTGCTGGAGGGAGCGCCGGTGCAGCCGCTGCCGCGCCTGAAGGTGCGCCTGGCCGCTGACCTGAAGCGAAGCTCAGGCCGCCCCGAGCTGGCCCGCGCCCGCCTGCAGGTGGGACCCGATGGCGAGCTGCTGGCGCTGGTGGGGGGTAGCCAGGCCTCCTCCCGCATCGGTTCGCTGCAGGGTGCCGACCTGCTGCTGGAGATTCCGGCGGAGCTGGGCGCGCTGGCGGCCGGGACGGAGCTGTGGGCCCAGCTGCTGCGCCTGCCCATCTTCTGAGGGCGCTCGCCCCGTTCAGAACGCCGTGTTGCCCTCCACCCAGGTGCCCACACCGCCGCACCACTCCCGCTTCCAGAAGGGGGCCTCGTGCTTGAGGGCTTCGAGCAGCTCCTGGCCGCCCCGCTGGGCCGGGCCGCGCCGGTCGGCGGCCACGGCCACCAGCACGATCGCCTCCCCCGGCAGCACCCGGCCCACCCTGTGATCCACCCGCACCGCCAGCAGGCCATGGCGGCGGCTGACGGCGGCGGCGATCCGCTCGATCTGGGCTTCGGTCATGCCGGGGTAGTGCTCCAGCTCCAGGGCTTCGAGCGGTGCGCCACGGGCGGTGCGGCCGCGCACCCGACCGATGAAATGGGCTTCAGCGGCCGGCGCTTCGGCGCCGCCGGCCAGGAGATTCCGCTGCCAGTCCGCCAGGGCCGAGAGCGGGTCGAAGCAGGCGGGATGGAGTCTGAGCTGCAGCGGGTGTTTCTCTGCCGATGGGTGTGCCATCGGCTCAGCCCCCACTGATCGGCGGCAGGAAGGCCACCTCATCGCCGCTCTTGAGCGGCTGATCGAGTGCGGAGAACGCCTGGTTCACCGCCACCCGCACCTGGGGCGGGATGGCCTCGCCCAGACCCAGCTGCGGCCAGAGGCTCGCCGGTGTGGGCGACGGAGAGTCCGGCTTGATCGCCAGGCTTCGCTCCCCCCAGCCAGCCAGCTCCCGCAGCGAGGCGAACAGGCGCACCGTGATCACGGCCGCTTTGCCACCAGCACCCGGTGCCGGTGGTCGGAGGCCACCCGGCGGATGGCCGTGAACCCCGCCTCGGCAAGGGCGGCGGGCAGATCCAGACGGAAATAGTCTTCGAGGTAGGGCTCGGTGGCCTTGAGCAGGGTGGCCAGGGTCGGAGGCATGGCGCGGATCACCTCCGCCTCCGGGTCCTGGTCCACCAGGGCCAGCACGCCCTGGGGACGCAGCAACCGCGCCGCTTCTCTCAGCACCGCCCGGGTGGCATCGCCCGGCAGTTCGTGGCAGAGGAACTGGGCGGTGATCAGATCGAAGCTTGCCGCCGGCAGGCCCGTGGCTTCAGCGGCGCCGTGGTGCCAGGCTTTGATGCGGCCGCTGGCGTCGCGCACCCGCGCCACCGCCAGCATCTGGGGGGAGAGATCGAGGCCGCTCACATGCACATCGCTGTGGCCGTGCTGCTCGAGCCAGTCGGTGAGCGCCAGGGTGCCCACCCCCACGGAGCAGCCGATGTCGAGCACGTCGCGCACCGGGCCGCTGAGGCTGGCTTCAATCGCGGCGTAGATGCCGTTGCGCATGCGCTGCTGGGCGGCCTCGGGGGTGAGTTGTTTCTCCTCCTTCCACACCCGCAGCGCCACCGAATCGGTGGCCTGCTCGGTTTCGCAGGCGGCCTGCCAGCAGAGGTTGCCCTCCTCGTAGGCGTGAAAACGGGCGCGGTAGTAGGGGGGGATGACGGTGGCCGGGTTGGTGGACGCCACCAGCAGGGGCTCCGCCTGCTGGCGCAACTGCTCGCGGCGCCGCCTCCAGGGGATGCCCCGGGTTTCGGCGGTGCGGATCATCATGCGCCGGGCCTGCAGGAACAGCAGCTGACGCACGGGCTCCACCGCCAGCACCGCGGCGATCAGCCGCCCCAGAGGCGTGCGCGCATCCACCCAGGGGGGCGGCGGCGAGGCGATCACCGGGCCGGTGGGGATGGCGCTGGTGTTCATCGGGACGCTGGGATCGGCGGCGTGGCTGCCATCCTGACGCCCCTGGCGGATCAGCTGGGGAGCGTTTGTTCGATCACCCAGCGCCGATAGGCGGGATCGGGATCCTGCAGGGGTGTGGCCATGATCGCGGGGATCTCGTAGGGGTGAACCTCACGCAGCAGTTCCATCAGCGCCTGCCGGTGATGCCGGGTGGTCTTGAAGGTGATCCGGATCTCCGGCTCCTCCACCAGCTCCCCCTTCCAGACGTAGATGCTTTCGATCGGCTCCAGCTGGGCGCAGGCCGCCAGGCCCGCACGCACCATCTGCCTGGCCAACCGTCTGGCGTCGTCGCGATTCGCCACCGTGGTGAGCACGGCCAGCAGCGACGACTCGGGGGTGCCCATGGAGGATCGGCTGGCTGTCGCCTGGAACGGATGAAGCTCACCATCTGGCAGAGATGGGTGAGGGTGTCAACCGCCTGGCAGAAGCCGATGGCTGAAGGGCTGATGAAACCCCGCCAGGCGCAGCCGATCAGATCACCCTTCCGACCGGGGTGCGGCGCAGCAGGATCGTGAGCAGCCAGCTCCCGCTCAGGGCCACACCGAAGCTGACCAGGAACTTGAGCGCGGCGGGCAGCGGGACGCCCAGCAGGGCGAACTGGCTCCAGGTGACCAGCGGGTAATGCAGCAGGAAGATGCCGTAGGAGTTCTGCCGCAGGCTCTCGGCCAGCCGGCTGGGGGCGCCGAGATGGCGGCGGGCGAAGCCCAGGGCCGCCAGGATCGTGAACGTGGTGCAGGCGGCACTGCTGAACGCAAGGGCCAGGCGCAGGTTGAAGGCTGGTTGAGCGGCCAGGCCGCCCGGTTGAGCCTGGAGCACCACGGTGAGCAGATAGGCGAGGGCGCCCAGCACCGCCCACTGGCGCCAGGGCCGCAGCAGGGTCATCGAGAGCGCCTCCTCCAGGTTGCCCGCCCCCAGCGCCACGCCCAGCAGGAACCAGGCGGCGTAGAGCAGCAGGCGCGAGGTCTGGGCCGACAGGGGACCCACAAGGGTGAACCAGTGGTCGGCACCCACGAACAGTGCCATCGCGCCGCTGGCGATCCAGCTGGTTGCCAGGCAGACCGCCAGCAGCCGTCCCGATGAGCGGGGCTGCCAGCTCCAGCGGCGCAGCCTGGCGGGGGCCAGGGCATAGGCCAGGGCGACCCCCAGGCTGAAGGCCAGCAGGAGCCACAGGAACCAGGCGGGCCCCGGCGACCAGCCATCGATGCCGTAGTAACGCTGCCAGAAGGGCAACCCGGCCTTCTGACGGCTCATCAGCCAGGAGGGATAGAACGCCAGGGGGCTCAGCAAGCCGGCGGCCACCAGGAAGGGCAGTCCCAGCCGCTGAGCGCGCTCCAGCAGAAAGCGCCGGACGCCCTTGCGCCGGAGCGCCGGCAGCACGAACAGCCCGGACAGCAGGAACAGCAGAGCCATGAAGTACTGGTCGTTCCAGCTCACCAGCACATCCAGGGGCCACCAACGGTGGGGGTCCACCACCGGGGCGGTGGACCTCATGTAGTGCTCCGGGTCGAAGTGGGCGTGGGAGATGTAGGCCAGGGCGGCATGGTGGGCCACCACCAGCACGATCACGGCACTGCGCAGATCGTCGATCGCCCGGATCCGGCCCAACTCCTGGCTCCGATGGGCTTGGCACTGAGGGACATTCTGAAGGGGAACTCAGCCGGCCTGTACCGTCCACCCCAAAACCACGCCCCGCCGATCGTGCCGATCTCGATGTTGCTTCGTCTGTGGGGCTGGCCTGTCGCTGTGGTGAGCAGCTTGATGGCCAGCAGCTTGGTGATGACGGCCCCCGCGATGGCTGGCACGGTCAGTGGCACTGCCACCATCCGCGAGCGGATCACGCCGGTGCTCATTGGCCAGAAGCAACAGGTGGAGCTGCTGCTGAAGCCGGCTGCCTTCGGTGCGCTGCCGGCCAGCTGGCAGGGCGACATCCCCGGCGCGGGCGGCGCGATCCGCTGGCACGTGGATCTGGTGCCCGATGGCACCTACCAGCTGCGGCAGACCTTTCTGAACCGGCCCCAACCGAATGCGTTCGATGACATCGGCCGCTGGCGCCTGGAGCCCGGCACCGGGCGGCTGGTGCTGCGGGGCGGCCGCGAGGCGCCCGTCTTTCTGCAGCCGCTCGATGGTGGTGCGGCGCTGCGCAAGCTCGACCTGGATGGTGCGCCGATCAGCTCCGCCCAGAACGATCGGCTGAAGCGGCTGCCCCAGGCAGCGCCGATCGACCCACGCCTGCAGCTCACGGGGATGTTCACCTACATGGCCGATGCGGCCAGCATCCGGCTGTGCGCCACCGGCCAGCGGCTGCCGGTGGCGATGGAAGGCGACTTCCTGGCCCTGCAGCGCGCCTATCTCCAGGCCCGTCCGGCCGACAAGCCCGGCCAGCCGCTGCTGGTGGGGCTGCAGGGGCTGATCACCCAGCGGCCGTCGATGGAGGAGGGGCAGCCGCCTCGCCGCACCCTGGTGGTGGAAACATTCGGGACCATCACGCCCGCTCAGGGTTGCCCCAAGCCCGCCAGGGCTCAGAAGAGGTCGGGCCGCGAGCAAGCCCGCCGGCAGCTCGTTGCTCCGTTGCGTGGGACTACCTGGCGGCTGCTGGCCCTCGCTGGGGAGACTGTCGTCCTCCGGCAGCCCCCCGGCCGGGCGATCGAGCTGCAGCTGTCTGCCGAGAACCTGCGCCTGGCTGGTAGCGGTGGCTGCAACCGCTTGATGGGCGGGTTCAGCCTCGAGGGCGAAACGATCCGGTTCTCCCAGCTGGCCAGCACCCGGATGGCCTGCGGCCCGGAAGTGATGGACCTTGAGCGGCGCTACACCGAAGCCCTGGCTCTGGTGCGCCGCTGGAGCATCGACAAGCGCAGCCTGCTGCTCCAGGACGCCAGCGGTAAGACCCTGCTGCTGTTCCAGGCGGTCGAGTAGCCAGATCCGGGCTCTGGATTCAACCGTTGGTTCGATCTCGGCCAGCCGCCACAGCTTCCGTCACTCTCTGAGTCATTACCTTCTGAAGCGGGTGAAGGGGAGTGACACGATCCAGGAGTTGTTGGAGCACAACGACATGAGGACCTCGTTGATGCCCCCTTGTGCTGAATCGTGGTGCCTGTGGTGCGTGGAGATCAGTCGACCTTCTGTAGCTCCTTGAGCATCTGGTTCTTGGACCCGCCCATCTTCCCCGCCGCCAGGAGCCGATTTGTGCAAAAGCCATATGCTGGAGGGAGTTTCAGGAGAAAGCGCATGGGTTTGATGGCTTCTTATACGGCTGCAGATCTCCATCAATGGTGGATACCGGACCCGTCGAAATGCTGTTGATTAGACCGCGTTTTCACGGGTGCATGGGGTGCGTAGGATATTTGCGCGGCTAACCAACAATCGCTGGAGCCGACACCGCCTGCTAGCCGAACGACGTTCGGTAGAACGGCGGTGCGGCTCAGCTCTTAGTTGGGCGGTCTTCCCTTGAGGCATGTTGCCGACCAGAGATGATGAGAGACAGGCTAACTCTCTCCGAGCCATTTCGAAACACATTGAGGCATTCGCCCAGCCGGAGCCTGAATCCACATCAGTGATCCTGTGGCTCATGAGGAAAGGTTTGTTAAGCCCGTGACGCCATTGTTGCGCTGTTGCCATAAAAAGGCCATGGTTTCTCGCCAAAATGGCGAATGGCACCGCCCCCCCCTTCAAGACCAAGCCAGCAAGGATCAACAGGCGGTGGCCCGTCGGCGGGGACGCAAGCTGACGCTTGGGGTGGTCAAGGCGCGTCAAAAAGCGGCAACAGCCAAGACCAGGCCCACCTGATCCAGCCCCCCAGCATCAGCCTGCCCAAGGGGGGCGGTGCGATTCGGGGGATGGGCGAGAAGTTTGCCGCCAACCCGGTCACCGGCACCGGCTCGATGTCGGTGCCGATCGCCACTAGCCCGGGGCGATCAGGCTTCGGGCCGCAGTTGGGCCTCAGCTACGACTCTGGCGCCGGCAATGGACCCTTCGGGTTCGGCTGGAGCCTGTCGATGCCGGCGATCACCCGCAAAACCGACAAGGGCCTGCCCCGCTACCGCGACTGGAGCAGCGATCCGTTGGATGCGGATGTGTTCGTACTCTCCGGTGCGGAAGACCTGGTGCCGGTGCTGCGCCAGGGCTTGGCCGGACTGGAGATCCACGACGACGTGATCGACGGCTACCGAGTGCGGCGCTACCGGCCACGCATCGAGGGCCTGTTTGCACGGATCGAGCGCTGGCAGTGGATCCCCACCAGCAGCGATCCGCGCCCCGAGGCCGAGCAGCGAGCTGATCTGCACTGGCGTTCGATCTCGAAAGACAACATCCTCACCATCTATGGGGCGGATGCCCGTTCCCGTATTGCCGATCCGTTGCACCCGGAGCGGATTTTCAGCTGGCTGATCTGCGAAAGCCGCGACGACAAGGGCAACGGCATCCGCTACCTCTACAAACAGGAAGACGGCGCCGCCACGCTGCGTCCCGGCCAGGAGGATCCGTTCCAGGCCGCCCATCAGCGCAATCGGGGGGCAGCGAGCGATCAGACCCGCACTGCCCAGCGCTACCTGCAACGGATCCTCTACGGCAACCGCAAGACGCTGCTGAATGCCCAAGGCGAGCGACCCCGCCGACTGAGCGAACTGAAGGAACCGCCCAGCGACTCAGCTGCCGACTGGCTGTTCGAGGTGCGCTTCGACTACGGCGAGCTGGACGAGGTCGATCCCACCGACTCACCGGAGCATGCCTGGTTCTACCGGCCGGATGCCTTCTCCAGCTATCGCTCTGGCTTCGAGGTACGCACCTGCCGCCGCTGCGAGCGGGTGCTGATGCTGCACCACATCCCCGGCCCGGATAGCTACGACGGCGTGGTGCGCAGCACCGACTTCACCTACGACGACGAGCTGGACCCCACCATCGCCAGCAGGCCGATCTACAGCTTCCTCAAGCTGGTGGAGCAGAAAGGCTGGAAGCAAGAGAACGGCACCACCACCACTCGGAGCCTGCCACCGCTGGAGTTCCGCTACAGCCAGCCGCGGCTCGGCGAGCAGGTGGAGGAAGTGGATTCAGACAGCCTCGAAAACCTGCCGATCGGCCTGGACGGCGGCAGCTACCGCTGGGTGGATCTGCACGGCGAGGGTCTGCCGGGCATCCTCACCGAGCAGGCGGGGCAGTGGTTCTACAAGCGGAACCTCAGCCCGATCAGCCAACGACTGCGGACCGATGAACAGGCGGATGTTGCCACCTTCGCGCCGCTGGAGGCAGTGGCCAGCCGGCCGAACACGAGCCTGGCGGGCGGAGCCGAGATCCTCGATCTAGCCGGCGATGGCTTGCCGGATGTGGTGAACTTCGGTGGACCTGTCCCGGGCCTCTACGAGCACGACGGCGCCGAGGGCTGGCAGCCCTTCCGTGCCTTCATCAGCCTGCCAACCAGGGATTTTCGGGATCCTAATCTTCGTTTCATCGACCTCAACGGCGACGGCCATGCCGATCTGGTAATCAGCGAAGCCGATGCCTTCGTGTGGCATCCCTCCATGGAAGAAAAGGGATTTGGCGCCGCTGAGCGGGTTTCGCTGCCCTGGGATGAGGAGCAGGGGCCGCGGGTGATCTTCGCCGATGGCACTGAATCGATCCACCTGGCCGACCTCAGCGGAGATGGCCTCAGCGATGTGGTGCGCATCCGCAATGGGGAGGTGTGTTACTGGCCGAATCTGGGATATGGGCACTTCGGGGCGAAGGTGAGCATGGATAACGCTCCCCGCTTTGACCATCCGGAGCTGTTCAATCCCAATCGGCTGCTGCTGGCCGACATCGACGGCAGCGGCACCACCGACCTGATCTATCTGCACGCTGAAGGCGTGCGGCTGTATTTCAACCAGGCCGGCAACGCCTGGAGCCCCGCGGTGCCGCTGGCGGTGTTCCCGCCGATCCACAATGCCGCCCAGGTGACGACCCTGGATCTGCTGGGCAATGGCACTGCCTGTTTGGTGTGGTCGTCGCCATTGCCTGGCGATTCAGGCAGGCAGATGCGCTACGTGAAGCTGATGGTTGAGCAGAAACCCCATCTGCTCACCAGCAGCATCAACAATCTGGGCGCCGAAACGCGGGTGCGCTACTGCTCTTCACTGCGCTTCTACCTGGAGGACAAGCTCAACGGCAAACCCTGGATCACGCGGTTGCCGTTTCCGGTGCAAGTGGTGGAGCGGGTCGAAACAATCGACCACATCAGCCGCAACCGCTTCATCAGCCGCTACGCCTATCACCACGGCTACTTCGATGGGGACGAGCGTGAGTTTCGCGGCTTCGGCATGGTGGAGCAGTGGGACAGCGAACGGCTGGATGCTGTGGCGGAAGAGACCACGGCCAGTGAGGGCTATCTCAACAAGGAAGCCGGCCACACCCAACCCCCGGTGCACACGAAAACCTGGTTCCACACCGGGGTGTTCCTGGATCGCGATCGCATCTCACGGCACTATTCCCTTGAATATTTCCGCGAGCCGGGGCTCAGCGATGCGGCGTTTGCAGCCCAGTTGCTGCCCGATACGGTGCTGCCTGCGGATCTGAGTCTGGAAGAGGAGCGGGAAGCCTGCCGGGCCCTGAAAGGTTCGATGTTGCGGCAGGAGATCTATGCCGATGACGCCGGCCCGAACGCCACGCCAGAACAGATCGAACGCGCCCAGACTCCCTACACCGTGGCCGAGCAAAACCTGGCGCTGCGGAGGTTGCAGCCCAGGGGCGCCAACCCTCATGCCGTGTTCCTCAGCCACCCACTGGAGGCGATCACCTACCACTACGAGCGCAACCCGGCGGATCCCCGCATCCAGCACGCTCTCACCCTGGAGGTAGATGGCTGGGGCAATGGGCTCAAGCAGGCCGCCATCGGCTACGGCCGGCGCCATCCGGATCCGCATCTACCCACGGACGAAGACCGTGCCAAGCAGACCACCCCCCTGCTCACCTACACCGAAAACAGCGTCACCATCGCGATTGCAGCGGCGGAGGCCCATCGGGCACCCCTGCCGTGCGAGTCGGTGACCTACGAACTCACCGGCTTCACCCCCACCGGCCCGGAGGGACGCTTCCAGGCGAGCGACCTGGTGGAGGCGGATCCCGCCGATCCGGGCAAGCTCCGCCATCGGTTCAGCGGCCCGGAGGTGGCCTACGAGGCCATCGCCAGCGGCAGCCAGAAGCGCCGGCCGATTGAAAGGGTACGTACGCTCTACCGACCCGATGATCTGGGGGTCGCCGCAGGTGATCCCAACCGGCTGCTGGAACTTGGACAGCTGGAATCCAAGGCCCTGCCGGGAGAGAGCTACAAGCTGGCCTTCACCCCCGGCCTGCTGAATGAGGTGTTCCAGCGGCCGCGCGTGGGTCAGGCTCCCGAGGAGCTGCTGCCGAACGCCGAGCGTTTCCAGCTGCTGGGCGGCAAGGGCGGGGATCAGGGCGGCTATTTGGATCTCGATGGCGATGGCCACTGGTGGCTGCCGTCGGGCCGGAGCTTCTTCTCACCGGATCCGGCGGATGCACCGGCTGCCGAGCTGGCCGAAGCGCGACAGCATTTCTTCTTGCCGCGGCGCACTCGCGATCCCTTCGGCCAGCACGCCTTCGTGGATTACGACGACCACGAGCTGCTGATGGCGGAAACCCGTGACGCCCTGAACAACCGCGTCACGGTGGAATCCAACGACAATCGGGTGCTGCAGCCGGCACTGGTGAGTGATCCGAACCGCAACCAAACGGAGGTGGCCTTTGATGCCCTGGGGATGGTGGTGGGCACCGCCGTGATGGGCAAGCCGCTGCCATCGCCGGTGGAGGGGGACTCTCTGTCGGGCTTTATGGCAGACCTGAGCCAGAGCGAAATCGACGGGTTCGTGGCGGTTCCAGTGGAGGCCGCCGCCGACCCGAAGCGAACCCAGGCCACCGTCGCCACCCACAACCTGCTGGCAGACGCAACCACGCGGATCGTCTATGACCTCGATCGCTACCGGCGGCTCGGCCAGCCCGCCTTGGCGGCCACCATCGCCCGCGAAACCCATATGAGTGATCTGGAGGCGGGCCAGCAGAGCCAGCTGCAGGTGAGCTTCAGCTATTCCGATGGCTTCGGCCGCGAGATCCAGAAGAAGATCCAGGCCGAGCCCGGCCCACTGGATGGGAACGATCCCCAGGCGCCGGAAGTGAATCCCCGTTGGGTGGGTAGCGGCTGGTCGGTGTTCAACAACAAGGGCAAGCCGGTGCGCCAGTACGAGCCGTTCTTTTCAGGCACCCACGGTTTCGAGTTTGGCGTGATCACTGGCGTGAGCCCGGTGCTGTTCTATGACCCGGCCGAGCGGGTGATTGCCACGCTGCACCCGAACCACACCTACGAAAAGGTGGTGTTCGACCCCTGGCGGCAGACCACCTGGGATGTGAACGACACCTGCGCCGCTCGAAACGGGCAGACCGGCGACCCGCGCTCCGACGCTGACATCGGCGGTTATGTGGCCGACTACTTTCAGGCGCTGGCGGCCAAGCCAGGCCTGCCGTGGGAAACCTGGTACGACCAGCGCCTCAGCAATGGCCTTGGGGGTGATGAGAAGCGGGCGGCCGAACGCGCCGCTGCCCACGCCGACACGCCCATCACGGCACACTTTGACGCCCTGGGCCGTCCGTTTCTCTCCGTTGCCCGCAACCGCGTCGTATGCCCCGGCCATGCCCTCGACGGCACCGAAGAGAGCTTCGCCACCCGCATGGAGCTGGACATCGAAGGCAACCAGCGCACCGTGCGCGATGCCATCGAGCAGGCAGGCGACAACCAGGGGCGTGTCGTCATGCGCTACGTCTACGACATGCTCGGCAACCGCATCCATCAATCCAGCATGGAGGCGGGCGAGCGCTGGATGCTGAGCGATGTCAGCGGCAAGCCGATCCGCGCCTGGGATAGCCGTGACCATCGTGTGCGCACCGAGTACGACGTGCTGCGTCGTCCGTCGCGCTCGTTCGTCATCGGCGCCGCCGGGCAGAACCCTGCGAGCGACATCTGTTTCGCGCAAACCCTCTACGGCGAATCCCCCGGCAGCGGCCTCGCTGCCGCTCAGGTCCTGCAGGCCAATCTGCGCGGCAGGCCGTACAAGCACTACGACACGGCCGGTGTCGTGACCAGCGAGGCGCATGACTTCAAGGGCAACCTGCTGCGCGGCAGCCGGCAATTGCTGTGGGACTACAAGGCCACGCCGGACTGGTCGCAGGACCCCCCGCCCGAACTGGAAACAGAACGCTTTGCCAGCAGCACCCGCTACGACGCGCTCAATCGGCCGATCCAGGTGGTCGCGCCGCATGGCAACCAGTCCGTCACCCGAATCAACGTCATCCAGCCCACTTACAACGAGGCCAATCTTCTCGAACGCGTGGATGCCTGGCTGGGTCAGGCTGCGGAACCCTCTTCCTTGCTCGACCCGACAGTGGCGAATCTGCAGGCCGTCACCAACATCGACTACGACGCCAAGGGCCAGCGCACGCGCATTGCCTTCGGCAACGGCGCGCTGACGGAGTTCACCTATGACGACCTGACCTTCCGCTTGGTGCATCTGAAGACCAGCCGCGTCGGCATGGTATTCCAGGACCTGTTCTATACCTACGACCCCGCCGCCAACATCACCCACATCCGCGACGACGCACAGCAGACCGTCTACTACAACAACCAGGTCGTGCGGCCTGACTGCGATTACTACTATGACGCGATCTATCGCCTCATCCGCGCCGCGGGCCGTGAGCATATCGGCCAGCTAGGGAAACCACCGGAAACCACCTGGAACGATGAGCTTCGCATCAACCTGCCACATCCCGGCGACGGCCAGGCGATGCGCAACTACACCGAGCACTATTGGTACGACGCGGTCGGCAATTTCGAACAGCTCATCCATCAAGCGGCCAATGGCGACTGGACGCGTACGTATGCCTATAGCGAAACCTGCCTGATCGAGGCCGCCAAGCAAAGCAACCGGCTGAGCAGCACCAGCGTCAGCGCAACGACGAACCCCTACAGCTACGATGCGCACGGCAACATGACTGGCATGCCGCACCTCTCGCTGATGCAGTGGGACTTCAAGGACCAGTTAAGTGCGACCTCGCGGCAAGTCGTCAATGCGACACCACCGCCGGACAAGGTGCCGGAGACCACCTTCTATGTCTACGATGCCGGCGGCCAGCGCACGCGCAAGGTAACCGAGCGGCAGAACGGCTCACGCAAGGCCGAGCGCATCTACCTTGGGGGCTTTGAAGTTTACCGCGAGTTCGACGGCAGCGGCGCCGCCGTCGAACTAGAACGCGAGACGCTGCACATCATGGACGACAAGCAGCGCGTCGCGTTGGTTGAGACGCGCACTCAGGGCGACGATGGCTCACCGCCGCAACTGATCCGTTACCAGTTCGGCAATCACTTGGGTTCAGCCAGTCTCGAATTGGACGACAAAGGCAGCGTCATTTCATATGAGGAGTATTTCCCGTATGGAAGCACGTCGTATCAGGCGGTGGATCAGGGCATCAAGGCGGCGGCGAAGCGATATCGGTATACGGGCAAGGAGCGGGATGAGGAGACTGGGTTGAACTATCACGGGGCCAGGTACTACGCGTCGTGGTTGGGAAGGTGGGTGAGCTGTGATCCAGGAGGACTCGTTGACGGGGCGAACACCTATCGATATGCAGGTGATCACCCATTGATCATCACAGACCCCACTGGCACGCAGGGTGTCTGTGACGAACAGCAGCAGGTGTCTCGACCTGAGAATTATCTTGACGCTGGCGCGCTGACCTCTGTGCGTGGGAGTCCTTCTGGGGATGCGGTCGTCCAAGCGAAGAGGCCGGAAAGCCTACAACCTTCAAAGTCTCCCAGAATACCCAAGTCTATCCTATCTGATAGACGACAAGAGCCATCACCCAAACTTGATGCTCTTTCGCTTGACGCATACATAGAAGGAGAGATAGCTCGAGCAGAATTCGAGGATCGTGAAAGTCATCGTTGCTATTCTTGTGAAACCGCAGGAGAGCAGGGGCTTATTGATGCAATTGAACCTTTGCCGCGCGCGATCCCAGTGAGGGGTCTTGGCGGTTCCTTAGCCGGGATGTACATGGCTAGCGGGCTTCCGATCGATGAATCTATAGAAAAGGGCAATCGCGTAGCTGCGCTCGCTACTGTGGCTGTGGCGATTTCTGGAAGGGGTTCTTCCAGTGATCCATTGTCGGAAGCAATTGCGGCGGCACCCGAGCCGCCAACTGCTCCTAGCGTAAGCATCAGTGTGTCCAGAGGAAAGCCGGTAGCTCATATACCTGCGAACCTAGAACCCCCTGCAGGCGCTTGGCCGTCGTCTTCAGATGTTTCGCCAACTGTGCTGCCAGAGGTTAAAGGCAATAAGACCGTAGCTGCTAGTTCTGGCGGATTAACTACATTGAGTGGTTGGGGCAAACGTTCGCAGATTGGTGACTTTAATCCAGCCGTCGAGAATTGGAATTATCACAACCTGAACGGCACCCCTTTTACGCCCCACGGACGCGATCTCCCAGGGGCTGTCGGCTCTTTCAATGCTTGCCATGCTGAGGCGCAACAACTATTTCTACAACCAGGAATTGACTTTATGGAAGTTAGTAAATCACCTTGCATCAGTTGCCTGTCACGGTTAAGTGCGTCCGCGGTGCTTTGGGATCAGCCAATAGTTGTGCTTTCTCCGAATGGATTCCAGTATTTTTTCCCATGGGGTTCGGCCTGGTAATGAGAAGAAGAGGAAACAATGAGATGATAGGGCAGGCCACAATTAGTTGACTTGAGCTCTTCACAGATTCGATTAACGCTCTCCGCTAAGTAGCAACGCTGCAATAGCCGTCCCGAAGGAGAACCAGCATGAGCAGTCTAAAACCCGGCCACCATGCGGAGCCCCGCACGTTTCGCGTTGTCGGCTTCATCTGATTCGCGGACGGCGCGCCGGAGCTTTGAATGGGGCACAGTCCACGATTAGTCGGCTCAAACTCTTCCCCGCCCTGATTAGTTGCGGACTTGGCTTTCACGACATTCCGTCGTAATGTCGAGCTTAGACTTCATCCACTGGATTCGAAGGGTAACATCGCAAAGAGAAGGACACAGAACCTGACGAACACCCTCGTCTCTCGGATGAGATGATCCCTGGAGCCACAGGCCTGCCGCGAGACGACATGGCGATTACGCGCCTGGTGGGTGCGGTACTGCTGGCACAGGATGTGCACTGGCAGCAGGAGGGCCGGCGCATGGTCTGAGACGAGAGCATGGCCATGAGGCCGTCCCTTGAGGATCATCACCTCCGGCACGGCACCCTGGAATAGGAGCGCTCAGCCAAGCCTCGGGTGAACGCGGTCGTGGCGCCCCCAGGGTTGCCTAAAAGTCTGATCAGGCCGCGTTCACGCCTCCGAGCGCCAGCATCCGGCTGATGTTATGGGCCAGCTCCTGCTGGCCGGCATGGTTCGAGCAGAATCCTCCTCGACGCAGGAGGTTCATCCCACAGTGCGGACCCAGTGCCACTCGTTTTCGATGCTCCAGCGCTGCCTCACCAGGCGCAGCATGGCCTTGGGGCTGGTTCGCAGGGTGGGGAGGAAATAATGGGCCTGTTCGGTCGGCTTGCCGTTGCGGCTGCCGGTGGTGATCAGCTCCACGATCCAGCTGCAGCCGGGCCAGTTCGCCTTGATGTCCTCTGGCGCTTCCCTGGCCCGCAGGATCCAGGTCGTCTCGCGTCCATGCCGTTTGTCGTGATCCGATGCGATGAACGGGATCTGGCGCTTTCCCTGAAACTGGCTGCGGATCTGCCGGTGCAGGGTCTTCTGGTTGCCCTTGACCGTCAGGAGGAGGTCGGCCCACTGGGCGTAGACGAAGTCTTCTCCGCAGGAGTAGCACCAGTGAAAAACGCCTGCGTGGTGTGCAGCGCATCCGCCTGGATCAGAACACCCTCGAGATCCAGGCTGGCCAGCAGTTCCTTGAGGGCTGCCCGCTCGCTCGATTCACCGGTGTCGTACGCCTTCTGGGCCAGGGCGATGCCGAGTGCACGGGCGTAAACCGTGACCTGGGCGACAAAGCGGTGGCTGCCATCTCCGGTTTCGAGCGCGGAGCCGCGCAGGGTCTTGCCGTCGCAGACCAACTGGTCCAAACCCTCTGCCCCACCAGGGATCTGGCTGATCATCCAGGCCTGCAGCACCTGGCCGTAGCCCGCGGCTTCCGCGAAGCGGTACAGGTAGAGAAAGGTGGCATCGGAAGGCCAGCGCTTGTAGTCCAGCCACAGCGACTCGTTGAACGCTTCCCGGTGCCGTCGGGCAAACCGCTCCAGATCAAGGGAGCTGCGGCAGCCGCTGAGGATGCCCAGCACCGCCACCGGCAGCAGGAACCACTGCGGATAACGCACCCCACGCCGGAATCGACCATCAGGTATGGCCTTGAAGAAACTGATCAGATCGCTCGGAGCGCTGTCTTCTGTTGCGCTGACTTGGGTTTCGGGCATGGAGGGCAGCCATTCCCGCCGACCGTTGGCGAAGCCTTCTCCGAAGGAGTCCCCCATGCTGGCAGGCCCGCCAAGGTCTCCTCGGGCACACTTTTGGGCGGCCCTGCACGATGAATGGGGCTTCGCACAACAGGAGATAGGGCCTTCTGAAAGCGATGACGTTCTCAGCCAGAAACCTGTAGCTAAACACTTGTAACGATACTTGAGGTTCCGGATGGATAACGCGCCATTCAGAGCCAGCCATGGCCACTATAAATAGTGTAAGTAGGAATAAGGATCATCGATGGCATTTGGGTGCTAGGCAGAGAGACAGCATGAAGATGTGATCTCAATTCGGCTCTGTATTTTGCTTTATCCAATCAGTGGCGGACATCAATGAACCGAGTCTCCTTTCCACTCAACCAAGGCAACAGTGGTTCTGCAGTGGCTGACCTGCAGGAAGCACTGTTAGAACTCATCAGCCGTGAGGCCCTGATCAACGATCAGCCACCGCAGAGCCGCCAGCGACGCCTGCTCCTTCTACAACGCGAGCGAGAGGGTCAGAGCTACACTGACACCACAAGCTGGCTGGTGCAGCAGTTCCAGCGAGAGCGGGGATTAGAGGTTTCTGGCGCAGTCGATGAACGCACGGCTGGGGCTTTCAATCGCCTGCTGAGGGAAATTGGGCTTCTCACGGAGGAGCCACACCCCGAGCAACCTAGGTTCGAGGTACGGGGGAGGGTCAGCCTGGCGGATGGATCGTCGGCGGTGGGGGTGAAGGTCGTAGCAGTCGACCGTGACCTGCGGCGTGAGCAAGGGCTCGGTGAGGCGCAGACCGACCGGAGTGGGGCGTACCGGATCGAGTACTCCGAAAGGCATTTGCTCAGTCGCGAGCACGGAGTCGCCGATCTGGTCGTCAAGGCTCTCGATGCCGATGGCTCGATCCTGGTCGCCTCGCCGGTGCTGTTCAACGCGCCACAGGAGGCCAAGGTCGATCTAACGATTCCAATCGAGCGGCGAGTACCGCCCACGGTGTTTGAGAAGATCCAGTCCACCCTGGAACCGCTGCTCCGGGGCGCACGCATCGACGAGTTGGAGGAGAACCCGGAACGCCAGGATCTTACGTTCCTGTCAGGACGGACAGGCTTCGAGAAACCTGTGTTGGCCCGGTTCGTTCTCGCGCTCCGCCTGGCGGGCCTTGACATCGAACCGGAGTTCTGGTTTGCGCTGTTGGGAGGTTCATTCTTCGGGTACGCCGAGAATGCGAGTCTGAAAGACAACCTGACAAGGATCTCGACTGCCCTGCCATCGCTGGACGCCCTGACGGTGCGCAAGGCACTTGCCGCCAGCTTCAGCAAGCGAGAGATACCGGCTCAACTAAGAGAGCGAAGCGATGAGTGGACCGAGACGTTTCTCAAGCTCGCCGCGCGCTTCGCCCTGGGGGATACAACGTCGCCTACTTTTGCCAGGATGGCCCTCGACGATGCGGGCATCGACAGCGCAGACAAGCAGGCGAAGTTCACGCTGTTGTTCAACCAGCACAAGGCGTTGACGGCTGAGTTGCTGGCGGCCCTGGAGAAGGACACGGCCTTCAATGATACGCAGATTGCCGACCTGCGCACCTCATATCAGTTGGCTGACTTGACCCGGGGCGACTTCTCCGTGGTCAGAATGCTCAAGGACGAGTTCAAGATCCGCCGGCCCGAACCGATCCGCACGCTTGCGAAGCAAAGCGAGCGCGAATGGATCGAGCTGATCGAACGCAATCACGAGGCCGGCAAAATCAGGATTCCTCTGCGCCTGAGCGAGTCAACCGGATCTGTGCGGCTGCCGGAGGCTGAAATTTACGCGAAGACTCTGGAGCGTGAGTTCCGCGAGGCCTTCCCGACGACCGCGTTCGCAGGCGGACTGTCGCGCGCCTTGGGCAATGGCGGCGTGCGCGGCATCCGCCACGCTGAGGCACTGGGCCGCATCATCGAACGCCATCCCGAGTTCAGCCTGCTGCGAACACCGGTGGACGATTTCCTGAGCAAGCGCATCAGCGCCGAGTTCGAGGGCCTGGCAGAGGACAAGACCTTTCGGCTCGAACTCAAGGCGGTGCAGCGAGTCTTCAAGCTGGCCCCGACTTTTGAGGCGGCGGATGCGCTGCTGGCCGACGGACTCCACTCGGCCCAGATGATCTACCGGCTTGGCGAAACCCAGTTTGTGAGACGCTACGCGAATCGCGCCGGGTTCTCGAAAGAGAGCGCCCGTCAGGCCTGGAGCCGCGCGGCCGACACGCACGCGGCGGTGATGACCTTGATCGGCGACTTCATGGCGCTCGATCCGGCGACGCTGCCGATTGTGCTGAACAACGTCGGCGGGGAGTTGGCGAAGTTTCCGAACTGGGAGAACCTCTTTCAGTCCGGGGATATCTGCCACTGCGAGCAGTGCCGCTCGGTGCTGAGTCCGGCTGCCTACTTCGCCGATCTGCTGATGTTCCTGCGTGACAGGGAAGCGAAACCTCCTCTTGTTTCGGTCAAGGACTTGCTGTTCAAGCGACGTCCCGATCTGGGCTACCTCGAGCTGAATTGCGAGAACGCGAACACGACGTTGCCTTACGTGGATGTCGTGTGCGAGGTGCTGGAAGCCGTAGTGGATGCAGATGGCGACAACGATCTGGTGCTGGCGGGCATCGGTGGCATTTCCGCAGACGCCAAGACGGCCAGGACTGACGTCGCCAATGCCTTCAAGGCTGTGGTGACGGATGACGAGACGAAACCGGCCAATTATGGAAAGCAGAAAATCGACCTGGGGGACATAAGTTCTATCACCCATGTCGATCTTACCGATCCGGCAAGAGATGGATGGTTAGTCCACGCTAGCGACGCGACTTATCTCCTGACGAAGAACACGGCCGGCGGCCTTTTCGCGAAGTTGCTGCCTAATACCAAGGCGGACAGCGAGCAGTTGCGAACCTATCCCGCCTATGTCAACCCGAAGGCCTATGAAAGATTGCGGCAGGCGTCTTTTCCCTGGAGCCTGCCCTTCGATCTGTTCGGCGAGGAGACCAGAGCCGCATTCAAGAAATGCAATGTGCAACGCTGGGATCTGATGCGCACGTTCCGCGGGCCGGTTGCGCCTTGCAACCCGACGGACAGCGATATTGCTGCAGAATACTTTGGCATCGGCTGCGATGCGGTCGCCACATTCGACGAGAAGCGCCTGATCCTTGGGGACGTCACGGCTTCCGACCAGCAGGCAATCTGGGGCGAGACAGGCAACTCCGAGTGGCTCGACACGAGCTTCATTACGGCGCCCTTGCTTCCACACACGCCCCGCGTCGCCATCGTCAAGACCTTTCTCGACAAGTCCGGCCTCGAATACGACGAGCTACTCGCTCTACTCGATCTGAAGTTCCTCAATCAAGGTGGTGGCATCTTCATTCAACATCTCGATGGGTCCTGCGATACCGACAAGAAGGTGCTCCAGGGATTGAATGGCGCCAGCCTCGACCGTATCCACCGTTTCCTGCGCCTGTGGCGGAAGCTGGCTGGCTGGAAGATGTGGGAAGTCGATCTGGTCATCCGTCATTCCGGCATCGGCGCCGGCGCGCTCGACGAAGCGTTCTTGATCAATCTTTTCCACTTTGCCCGGCTGAGGAACCGCCTGGGCGAAAAAGCGACCATCGAACAACTCTGCGCGCTGTGCGGCGACCTCAACACCGAGACGCGCTTCACCAAAGCTCACGAGAAGCGAGCCGACGGGCTCTACCAAACCTTGTTTCTGAACCGGAAGCTCATCCAGCCGCTCGATCCGGCGTTCGAGGTCACTGCGGTGTCCGTCGCGGAACCAACGCTGAAGAAGATCTCCGACCAAGACCGCCGCGCGGTCATCCTCTCGGTTCTGGGCCTGAGCGAAACGGATCTTGATCTGCTCGCTGGCCTAACCCGCGCATCGAACGGCGACCGCTACATCGGCGAAGACCTCACGCTGAAGAACCTGTCATGCCTCTGGCGGCATGCTTGGCTCGCGAAACAGCTCAAACTCAAGGCGGCTGCATGGAAGACCTTGCTGAAGCTGCTTCAGCAGGACATCACAAGGCAAATCGATCCTCAACAGTGGGACCCGAGCTTTGCCAATCCAAAGGCGGTTCTGGACTTCATCGAGAAGGTCGACCAACTCAGGGATATGGGCTTCACGCCGGAGCAACTGAACTGGTTGCTTGCGGCCGATGGCTCGGAAAGAACTGCCGCTGAAGTCGAAGCTGCAGTTTTCCTCAAAGCGCTGCTGACGGAACTGCGGACGATGCGTGACCAATACGATCCGGCAGCAGGCATCGATCGCCTGCCGGCGATTCTGACCGCTCAATTGCAACAACTGAACCGTAACGAGGCTGAGGCAAAGTTCTTTGTCGATACGCTGCGTGACGAGGTGCAGATGGATCGCGTGGTAGTGGCCGGGTTGCCGGATGCGTTTACCGATTTTCCAGAGGCAATCAAGACTGATATCCGCATCAGCTACGACCAGGCAACGAAGACGCTGCACTTCACCGGGCTGATGACGGACGCTCAGCGAATCATGCTGCTCACCGATGCGTCGCTCGAAGCCGTCACCGGTATCCCCGCCTATCTGCACGCCATCGAGGAATTCTTCCAGACTCCGCGTCTTGCTTTGAAGTTCCTCGATCCGGTGTTCACGGCAGCCCTTGCCAACCTGCCTAATGGGTTGGACTTCAGGACGCTCGCCGATCCAGCCCTGGCCCAGAAGATCTCATATGACAGCGAGGAACGTGTACTGCGCGTCACCGGAATTCTGTCGGTCGCCGACAAGGCGGCGCTCGATAAGCTCTCGGTTAATAACGACTATCTCAGCGCCGTGAACTCGCTGTTCACTCAGCCCACCGTGGGCGTGTTTCCGCCTGAGAAGCTTTGGCTACAGGACGTCGATCTGATATTCCCGCTCCGCAATCTGATCCCGCCGGCCGTGGACAACTTGCGTCACAACATGGCGGTGGCGGTGACGAAGGGCTTGGTCTACCTCTCTCAGAACCTGGTGGTTCGACAGGCGAGCGCGAAGTTGGGCTTGACCGAGGATCTCACGCGCGACCTGCTGGCCGACTACGAGATAGTCCGCGGGATACTTCCCGAGACGCTGCTCGTGCATCTGACGGGCGAGTTCGCCGCCACGGCTGGTGTCGTGGACTACGCCGCGTGCGCGCCCACTTTCGATGGCTGGTTCTGGGCCAGTCGCGTTGCCACGCTCTGCAAGAAGTGGAAACTGACTTTGGCCGAGTGGAAACAGCTTCGCAATCTGACTACAGGCGCACAGCTCCTGGATTTCGCAACGCTGCCCTTGGTTGCCGGCTCGGCGATGGCGCCGATTGAGTGCGTCCTGAGTACCGCCAGACTCCTGCGCCTTCGGGAGAAGCTGCCCGAGACCGGCGCGACGCTGCTTGAAGTGCTGGTCAAGCTGGACGGCGGCACGTACGAAAAGGCCGAGTTTGCAAAGGATGTCGAGTCGCTGAATGAAGCTTGGACCCAGGCGAGCGTGCTCAGCTTGGTCGATTCGCTGGACCCGACGTATCCGAATGATTACCTACGTGCCGAGACTTGGGAGCGCATGCGTCAGGCCTTCCATTTCGGCGAAAGTCTTAACGGCGGTGCAGAGAGGGTGAAGCGCTTCGCCGCGGCAACCATGACCGTTGATCACGCGAAGGAACTCAAGAACCTGCTGGCCTCCAAGTTTGGCAGCGACACATGGGCGGTGCTGAGCTCGGAGATCCAGGATACGCTGCGCGAGCGCAAACGGGATGCGCTGACGACCTATCTGCTCACCCGAGCCAAGCCCGCCGATGCCCCCACAGGCAAGTGGGAGAACACGAACGATCTGTACGCCTATTACCTCCTCGATGTCGAGATGTCGGCCGGCCAGCTTACCAGCCGCCTCGTGCAGGCCTCCGGATCGGTGCAGCTCTTCGTGCAGCGCTGCTTCATGGGACTTGAGCCGAACGTGGTGGTGAAGGCAGACGGCACGGGCGGCGATAGTGCGTGGCGCTGGTGGAAATGGATGCGGAAGTTTCAGGTCTGGGTGGCAAATCGCAAGGTATTTCTGTGGCCCGAGAACTGGATCGAGCCGGAGCTCAAGAAGGACCGATCATCCTTCTTTAAAGACCTGGAAAATGAACTCCTTCAGAACGAGATCAATCAGGACTCTGTCGAAAAAGCCTTCGCGAACTACCTGGAAAAGCTTGATGCGGTCGCCCAACTCGAGATCGCCGGCTTCTACCAGGAAGACAACGGCGGCGACGCGATCGTGCACGTGTTCGGCCGAACGAAAGGGGCCGAACCGCACATCTATTACTACCGGCGTTACGATTATCGGCAATGGACGCCCTGGGAGAAAGTTGACCTCGATATTCAGGGCGACTATCTCGTGCCGGCTGTCATCAACAACCGTTTGTTCCTGTGCTGGCCGGTTTTCACGGAAGTGCCGGATGAAGTGGAGAACAGTAAGGACATTCCGATCCCCGGGAAGGATGACACAAGTGCCAAGCTTAAGCCGGCCTCGAAAAAGCTCAAGCTGCAGCTCGCTGTTAGCGATTACCGCCAGGGCAAGTGGACGCCAAAAAGGACGTCGAAGGACTTTGATCTGAGTGACCCGTACACCACTGAGATCGTCAAGGCGAACTACAATTTCTTCCCCGTAGACCGGAGTCTTATCGATGGGCACTTCTACATCCGGTACTACGGTTACAGCGTCGACCGGGACAACTATCCTACGGCATCCCTAGGATGCGGGGAAGATAAGAATTTGGGTCGGGCTTTCGAGGTTTCCGGCTGCAGGGGCGTACCGCAATTGGACTCGTTCAGCGGGATGTTCAAGCACGCCATTCGACCGGAACGTAGCGCTACAGGCGACGACACGAAATTCCTTAAGTGGGAGGAATTACCTGTCCGCACGGATGTTGGGAATGATCTCGCGCTGGAACCCTCCAGCCTCGATTTCGGTGACAGCGCCACGAGCTTGACCCAGTTGTTGGAGCAAACGCCCGGGATATTCCGGGTCTCTCCACCCGGGCACCTCTCCTATTTCGACCAATGCTTGTACGACGGCTGGTGGGCATGGGTTTCAATACTAAAGATGGCAGGTAATAGTTACGGCGATCGGGTCGAGGTGCCGACGGGGTCATGGTTGCCATTCTTCTACAACGACCAGAGGCGCACGTTCTTTGTTTTGCCGTCGCTATGGACAGGAAAGCCATATGTGATTATGGATACGGAGAGCCAAGGCACACTGCGTTACTACCCCGAGATCAAAGGTATCGTCAGCAATGCTGAAAAGTCCTTCAGCGACCTGATCAAAGAATTGGTCGATGACTTCAAGCTCGAGACCTTGAACGCAACAGCACGCTCGGACCTAGGGGCTTTATTCAACAAAGTAATCCCCAGCGAGATGTTGCCCCCTTTCGACGACGAGGAGTGGAGGGAACGATGCATCCAGTTCTTCATGAAAGGCGTCCATCTCTACCTGGGCGGGCTGTCGCTCTTGAAGTTCCAGTCTGCCCAGTTTCATTTCAAGAATTTCTATCATCCGTTTATCTGCGACTTCGCCAAGCTTGTCCACAACCCATTGGAGGGCGTTCCTGGCCTGATGAAGCGAGAGACGCAGCTCTTGGACAACCTGAACAACGGGTTCAGCTTCAAACGCATCTATCAACCGACATCCCAGGTGGTCGATTGGGCCAGCGAAAAGTGCTACCCCAGGGAGGTCGTTGACTTTGATCCGGACGGTGCCTACTCGTCTTACAACTGGGAGATCTTTTTCCACGCACCGCTGCTCATCGCCAATTCCTTGAGCAGGAACCAGCGCTTCGAAGAGGCGCGCGATTGGTACCACTTCATCTTCAACCCTATCGGCGTCGAGAGTTTGGTGGACGGCGGTTCGGTGATGAGCAAGTACTGGATCACAAAGCCTTTCTTCGAGATGACCGACGAAAAGTACAAGCAGCAGCGCATAGATAACATCCTGCGCATGCTATCCGAGGAGAACGGCAACCCCAACTCTTTACAGACGGAACTCGACAAGCAGGTGGAAGACTGGCGCAAGAACCCGTTCGAGCCGCATCGCATAGCCAACTATCGCACGGTGGCCTACCAGAAGACCGTTGTCATGAAGTACCTGGACAACCTGATCGCCTGGGGCGACTACCTCTTCCGGCAGGACAGCATGGAGAGCATCAACGAGGCGACACAACTCTACATTCTCGCAGCCGAAATCCTCGGGCCAAAGCCGAAGAAAATTCCGCCGCAGGTCAAGCCGCCGCTCGAGAGCTTCAACGAACTGGAGGAGCGTCTTGACGATTTCGCCAATGCCCTCGTGCAAGTGGAGAACCTGATTCCGGCACCATCAGGGACAGGGGGACAAGGAGCAGAGTCGCCGCCGCTACCGACGCTGTATTTCTGCATTCCCCACAACGAGATGATGCTGGGCTACTGGGACACGGTGTCCGATCGGCTGTACAAGATCCGGCACTGCATGAATATCGAGGGCGTCGTACGCCAATTGGCGCTGTTCGAGCCTCCGATCGACCCTGGCGCGTTGGTCAAGGCCGTGGCAGGCGGCGTGGATGTCGCTGCTGCCCTTGCCGACCTGAATGCCCCCTTGCCGCTCTATCGCTTCAATGTCTTGCTGCAAAAAGCCAACGAGGTCTGCAACGACGTGAAGGCGCTCGGTAGTGCATTGCTCTCTGCGCTGGAAAAGAAAGATGCCGAAGCGCTGGCGCTGCTGCGGCAAGGGCAGGAAATCCGCCTCTTGGAAGCTGTGACAAATGTTAGGGAGAAGCAGATTGAGGAAGCCAAGGCCAATTGGGACGGGGTCATCAAGAATGAGGAACTCATTACGATTCGCCGTGACTATTACCGCGACATTGAGAAGGTCAGCTTTGGTGAAGACCTGTCCACTACGTTAAACAAGCTTGGAATTGTGTCGGAAATTGTCGCTACTACATTGAATGCGACAGCAGGTACGTCCCATTTTTTACCTGAAGTTAACGTTGGTGTGTCAGGACTTGGCACGCCCGTTGCCACTGCCAAGTTTGGCGGAAGAAACGTAGGTGACTCCGCATTCAATTGGGCTGCGTTTTTTAGTGGGCTGGGCGGAATTTTGCACTCTGAAGCAAATATTCTTGCAACCCAGGCGGGCTACGAGCGCCGATGGGATGACTGGAAACTCCAGGAACGCCTCGCCAACAAAGAATTGGACCAAATCAAGAAGTCAATAGCCGCCGCCGAGCTTCGCTTCAACATTGCGACAAAGGAGCGTGATAACCATCTCATCCAGATTGAAAATGCCAAGTCGACTGATGAATTCATGCGCTCCAAGTACACCAGCCAGGAACTGTACCAATGGCAAGTGGGGCAGATTTCCGGCGTGTATTTTCAGAGCTATAAATTGGCCTACGATTTGGCGAAGCGAGCGGAGCGCTGCTTGCGTTTCGAGCTGGGCTTGCAGGACAGCAGCTACATCCAGTTTGGCTACTGGGACAGCCTGAAGAAAGGCCTCTTGTCTGGTGAGAAGTTGCAGTACGATCTGCGGCGCCTGGAGTCTGCCTATCTGGAGCAGAACCGGCGCGAGTTCGAGCTGACGAAACATGTTTCGCTGCTCCAGCTGGATCCGCTCGCGCTGGTGCAGCTGCGCGAGACGGGTCGCTGCTTCTTCCGGATGCCAGAGGAGCTTTTCGACCTCGACTACCCCGGCCACTACTTCCGCCGCATCAAGACGGTCAGCCTGACCTTGCCTTGCGTAGCCGGCCCATACACGACGATCTCCTGCACCCTTCGGCTCCTCAAGAACAGCGTGCGCATCAATACGAACAATGGCACCAACGGCTATGCGCGAAACGCTGAAGAGGGTGTGCCGGCCGACGACACGCGCTTCGTCGAGAACAATGTCCCTGTCAAAGCCATCGCCGCCAGCAGCGGCCAGAATGACAGCGGCGTGTTCGAACTCGGCTTCCGCGACGAACGCTACCTTCCTTTCGAGGGAGCGGGAGCAATCAGCGAGTGGTCGATCGAGCTGTTCAGCGACTTCTCTGCCACAGACAAAGACTTCGGTAGACCGTTGCGTCAGTTCGACTACGGCTCGATTTATGATGCCATCCTGCACGTCAGGTATACCGCACGTGAAGATACAGGAGTATTCAAGAACAATGCGAACACACATCTTCGCAAATATCCTGACACAGACATGCCTGTACCTTTGTTCCTGGCGTTGGACCTGCGGCGTGATTTCGGGGCGGCCTGGTCCCGGTTCCTCAATCCGGCGATCCCCGCCAATGGCAACGTCTTCGAACTGGAGATGTCGACGGCTCTCTTCCCGCACCGAGATGCAGCGAAGACGTTGAAAATCAATACCTTCGTGTTACTCGCCCGCTGCAGTGATCCCTTGAGCGAAGAGGACTACGAGGTGACTCTGACGCCGCCACTCCCTGAAGCACCTCCTCCGCCGGAGCCATCTCCGCCTTTATCTATACCGATGTCTCTCAGCCCGAGCGACACCTACGGCGGTCTCCACTTCAGCCAAAAAGACGTGTCTGCCGCCGGGATCAAAATCGTGCCCACGGACCCGCCATTGTGCTGGAAGGTCAAGGTCAGTCGCAAAGAAGGCGGCAACCCTATTGAAGACCCAGTCAAGAAGGTGATGGAGCTCGAAGATCTTGTATTGGTGCTTGGATACGGATACGAGTGGAAGTGAAGCGATGAGAATGCGCCCTCCTTGTCACCACGAACTGACTGACACACCATTGCGGGAGCTACAATAGCGGTTCGGTCTGCGGCTCACAATTCCGGTGAACGTGGACGTCATTCAATTGGCAATACTACCAACTTCACCGAGCAGGCTTCCACGATCTGCTGCCAGAGATCGAGTCTAATACCCAACCGCTCAGTCATCTCCACCATCCCTACTCCTGCGCTCAGTAATCTCTGCCCCCGCGCATGCAGCTCCCGCCACGTGGGCGGCACCTTCAGCAGAAAGCCGCTGTCCCGGAGGAAGTGGGTGATCTCCCCGTTGGCATAGGTGCGTCCATAGGGCCGGAAGGGGCCCCGTGAAGGGTCATACCGCCGGGCCGCCTTGATCAGCCCGATCATCGCGAGCTGCAGCAGGTCTTCTTTGGGGTGAACGGTTCGGCGGGCGAAGTTGCCGGCGATCTTCTTCGCGAGGTCCCTGTGCTGCAGTGCCAGGGCATCGGCAGCGGCATGGGGATGCACAGGCCGGTGCCGGCGGGGGGGCTTCGGGAGGGGTCTGGCTGATGGTTGGGGGACGTGCTTGTGCCTCGATGGCAGCAGCTCCAGCTCCAGCTGCTCTGCCCGGGCATGGCACGCGGGTCGCCGATAGCACCGTTGCCGCAGCATCCGCTCCACTCCGGCGCCATCACCCACGAGCACCACCGTGATCGGCAGCACCAGCTGCAGCGCCGTGGCGGTCGTCTCGGTTGGGGCAGGCAGCACGGCGGCGGGCATGGCTCCGTTCCCCCTCAGCGGCTGATCAGCAGCGGCGTCGCCAGCGGCTGGAGGCCCTGGGCCCGCCAGTAGCGACCCTCCAGCCACAGGGCCCCGTGGCAGAAGGCATCCACCAGGTCCTTGCTGCCCCTGGGGAACCGGATCGCTTCCTCCACCAGCGGCTGGGCGCGGTGGTGGAAGCGGATCTGGCTGGCGTCCACCAGCGGGGCCACGGCATGGGCGCGGGTTTCCTTGCTGCCCCTGGCAGTGATCGGCAGCATCCCCGGCACCCGCCTCCTGAGCGTCTGCAGCACGGCGGGGCCATTGGCCGCGTCCTCGATCAGCACCGCATTGGGGCGCAGGCCCTGCTGCTCGAGCGTCTCCAGGCAGCCCAGCAGGAAGCGGATCACTTCCGGCAGGCCAAAGCGGTGCCGCGCCGCCCACAGCACCTCGATCTCCAGCTCCGCCTGGGGCGTGGACCACTGAGATTCACCCGATAGGGGGATGGCGCCGCGGGCCGGTTGGGCTAACAGACCAGCCAGACAGAAGCCGCAGTAGTCGCTCTCCGCCTCCCCCTTGAACGACAGGTCGCAGGACAGCACCAGCAGGGCGTAGTGGCGCTGGCTGCCGTCCTCTCGGGGGAAGGGCGGGCGGATCCAGTGGCGCAGGAAGATCGAGCCGGTCGCCGGGCTGGGGCGCTGCTGGTACAGCGCCGCCCACCAGTAGGCACCAAGGCGGGCGCGGATCTTGATCAGCTCCGGCAGCGGGAACCGCTCCGGGCACAGCGCCTCACCAGGCTGGCGCCAGTCGGGAATGAGTGTGCAGGTGGGCGGCGGCTTCGGGCGCTCACTGGTGGGCTCGGCGATGGCGGGCAGGTCCAGCACGGTCCAGTGCTGGGGGGCTTCGCCCTGCTCCTGCTCCAGCAACCAGGCCACCACGTCCTGGTGGTCCCAGCGGGTGAGCACGATCACTTGGGCCGAAAGGTTCGGGTGATCCCGGCCATCAGACCCGAGCACCGATGCTGGTTCGGCCCGCGTCAGCCACACCGAACGCAGCCAGTCGATCAGCTTCTGCCGCATCGCAGGACTGGCGGCATCACCGGGGCCCTTGTAGGGGTCGTCAATGATCCCCAGGCTGTAGCCCTTGCCGGTGAACGGGCCATCCACGCCGACGGCGATGCAGCCGCCCCGCTGCCGCGTCAGCCAGTTGCCCACCGCCGCCGAATCTCGGGCCAGCAGGTGACCGGTCACCCGGTAGAAGTGGCGCGCCTCCCGGCTGTGGGCATAAGCCAGCTCCGCCGAGTAGGAGGCGATCGCCGCGAACAGGTGCGGGTAGCGCTGCAGGAAGTAGGCCGGAAACAGCTTGGACACCAGCTGGCTTTTGCCCAGCCGCGGCGGACAGGTGACGATCAGCCGGCCGAGCTGGCCATCGGCCACCTGCTGGAGCAGGTCGATCAGCAGCTCGGCCCAGCGGTGGAAGCCGTAGCGGGGATAGGCCTCGGCGATGAAGGCCCGCAGGCTCTGCGGGGCCTGGGGCGCAGAAGCACCGGCAACGGGCAGGTGGAGCAGGCCGGCGTCAGCCCAGGGGTCCGTCTCCATCGTCAGAAGCAGGCCAGTCACGATCGTGCCTCCGGCGGCTTGATCGGCGCCCGCAGCAGCCCGCCGATCTCGGCGATCACCCGGAAGGCGCCCACAGCCGCGTTGAACTGCCCGGCGTCCATCGCCCGGCGTGCGCAGTCATTGAGCGCATAGATCTGCTCGGCCTGGTGACGGCGCCGGTCGGTCATCAGCTCCTCCACCATCCGCGAGCGGGCGCTGGCCAGGTATTTGCTGACCGTCTTGATGTTGGTGATTCCCCAGTTCTGGGCTGCTTTTTCCCTGATCTTCGCCAGCGGTAACCGCTGGGCGATCCACAACTGGGCCTCGGCGATGCGCGTCTCCACCTCCATGTGGGTGGCGCGGGGTCTGTGGGTCTAGCTGCGGCGGCCCCGCGGTGGGTTGCCCTTGCCCACCGGCCGGCTGGGGTCCACCGCCACCGCAGGCCAGAGAGGTTGGCTATCGGCGTCCTGCTGGGGCGGTGCTCCACGCAGTTCCTCCAGCAGCGCCTGCTCGGTGTTGGGCACCTCCGCTGTCTCCGCGGCCCCGTCAGAAGTGGGTGCGCGCTGGCTCACAACAGCCGCCGAACAACAGCATGCAGCGGACGTCGCTGCGCGCCGCCTCTGATGCCGAGCGTTGGGCTCACCACCCATTCTTCGCACCCAGCGGGCAACTCGGATCAATGACAAGGCTGGCTGCTTCCGAGTACAATTCCGAGCAGGATGGACTTGCTCGACCTGCTCAAGCGCCCTGAGGGCAAGACGCTGGAGTTCAAGCGTGATCTTTCCTCGCCGGATGGGGCGCTGAAAACGATCGTGGCCTTCGCCAACACTGCCGGCGGCACCCTGCTGATCGGGGTGGAGGATCGCAGCCGCAATGTGCGCGGCGTGGCTGACCCGCTGGATGAGGAGGAGCGACTCGCCAACCTCATCAGCGACCGGATCAGCCCTCGGCTCGTGCCGGAACTCGAGATCCTGCCCTGGCGGCAGACGCAGGTGCTGGCGCTGCAGGTGTACCCCAGCTCAAGCCGGCCCCATCACCTGATTCGCGAGGGCCCTGCCGCAGGCGTGTATGTGCGGGTGGGCTCCACCAATCGCCACGCCGATGCCGAGCTGATCGAGGAACTGCGGCGTTTCTCCCGGTGCGAGGGCTTCGACGAGCAGCTCTTGCCGGGGCTCAGCTCGGAAGACCTCGACTTCCGAGCGGCTTCCGAGTCGTTTGCGCCCTTCCGCGCCCTCCGCCGCCGCGATCTGGAGACCCTGCGGCTCGTGGGCGACCACCAGGGGAAGACGGTGCCGACCGTGGGCGGCATGATCCTCTTCGGCCATGATCGAGAGCGGCACTTTCCCGATGCCTGGATCCAGGCAGGGCGCTTCGCCGGCAGCGACAAGAGCCGCATCCTGGATCGGATCGAGATCCACTCCTTCCCCATGCAGGCCGTGGAGGAAGCGATCGCCTTTGTGCAGAAGCATTCCTGGCATGGCGCCACCATCGGCGCGGTGCGCCGCACCGATCGCTGGAGCCTGCCGCCCGAGGCCGTGCGCGAGGCCCTGATCAATGCGGTGGTCCACACCGACTATTCCCAGCGGGGTGCACCGATCCGGCTGTCGATCTTCGATGATCGGCTGGAGATCGAAAATCCCGGCCTGCTGCCCTTCGGCCTCACCGTGGAGGATCTGCCCCATGGCGTGTCCAAATTGCGCAACCGCGTGATCGGCCGCGTCTTCCAGGCGCTGGGGCTGATCGAGCAATGGGGCAGCGGCATCCAGCGGATGACGGCCGTCTGCCGAGACGCCGGCCTGCCGCCGCCGATCTTCGAGGAGATCGCCACACGCTTTCGCGTCACCATTCCCACCCTCCCCGTGGGCCCAACGGTGGTGGACGCCACTGAGCAGGCGATCCTCGCCAGCCTGAAGGAAGGCCAGGGGTTGGCCACCCGTGAGATTGCCGCCATCATCGGCCTGTCGGCCCGGGCCACGCGCACGCGGCTGGCCCGTCTGATCGATCGTGGGCTGGTGCGCGAGATCGGCACCAGCGCCAAGGATCCGCAGCGAAAATATTTCCTGGCCGAGGGTGGACCACCATGAACCTGACGCCCGAGCAGAAGGCCCGCCTCGGCATCGACGCGGCTCTGGAGGCCGGGGGCTGGATCCTGCAGAACCGCGACGCCGTCAACCTGGCCGCTGGACCGGGTGTGGCAGTGCGCGAGGCAAGGATCGCCAGCGGCCATGGCTTTCCGGACTACCTGCCGTTCGTGTACATGAGCACGGGCGTTGAGACCCGCTTCATCAACGGCCTCGACCCCGACCCCAGGACCCGCGCGATCTCCGCCAATCTGCCTGAACCGCACCTGCTGGCCCAGGAGATCGCCGACGACCTGCGCTCGGCCCTGGCCCAGATCGAGGACGTGCTCGGCGATCTGGAGCAGCGGGTGGGAGCCGTCGAGCTGGAGGAGGCGTAGGCAGCGATTGGGAGGCCAGCATCCATATGCAGAAGGCGGGAGCAAGGCTTTGTTCACCCGGCCAGGATTTCCTCCCGCTTCTGATCTTGAGCGTTGGGCGTCTAACCTCGCTATTCAACAATTCAACCGGAGGGAAGGGATCATGCAATCCAACAGCCGCGTTGTCCTCCAATTGATTGAGAATGTTCTGAACCGAGGATAAGTCGATGCTGCCGGGGAGTTCTTCTGGGAAGACATGGTCGAGCAAGTTCCGCTTCCTGGCCAAGGGCCGGGTGTTGAAGGGTTGAAGGATGCATTGCGTGGCTTGCTGGTGGCGTTTCCTGACATGCATTGGACGGTCCAAGAACAGATAGCCGAGGGCGACAAGGTGGTGTCACGCTTTGAGTGGACAGGCACGCATCGTGGGACATTTCTGGGCGTGCCAGCCACGGATCAAACTGTGACGGTCTGGGGCATGGTTATCGACCGCTTGGATGGCGGAAAAATTAAGGACACGCGCATCATCATGGACACACTTGGACTGATGATGCAGTTGGGCGTGGTTCCGCCGCCAAAGGGATGACTCCGCCTCCGCCCAACTCAGAAGTAAGGCGTCGATGCTGCTGCTCCCGTTGCCACTCAGAGCGGACGATCAGATCACCACGCTCCGTTCCCATGAATGACACCGCCCCAGACCCACTGCCCGTCGGGTTCCGCGATGTCGATGCGACCGCTCCCGACAAGATCATCCGCTGTCTCGACTGTCTCCAGTCGATGGCCGCTGGGCGGGCGTACAAGGCGCGCGCGCTCGACCTTCTGGGACTCGAACCGGGAGCCTCCGCCCTCGATGTGGCCTGTGGACTCGGCGACGATGTGGTGCGGATGAAGGCGCGAGGCGTACGGGCCGTGGGCGTCGACCGCAGCCGGACGCTCATCGCTGCGGCGCAGTCGCGGCACACCGGGAGCGGCTGCGAGTTCAACGTGGCCGACGCCGCGGTGCTCCCGTTCGCCGACGGCAGCTTCGACGCGGTGCGGATCGACCGCTCCCTCCAGCACATCGCCGACCCGGGCCGGATCGTCCTGGAGATGGCCCGCGTCGCCCGCCGGGGCGCGGTGGTGCTCTGCGCCGAGCCGGACTGGGGCACGTTCCTGCTCGGCGGACGCCACACCGCGGTGACCGAACGGATCCAGCACAACTGGATTCGGTCGTTCCAGAACCCGTGGATCGGCCGCGAGCTGTCGAGCCTCCTGGTCGACGCCGGGGTGGGCGACATCCGCCAGGAAGGATTGTGGTTGCCCACCCACGGGTTCGCCGAATCGGATCTGCTGTTCGAAATCGACGCCACCGCCAGGGATCTCTCAGCCGAACTCCCCGAGGCCCTCACCTGGCTCGAGGCCTACCGCCGGGGTGAGGCCTATGCGGGTGTTCTGATGCTGATCTGCTGGGGCCGCAAGCACTGACCGGACATGCAGGACACCCTCATTCACTTCTGCCGACGATCCTGACGCTGGCAAGAGCCGAACGCCCCCGGCAACGCAATACCCAGCCCCATGGTTGTTCAGGTGCAGGGGATGCACAGAACGTGGGGCTCCTGTTCATCGGTGGGCAATGTGACCCGTGCCACGGACTTAATGGATCAGGATGAGTACTTTAGGATGATGACATCGTTCATGAGCTGCTTCATCTCCGCTATTCAACGCATCGCAGAGTGTTTCAAGCTTGGATGAGTGCGCGTGCTCCCCACTGGCGTCGGTATGAGCATGCAGATCAGCGGTCTGCTTCGACTAGTGGCCGCCCAACGAACAAGGATAGATCGTGTCCAGCCAATGGAGCCATTGGGTTTCCCAGCGTCTCTTTGCGGCCAGGTGATGGCGAGCGCTAGAGAGATGGAGGTAGGTCGGCTGCGGCGAAAAGCAGGTATACTCGGCGTATAGCCGGTGTGTTCGCATGCAGACGCGTGTCCAGAAGTGGGGAAACAGCCTTGGCTTGCGGATCCCGCGTGGTCTCGCTGAGCAGATTGGCCTTGGTGCTGGTACTGAGGTGAGCTTGAGCACCAAGGATGGTGAGCTGGTTGTGAAGCCAGCGATTCCCGCGCGCCTCAACCTGGATGATCTCCTGGCGGGCGTGACAGACGACAATCTCCATTCGTCCGTAGACACAGGGGATGCCGTTGGTCTGGAGATCTTCTAATGCCACCTGCATATATTCCTGATCGTGGTGACTTGGTATGGCTGGAGTTCACACCACAGACTGGCAGTGAGCAAGCCGGAAGGCGCCCGGCCTTGGTTATTTCGCCAAAGTCTTACAATGGGAAAGTTGGGTTGGCTTTGTTCTGTCCGGTAACATCTCGAGTTAAAGGATATCCGTTTGAGGTGCAATTGCCAGAGAGCAGCGGTGTCGTTGGCGTCGTTCTTGCAGATCAGCTCAAGAGCCTTGACTGGCGTGCCAGGAATGCGAAGCTGATTGAGTGTGCCTCGCCTGATGTATTGGCCATGGTTACGACAAGGTTCCTGCCTCTTCTTGCGCCGAACATATCTTTCATCCTCTAATCTCCAGATGCAGAAGACGGGAGCGAAGCGAGGGTTGTTGATCAAGCCGCTGTGCACAAGCTCGCATCTGCTCTGGAGCGATGGCTTGAGGGTCTGTGTGATCTGAATGCCAGGGCGAAGGTTCAGGCCAGGATCGAACGCCTCATCGCTGGCAATCCTGGTGACGTCAAACCCCTTGGGGCCGGCGTGTCGGAGCTGCGGATCAACGATGGCCCTGGATACAGGGTCTACTCCCTGCAGAGGGGCTCCGCCTTGATTATCCTTTTGGCTGGAGGAGACAAGTCCTCACAAGCCAAGGACATTGATGAGGCCTTACTGCTGGCAGATAACCTGACTGAGGAGATCTGATGACAGTCACGACCAGCCCCTACGACGTTGCCGAGCATCTACGAACTCCGGAGGAGATGGCGGCCTATCTGGACGCCTGCACTGAGGAGGCGGATGGAGATGTGGCCTTCATTGCCATGGCCCTAAGTGACATCGCACGCGCCCAAGGGATGACCAAAGTGCCCAAGGACTCAGGGCTTTCAGAGTGAGTCTGTATAGGGTATTGTCGGGAGAGTGCAGTCTGAGTTTTGACACTATCCTCAAGGTCGTGTCGGCCTTGGGGCTGAAGTTGAGCGCCATTGTGAGAAGTCAGGCTGAGGTATCTTGAGCTCTGCTGGCGTGGCAAAGGGCCGCAAACGCTGCCTGTTGAGAAGCGACACCCTCGCGACGCGATAAGCTTGATCATCTGTCGTCCGTTCCCAGGAGGCGCTGATCATGCCTGTTCCTTCCTTGCTTGAATACGAGCGGATCTGGATCGAAGGTCTCAATCGCGGTGATGCGTCGGCAGCCGAAGAAGTCTTCCTGCCTGACTGCATCATTCATATCACTGGAGTCCCTGAACCCATCTGTGGCGTCGGTCCTTGGAAGGAGTTCATCGCAGGTTTCTTGCGCGCGTTTCCCGATTTACATCTAACGGTTGAGCAGCAAGTCGTCCAAGGTGACTTGGTGGCATTTCATTGGCGTGGCACGGGCACGCACACAGGGCCGCTCGGTCCGGTTCCTGCGACGGGGAAGACAATGGCGATCGAAGGACTCATCATCGACCGATTGGTCGACGGCAAGGTGCAAGAACGCTGGGAGCAGTTCGATCAGTCGCTCATGCTTCATCAGCTTGGCTTAGCCTGATCGAAAGCTCCATCATCAAACCGAAACCCGCAGGCCGCCTAACAGGCACCCTCAAGTGGACAGGCCCCCAGACGCTTTTCCCTTGGCGCCACCCAAGGCTCCTTGCCTGCCACTCAGAGGCAGCGTTAACGATAGGCCCTGTCCAGAAAACCCAGTCCACCTCAATCTGGCCTTCAGCCACGGCCGCAGCCCGCCGGGCTGAGCGGAATGGCCTCGGGGTGATGGTGCGCCGCCAGTTCGAGGCGGCGGAAGGTGGGGCTGTTCTTGCGCTGATGGTTCTGCATCCGCAGCACGATGTCGTGGAGCGTGCGCACGGTTGCAGCGATGTTGGGCCCCTTGTTCAGCATCACCCCCTCGGCGCGGGCGCCCATGGCGGCATCGGTGATCTCAGCACGCGTCGGCGTGCCACGCTGCGCCAGCTCCTCGAGCACCTGAGTGGCCCAGATGCAGGGGAGATGGGCGGCTTCACAGACACGCAGCATCTCTTCCTGGATCTCAGCAAGCCGTTCCCAGCCGCACTCGATCGCCAGATCGCCGCGGGCGATCATCACGCCGAGCGGCGCCGAATGTCGCATGCCGGCTAGCAGCAGCGCGGGCAGCTGATCGAAGGCTTGGCGTGTCTCGATCTTCAGGATCACGCCGAGATCCGGTCGACCGAGGCGGATGAGTTGCTCCTGCAGGGCGTGTACGTCGCTGGGGCGGCGCAGGAAGGATGCGTTGACGATGTCGGCGTGGGTGGCGACGAAGGCGAGGTCCTCGAGGTCGCGGGAGGTCAGCGCCGCCAGCTGGAGCGTGCTGTCGGGAAGATTGATGCCCTTGTCGGCCCGCAGCCGGGAACGCTGCCGCCGCGCTGCGGTGATCTCTACAAGCAGTTCGGGGGCGCCAGCAGGGCCGGCCGGGATGGCCACGATCCGGCCGGCGATCCGGCCGTCATCGAAGACGATCCGCTCGCCGACCTTCACATCGGCGAAGACCTCCGGCAAGGTGCAGCCGATCACCGCCGGACTGGTCACGGCGCCACGAGCGTCGAGCACAGCGTCACGTCCCGGCTCGGTGCCCGCCACGATTCGCAGCCGATCTCCTGGCTGCAGAGTCACGGCGCCGGGCTGAGGCGGGACCACGCCCACCAGGATCGAGATCCCGGCCTGGTTGACGAAGCGCAGCCCGGGGATGAAGTGGCAGGTCCGGGTGCTGCTCAGCAGCAGGCCTTCCGCCAGGCGCCTCTCGACCTTGAAGCGCCGCTGACGGCCGGACGCATCGACGCCCTGCAGCACATCACCGGTCTTGAGCCGCTGCCAGTCGTTGCCGCTGACCGGCACCACGGCATCGACCCCAACTGGGGGCTCGAGCGGTCGCATCACCGGCGCGAACAGGAGCCTCGCCGGCGTCAGCAGCCGGCCGAAGACGTCACGGCGAGGCTTGCAGACCAGCAGCCGCGGCCCTGCCTCAACCGTGCCGGTGCGGAGTTTGGGGCCGGCCAGATCCATGGCGATCCGGCAGGGGCGGTCCGTGGCGGCGCTGGCGGATCGCACCTGATCCACCATCTGTTGCCACACCCTGGGGTCGTCGTGGGCGCAGTTGATCCGGGCAACGGTCATGCCGGCCTCGAGCAGCTCGGCAATCAGGGCTGGATCAGCCGCGGCCTCGGCGGGCAGGGTCACCATGATCGTGCCCACCTCACCGAGCAGCCGCCGGGTGTTCCCGGCAGCCAGGGCCAGGCCGGCCCTGTGCTCGAGCGGTGGCTCCGCTCCCAGCCGCTGGCCACAGTCCTCTCCGGAGAGCGCGCAGAGGATGGCCAGCACCCGCCGCAGCGTGGCGAGCACGCTGGCCTCACAGCGACCGAGTGAGGAAAGTCCCAGGCAGGCGAGCTGCTCCTGCAGCTCGCGGATGTCGTGCTGCCGCAGCGCCACGTAGTGGACCAGATTGAGAGCACTGGGCCGATAGGCCGGTGCCACCGCCTCAAGGATGGGGAGCTCGCGGCCCTCCAGGTCCACCATGGAGCGAGCGAGTTCCACCAGTCTGGGGATGATCCCCCCGGGATCCTGGCAACCGCCGAAGAATTCCGCTGGAAGGGGCCGGCCGCCGGATCCGACCGCAGCCATCTCAAACGGCACCGGTGCCAGCACTGTGTCCATCAGATCATTCTGATCCGGCTGGCCTGAGGCTTCGGTCTTGCTGCATACATGGGCCTTAGCGGGCCGGCGCGGAGGGACAGCCGTCTCACGAACTCTCTGCCTGACGGATCTTGAGATCCCGCAGGCGTTGATCAACCGAAGCGAGCAGATCGAGGGCGAACATCGGCGTCTCCTGAAGGGCAAACAGGAACTCCTCTCGTCCCATAACCAGCAGGCGGCAGGGGGTGATCGCCACAGCGTGTCCCTGGCGCCGGTGCTGTGGATCTACCAGTGCCCCCATGCCGAACACATCTCCCGGGGCGATGTCTTCACTGCAGAGAGCAGGGCCCCAGCTCAGCCGCACCGTGCCCTCGAGCAGGCCGAACATCCGATCACCGGGTGCCCCGGCCTCGAAGACCGTGTCGCCTTCGGCAACCTCGAGCACGTCACCGTTCTGTGCCAGCGAACGCATGATCTCCAGGGGGGTGACGGCCATGACAGGAGGAAGGGAACTTGAAAAAAGTGTGGCCCAGACGGGTTAAGAACCGGTTGGCCGCCTGCTCAGCGGGACTTGATCGTGCCTGGAGCCATTCCCCCAGGGCCAGCACCGGAAATCGCATGAATCAGGTTGTGAAGACACTGAGGATCGCTCCGGCGAGTTTCGTGCCTCTGCGGGACTTGGTTCAGGCGTCGATGGCATGAGCGGCAAGAAAAGGCCGAGATTCCGATGGCCTTACAGCCCTTTCTGTCCATCCCGGCTGGTGGTGTTCCTCGTTGCTGTCCCACAGATGTAAAGTTGTATTTTCACTGGCGTCGTAGCTGCTTCCAGGGCTGGATGGCAACGTGGCGTTGACACCCCGGCCCAGCGAAGGTTTGTTGACAGAACCTCCTGAGATGGCTGACAGTCGGCAAGCCTAAGTGCCACCTGGAAGCATGAGCGACACCATTCAAGTGTTTATCGAACGGTTAAGGGCCGAAGATGGAACAGAGCTGGAGCGGAAGGCCCGCGAGGCCACCACCGTCGGTGACTTGGAGGCCGTGGCTGCTGAGGCGGGCATCAGCCTGAGCGGAGCTGCTCTAGTCAAGCATTTTGCAAAGCTGGTGGTGGAGAGCGACGATGCTTCTGCTGTCAAGAACTTCGACAGCCTCTGCTGGGACGTTGGTGAACTGCTTTGGATTTTGAACAATTGGAAACCTTGAGCTCCCACCCACAGGGGTGGCTTCAGGAGTCCAATCCGTCGCGAGCAGTGGTATCGCGGATCCGCTGAGCCAGCTCCCGGATCACTCCCTGCACAATCTCGGGCTGATCGGCCATTAAATCTAGCAGCACCTCCTGCTCGATCCTGAAAAGACGAGTGAGCTGGAGAGCGGAGACAGAAGCTGAACGGGGTTCCGGATCCAAGGCCGCGAGCTCGCCCACGATTTCCCGTGGCCCGAGTTCCACGATCGTGTGATCGCCGATGTGCACACGAACCAGGCCATCCACGATCACATACATGGAAGCGCCGAGGTCACCTTTGGCGAAGAGCTGCTCCCCAGTGGACAGTGTCTCCTCCTCGAGAGCATCGGTCAGTTGCCGCAGCACATCGGCGGGGGTTGTGGAGAAGATGCCCACGCTCTTCAGCAGGAGCACCTTTTCCATCGTGACGATGCTGGTAAAGGGGGTGGAGTTAATGGTCAATTCCGCGAGCAGATCCTCAGGATCTGTATCAATGTGCAGAGTCATCCTCGCCATCTTCACGGATCCGTCCATGGCCTGAGCCCAAGGTCTGATCCCTGACCGGGCTGGTTGCGGCCGTTGTGAGAGTGCATAGGCGGTGCAGCAGCGGATCCACTGCGGGACAGGGAATTCTTGCCGGGAATCCATCAGGATCTGGCGGATCCGCTCTGTGGTGCCCAGCTGCCCGGTCGCCATCAGGCCACGAAATCCCACCATGACCACGGCGATGGTGAGAAGACTCAGCTGCCAGACCCTGCGGTCGGCCATCGTCCGGGCCATCCGGAGTTGCAGGACGCTGCTTAGAGGTCCGACAACGGCCAGGGCAAGGAAAACGTAAGGAAGGTTCTGCGGACCGACCCTGGAGAGAAACAGGGCGGTCGCGGCCGTGAGCGTGGACAGCAGAGCCGTGCCCGAATCACATCACTCGCAGCGTTGATGAGTGCTTTCGACACGATGACCGCACTGCTCCTGAGTCCTCACCAAGGGCGAAGGCGACTGGAGGAACGGCCGGGAGCCTTTCCCCCAGGGCCAGCGCCGGAAATCGCATGAATCAGATTGTGAAGACACCGAGGATCGCTCCGGCGAGTTTCGTGCCTCTGGGGGCCTGTGGTTCAGGCATCGATGGCATGAGCGTCAAGAAATGCCGAGATTCCGATGGTTCTAAGGCTACGCCCTGATTCTGGGCGTGATGGTGTTGATCGCCGGGCTGCAAACGTATTTCTTGTGGCGTCGAGGCTGGTTCCAGGACTGGACCGCGATGCGGCGCTGAGCGTTCCTCCAGAAGAACCTCTGCAGCAGCTCACAGGCGGCTGGGAGCTGACCAATCAGAAGATAAGATCCTGCTGCAGGGCCGATGAACTTGCCGCGGCAGACACACGCGGCGGAGCGCGTTTCCGTCCGGGCGGTCTCAGGCCGGCTGCCGTTCAAGAACGTTCACCGCCTCGCCGCTGCGAGCCTCCAGCCGTGAGAAGGATCTGCGCACCACCAGCATCGTTGCGTCATCCTCAAGCGAGTGGGCTCCAGTAAACCGCCGCAACTCCTCGCGTAGCTCATCGATCAACGGATCCAGCGGATCCAGCCGTCGAAGGCCCAGAAATTCCATGCAATGCGTTTCCGAAAATGGCTCGCAGGCATCGTTCTCGGCTTCGGTGATCCCATCGGTGTAGCAGAACAGCAGATCACCTGGATGGAGAGTTGCCTCCATGACGCTGAAGGACGCTTCGGGGAAAACGCCGATCAAGGCCCCTGCTGGGAGAGGGAGAGGTCGCGTTTCGCTTTCGGCCACGATCAGGGGAGCACAGTGACCGGCGTTGGAGTACCGGAGGAGGCCGCTGCCCAGGTCGAGGAACCCGCAGAACACGGTGATGAAATGGGAGGTCTCATTGCCTTCGCAGAGGCGGTCATTCAGCTTCCTGAGCAATTCATTTGGCGACGGCTCCGAGATGGCCAGCATGCGCAGCAGCCCGACGGCGCGTGCCATCAGCAAAGCAGCCCCCATGCCATGACCCGATACGTCACCGATGCAGACGAACAGACGATGATCATCGATCAACAAGACATCAAACAGGTCACCACCCACCGAGGAGGCAGGTTCCATCAACGCGCTGACCTGGAAGTCCGATCGGTCGGGAAAAAGCGGACGGTGCAGCGGCAGCATTCCCGTCTGCAGCTCATGAGCGAGGTGCAACTCCTTGCGCAGGTGCGACAGTTCGAGGCCTTCGCGCTGAGCTTGCAGGGTGAGCTGATTGGTGAGACGCATCCGCTCGGTCAGGCCGGTCATCAGATTCCTCGCCACACCGGGCAGCAGGATCAGCCGAGACCACAGCAGTTCCGGGGTGAGCCGCAGCACGGTCGAATCCGACACCGCCCGAACCAGGGCGGAGACGGGCTTCCCATCAATGGCCGAGAACTCACCGACGCACTGTCCGGCCGGAATGGGAATCCCAGCACTCTGATACCCATCAGCTTCGAGAAGCGCGATCATCTCCCCACTTAACACGATATAGACGTTCTGATTGGCCTCACCGGGTCGAAGTAACGTCAAACCAGCAGGAAGCAGAAGTAGATCGGCTTTGGAGAGAGCAATTTCCAGGGCCGTCAAGTCAACATTATGGAAGAGAGGCACCCAGTCAAGAGATTCGGGCACCGTTCGATCACACCAGAGCCCGAGTGAGACCGGGAGAGCGGATTGAGACTTCTGCATGGCGGCGCGGTCAGACATTGTGCGGCCAATGGACAGTGATTCTCAGTTCGTTCCTATCCTCGACGCGGCAATAATCGAGATCATCGGAAAAAGTACGCATCATCTTCAAGCCCAATCCACCTGGCTGTGCGTCGAGAAGCGAGCCAGGGGTGGGTCTTGGAACGTAATCGTCCAGATCGAATGAAGTGCCGGAGTCAGTGATCGAGAGAACCGCCAAGTTGTGTTCGCCGGATCGATCCACGCTCAGCCGAAGCAGAACGGGGCAGCTCAAGGCGCCTGGGCCTCCATGATTGATCACGTTCGCGAGTGCCTCATTCAGGCAGAGGTCCAGCCGCAGAATCTGGTCGGGGGGAACATCGCGCTCTTCGCATTCGCTGGCCAGCCAGACGGATGATCTTCCAACGTCGACGGCATTCGCCTGGATGGTGAGGGCGGCGGCGGGAAGAACGGGTTCACCTGGCATGGAAGCAGCTCAGGCGACGGCAGCCTCTAGGGCTTCCCTTTCCGTGGCGAACATGGGCACGATGGTGCCAACACCGGTGGTTTCGAGAGTCTTGGCCACAAGATCATTATCACCGACAAGAAGAACAAGCCGCCCACCGCGCCGGGCGACCGCCTTGGCATTATTGATGATTTCACGAATAGCCACCGATGCGAGGAACGTGACTTCTCTCAGATCGACGATCACACGTCGTCCCTTTGCCGCACTGAGGGAAGCGAATTTCATCGTGATCGCTTCTGTTCCGATCATATCCAGCCGCCCAGAGAGCCTGATGCTCCGACAGACATCGCTGTGATCTTCATGCTCAATTGAAGCAGACGACATTCTTGCCGGTCAAAATAAGATGTCACTCTAGCCTACAAACCGGAGCGCTGCGAAGCGCGATCGGCACCAGGCTTCGAGCTATTCGCCTCAGCATTCGACAGGAGCCTGCCTCGGTTCAACCGGGTTCGGAGGTGCCGGCGCCACGGGGTGCCTGCCTGGCATCGCTCTAGGCGGCTTCCCTCGCCGTCGTCTGGCGGATCCGCTTGGCCAGTTCCCGGATCACACCCTGGATGATCTCCGGCTGATCCATCATCAGATCCAGCAGGGTCTCCTGCTCGATGCGGTAGAGCCGGGTCGGCCGAATCGCCGTCACGGAGGCGGAACGGGGTTCCGGATCGAGAGCCGCCAGCTCTCCCACGATCTCGTGATCACCCAGTTCGACGATGGTCTGGTCCCCGACATGAACCCGGACCAAGCCATCGATGATCACATACATGGATGTGCCCAGCTCTCCGCGCTCGAACAGGGTCTCGCCAGCAGACAACTGCACTTCATCCAGCGCGTTGGCCAGTTGCAGCAGGACATCACTGGGTGTCGAGGCGAAGATGCTCACCCCCTTGAGAAGGATCACCCTTTCGATCGTGACGGAACCGTTCATGAGAGTCTTGTGGTCGGACATGCGGTCGAGCAGATCGCGTACCCGAGGATGATCGTGATGGGCAATCCTCGTCGCATATTGGCCGATGTCCGACGGATTGAGCGACCAGGACGCAAGCAGGGCAGTCTCGGCGATCACGGGATTCCCCGAACCGATCGCGTCGGTCACGGCATCGTGAAAGCTGACGTCGGGGCGGCGGGCGGCGCAATAGAGCGCACAGGCACGCGTCCAGGAATCGGAGCTCAGCCCCCTGCGGGCTTCGAGGATCTCAAGCAGACGCTCATGCGCGGGAAGGGGCCTCGGTCGCAGCTCCTCCGGGAGCTCCCGCAGGGCGGCAGGAGGGGCAAGGCGCTCCAGGAAAGGAAACGTGAGGCTCTTCAGGACAGGGGTGAGAATCGAATCCAGGAGTTCGAGCGCGATCGCCCTCTCCCGTGGCGATCCTGTCCAGTAGCGCAGGCGGGCCTGTCGAAGGACGCTGTCGGATTCAAGGAAACCCAGCAGCAGGAGCAGTCGATCCCTCGTGCGCTCGAGTTCGTTGGCCAGTGCCATGGGCAGCACCTCATGCAGGTCATGACCGAATTCAGCAATAGCGCTCAGGAGCCAGGCACCGTGGCGAACCTCACGCAGCAGCTGGGCTTCCACCTCGGGGCGGGCGCTCTCATCGGCGTGGTATCTGCATCCCGCCAACGAGGACTGGGCCGCGTGGCGGATGGCCGGGTCTTCCGACCGGCTGCGGTCCAGGAGCGAGGCGATGGCACAGGGGGAACGGAGTGTCCCGAGCATGCGGAGAATCCGCCGCTCCTCCTCGCTGCCGGTCGGCGCCCGCTCGAGTTGGACGATCAGGGCATCGACACCCGCGTCGCCCGCGGCAAGCAGGGACCGTCGCGCCTGAACGGCGCAGGCCGGATCGCCCAGACTCTTTGCGACGGCAGGCCATAGGCGGGGATGGGCGATCGCTCCCGCGGCCTCGAGTGCAGCCCTGCGCACCCTCACGTCCGGATCAAGGAGAAAGGACTGCAAGGGTCGGTACAGACCACGATGACCGATCTGACCCAGGACCTGAACGCCGTCCGCACGCTGGCCGGGATCGGCGGAACGCAGCAGGCGGCGGAGCATCAGCCAGCCGTTCCGACGACCCGTCGTGTCGCCATGACGCAGCAGGCCGACAAGCACGGCGGTGCGCACAGCCGGATGCGGACTTCGGAGGTCCACAGCCAGTCGGGCCGGGTTGCGTTCAGAATCCTGTACAGCCAGCACCCGGATCGCGGCGGCGCGGACCTCGGGAATCGGATCGGCGTCGGCGATGGACCTCAGGGCCCCCAGATCGGGCAAGATCCCTGTTCGTTCCAGCAGCCCCAGAGCATGACACCGCAGCTCGGGAGCGGGGTGCCTCAGGAGCGCCGGAAGCTGGGTCTTCAGAAAGGCTGGGTCGGCGTCCTCAAGCAGATCGAGGGCATAGACGGCGGAGCCGACCTGCGGACCGAGCGCCGTTTTCCGCAGGATGGCCAGCGTGGCGGGATCGCTCGCCTGGAACGCACCGCCTGTCAGCTGCCTGCGTTGCAATGCCATGGCCAGCGCCCGCGGATACTGTCGGCTTAGAAGCCGAGCCAGAACGAGCCAGGCCCCTGCCACAGCAAGCATCAGGCAGGCAAGGGCCGTCACTCCATCGGGCGAGAAGCGGTCGAGGCACAGAAGCAGGACGCCGGCGAGGCCTGCGCCCACCGGGCTGATGATTCCTTCTGCGAAAGTCTGGATTCTGACCCTGTCCCGGCTGGCGAACGGCTGAAACAGGAGCAGAACGGAGGAACGATCGATCGAGAGCCGCAGAACGCGATCGAAGAACTTGGACAGAGCAAGAGCCCCGAAGACCACCAGGGTGGGGAGACCAAGACCAGTGGCCGCAACGCTGGCCAGCGACGTCAGGCCGAGGCTGAGCGGAAGGACCAGCAGACCGATGCCCAGCCCCCAGCGGTTGAGCACAGAACCGGTGGCAAACGATCGCAACCCCAGCGTCGTGGAGGCCGCTACGGCGTAGAAGGTGCCGAGAAAGGCCGCCACGGCGTCGGCATCGTTGAAACGTGCATGTGCCGCCACCAGAAAACTCTTGTCGACAAGAAAGCGCATGAGCACCGAGGCCAGGAAGAGCGCCAGGATCAGCCTCGTGTAGCTCGACCCCAGCGGCTGGGACCGCTGGGGTCGGTCCCCCTGCTGCTGGGGATCCGAGCGCTGCCGGTGCCGGCGATCAGCGCGCAGAATGAATTCCACGACGGGGAGGCAGAGCGCGGCGGCGGCGGCGGAGAGAAGCACGAGATTCTCACTGCCGAGCCGAGCCACCAGCACGGGCAGCCCGAAGCCACCGACGACGAGGGCCAGCACTTCTCCTGAGCCGATCACCCCATACAGCCGCTTGGCCTGCCGCACATTGAGCAGCGAGGCGGTGAGGCCCCAGAACTCCAGGTTCAGCAGCCCCTCCACCACCCGATACCAGATCAGCAGACCGAAGGCCGCCGCCAAGGCAGCATCGGTCGCCATCAGCGAGCGGAGAAAGAGAAAACCCAGAGTGATCAGCAACAGGCTGAATCGCCAGGCTTGCTGATTGGAATATCGGTTGGCGAACCAGAGGTGACAACCACTGGTGAGTGGCCCCACGATGGCCACGGTGAGATAGATCAGTGGGAGGCCCTGGGGGCCAACGAAGGAGAGAAAGAGAGCATTTGCCGATGTCAGCGTGAAGATAAGAATCGAGCCGATAAGCGCAGAATGCAGGAAAAGTGCTGCGACAAGAGCTCTCTCGCCGGGATGAACTCCCAGGCCTGCACTGATGTAATCGCGGACTGAATCCCCCCAGGAACGAATCGTCGCGACGACTGATGAAGGATCTGCTGGTGTCACGGAGGATCCAGCCTTGCTAGCCGGTGAACAGCGAAACCTTACGTCTTCATGAGGAAGCGACGAGTTCGGCTGACCCGTGATCGACAGGTGCTGGAGCGCTAACGGGCATCCCGCCGACAAGCGCTGAACTCACTGCCGCAACACGCACAGGTGCTGCAAGGTATTGCAGGACACAGCCGATCGCGAGGCCTCTGACGATTGCTGGGAAGACTGCTCTGAAGAAACCGAAGCCATCGCTCGGCCTGGTGGTCCAACACCAGATCGAGGCCATAGCCCTCCTGGAGCAGAGAGGAGGCATCGGAGTAACCCAGGGCCTCGGCCAGAAATGGCGCTTCGAGAGTGAACCGCTCCAGCATCCGGATCAGTTCATATCCATCCCCCCAGAGCCAGCGACGCCGGTCCCGCACGATCCCGGCCAGTAGAGGATGTCGTGAGACCACGGGCCGGGGTCAGGGCCAGCTGGTCGCGTCTCCTTGTCCAAGGGGGGCCTGGCCATGGGACCAACGCCCGGAAGTGCCATCCAACAGCCTATGAGGAGCACGGTTCACAACCCAGCCCTAACTCATTGTTAACCAAGGATGTCCACCTCCGCACGCAAAATGAGTGGGTAGGGCGCTCGCTCCATGCTTCGACGCTTCTTGCCTCAGGCCAGCCGATTGACTTGCGGAGGCACCTCACTGGCGGTCGCCCTTCTGATCACCGCTACGCCCCTGTCTCCCACTCGGGCCCAGACGGGTCAGGGAATGATCAGGATCAGCGGATCCAGCACGGTATTTCCGATCACCCAGGAAGCCATCCGTGCCTTCCGCAAGACCGCTCCCGGTCGAAACGTTCGCTTCGAACTCAAGGAAACGGGCACGTCGGCCGGATTCCGTGACTTCTGCTCCGGCAAGGTGCCGATCGCCAATGCCTCACGGCCGATCAACACCAGCGAGCTCAAGGCCTGCGAGGCGAAAGGGGTCAAGTTCATCGAGCTGCCGATTGCTTTCGACGCAGTGACAGTGGCTGTCCACCCGAAGAACACCTGGGCCAATCAGATCACTGTCAAGGAACTGAACACCCTCTGGAACCGCCAGGCCACTGGACGGGTGAAGCGTTGGAAGCAGGTGAACAGCGCCTGGCCCGACCGCCCGATCAAGCTGTGCGGAGCTGGTTCTGATTCCGGCACTTTTGACTATTTCAACAAGGCGATCACAGGCGATGCCGAGAACAGCCGCAGCGACTACACCGCCAGCGAAGATGACAATGTGCTGGTCAGATGCGTGGCCAATGATCCCAACGCACTAGGCTACTTCGGCTTTGGCTACTATCTCGCCAACCAGAATAAGCTCAAGTCCCTCGCCATTGTCGGACGCAAGGGAGCAACCAGGCCTTCAGTCGAGGCTGTTCAGAAAGAGCGCTACACCCCCCTCTCCAGGCCGCTCTTCATCTACATCAACAATGCAACCATGCTTTCCCGTCCGGAGGTGCAGAATTTCGTCACCTTCTTCGTTCGGAGGGGCCCCCAGATTGTCAAGGCCGCAGACTTCGTTCCCCTTCCCGACTCCACCTACCTCCTGGTGGAAAGCAAGCTGTACCGCCACGTGCTCGGCACCTCCTTCGGTGGAGACCTGCCGATCGGACTGACGATCGGCCAGGCCCTGGACCGCAGCTTCGACCAGCTCAAGCAGCCCCGGCCCCGCTGAACGGCACTCCGCCCGCTCAGCGAGGATGAGTCCTGTCCTGTCGCCATCGCCGTGACGGCCCCCGAGTCCAGTTCCAGCGCCAGCACCAGCACCGCGGAGGTCAGCGATCCCGCGATGGTCTGCGGTCTCTACGCAGCCGATCTGATCCAGCACCAGACGCGCCGGCTGGGCAAGCTCCAGTCCGAAGTGCTGGCTGATCACGATCCTGAACCGCTGCACCAGCTCCGGGTGAGTCTGCGCAGGCTGCGCACGGCCCTGAGCCAGTTCGCGCCTGCCCTGCGGATGCCGGATGGGGTGAGCGATCGCCGCATCGCCAGGGTGGCCCGGCGCACCAGCCTCTGCCGTGATCTCGACGTGCTCAAGGATCGGTTGGAGGGGCAGTTGCTGCCCCCCCTGCCGGAGGAGGAACGCAAGGCGATGAAGCCGGTGCTGAAGCGGCTGTCACGCAACCGACGGCTGGCCTTCGAAGACCTCGCTGAGGCGCTCACCGGCGGGCCCTATCTCAAGTTGCTGGCCCGCCTGCGCGCCTGGCAGCTGAAGCCTCGCTTCTCTCCTCTGGGAGATCTGCCACTGGGGCCCTGGCTGTTCGAATGGCAGTCCCAGGCCTCCAGCGGCCTGTTCCTGCATGGCGGCTGGTTCGCCGCCGATCCGCATGATCCGGCCCTCCACGATCTGCGCAAGCGCATCAAGGGATTGCGCTACGCCCTCGAACATCTGGAGCCTTTCGCGGCGCCGGCGCTGGGGGAGTGGATCGCGCTTCTGAAAAAGGCCCAGGACTGCCTGGGGGATCTTCATGATCTCCAGGTGCTCGTGGCGATCCTGGGCGATCAGCTCGAGCAGGGTGTGGGTGACACCCTGCCGGTGTTGCAGGCCGGCATCCTTGCCCAGCAGGCTGAGCGCTGGAGCCAATGGAGCGACCAGGCGATCCACCTGCGTGAGCAGGCCAATCGTCACAGGCTCTACAGCAGCCTGATCACGTCTGCCTGAGCTGGAAGACGGGGGTGTTCGGACTGAGTGGAGTCCCTCTGGTGGGGCCTTGACTCTCCAGTCCACTGGACACCCTAGCTTCAAGTCATCGCTCCTCCCGATCGACCCCTGTCGATCACCCGTTCCCGATGACAGGCCCACCCCCCACTCCGTCCTGCTGCCACGCCGATGGCCTGGCCCCCACGCCCGACCCGGAGCGGGAGCTGGCCCATGAACTCACCCTGCTGCGCCGCAAGCTCTCGCTGGCGGCCGTGCTCACGGGGCTGGTGGTGCTCGCGAGCCTGCCCCACATGCTCGGTCTCCATTCCCTGCCGTTCCTGCCCGGCTGGTTCACCAGCCCCTGGACCCAGCTGCTGCTTTCCACCCCGGTGCTGTTCTGGTGCGGCCGGGAGTTCTTCACCGGCGCCGCCTCGGCCTTCCGCCAGCACAGCGCCGACATGAACACCCTGGTGGCCGCCGGCACCGGCATCGCCTGGCTCACGTCCCTGGTGGCCACCGTCGCGCCGCGGCTGCTCACCGAGGAAGGCCTGCCTGCTGACGTCTACTACGAAGTCGCTGCGGTGATCCTCACCCTGGTGCTGCTGGGCCGCCTGCTGGAGGCTCGCGCCCGCGGCCAGACATCAGAGGCGATCCGCCGCTTGCTGCGCTTGCAGCCGCCCACGGCCCGGGTGCTGCGCGATGGCGCCGTCCAGGAGATCCCGGTGGAGCTGGTGGTGGTGGGCGATCTGCTGCAGGTGCGCCCCGGCGAGAAGCTGCCCCTCGACGGGGTGGTGGAGGAGGGCCGCTCCTGGGTGGAGGAATCGATGCTCACCGGTGAGCCGACCCCAGTGGAGAAGGGTCCCGGCGATGCGGTGATCGGGGCGTCGCTCAACCGCAGCGGCAGCTTCAGCTTTCGTGTCAGCCACGTGGGCACCGACACCGTGCTTGCCCAGATCGTCGAGCTGGTGCGCCAGGCCCAGAGCTCCCGCACGCGGGTGCAGCGCCTGGCCGATCAGGTGGTGGGCTGGTTCGTGCCGGTGGTGATCGCCCTGGCCATCGCCGCCTTCGTGGGCTGGTTCCTGGTGAGCGGCAACCCGGTGCTGGCGATGCTGTTCCTGGTCAGCGTGCTGGTGATTGCCTGTCCCTGCGCCCTGGGGCTGGCAACACCCACCTCGATCATGGTGGCTTCGGGCAAGGGGGCGGAGAACGGGCTGATCTTCCGCAGCGCCGAGGCTCTGGAAACCGCCGGCGGCCTGCGCACCATCGTGCTCGACAAGACCGGCACCCTCACCCGCGGCCAGCCGGAGGTGACCGATTTCGAGCGGCTGGGCGGCAGCCAGATGCCGGCGGTGGCCCTGCTGGCGGTGATCGCGGCCCTGGAGGAGCGCTCGGAGCATCCGCTGGCTGAGGCCATCGTGGGCTACATCCGCCCCCAGCTCCAGGATCCGCGCCTTCCGGCCGTGGAGACGTTCGAGGCGGTGGCGGGCTGCGGCGTCAGGGGCCGCGCCGATGGGCGAGACGTGGTGGTGGGCACCCCCCGCTGGCTGGCGGAGCTTGGTTGCGGTATGGAGGCGCTGGAGCCCCTGGCCACCCGGCTGGAGGGTGCGGCCCGCAGCGTGGCGGCGGTGGCGGTGGATGGGCGGATCGAGGCCTGCTTTGGCATCGCCGATCCCATCAAGCCGGGAGCGGTGGCCGCCGTGGCCGCTCTGCGGCGTCTGGGTTTGCAGGTGGTGATGCTCAGCGGAGACGCCCGCCGCACTGCCGAGGTGGTGGCCGCCCAGGTGGGCATCGAGCGGGTGATCGCCGAGGTGCGACCCGCCGATAAGGCCGATGTGATCCGGCGGCTGCAGGAGCGGGGCGAAGGTCCGGTGGCGATGGTGGGCGATGGCATCAACGACGCTCCCGCCCTGGCCCAGGCCGATGTGGGCCTGGCGATGGGCACCGGCACCGATGTGGCGATCGCGGCCAGCGACATCACCCTGATCTCCGGCAACCTGGCCGGGGTGCCGGCGGCGATCGAGCTCAGTCGCGCCGCCATGGCCAACATCCGCCAGAACCTGGTCTTCGCCTTTGCCTACAACGTGGCGGGTCTGCCCATTGCCGCCGGACTGCTGTTCCCATTCACCGGCTGGCTGCTGAGTCCGATGATCGCCGGCGCGGCCATGGCCTTCAGCTCCGTGTCCGTGGTGAGCAATGCCCTGCGGTTGCGTGGCTTCAAGCCCACCGCCCTTCCCGTTGCCGCCAGCTGATGACCAGCTTCGTTGCCGCTGCCATCGCTACCGCCATCGCCACCGCCGAACCGCTGTGGCGCACGATCGAGCAGCCCCTTGGCCTCAACGTGGCGGTAGCCGCCGGTGGCCTGGCGCTGATCGCCGCCGAACTCTGGTGGTTCCTCGGCCGCCACGGCGGCGGTGTGGCGGCTGGCGAAGGTGAGGGAGGGGTGCAGGAGATCACGATCACCGTGGACGGGGGCTACTCCCCAGCGCGGATCCGGCTGAAGGCCGGCCGGCCGGTGCGCCTCATCTTTCACCGGCTGGATCCCAGTGGCTGCGTCGCCCAGGTGATCGTCCCCGACTTCCGCCGCAGCCTGGATCTGCCCCTGAATGCCCGCACCAGCCTTGAACTGCCGCCCATGGAGCCCGGCGAGTATCCCTTCCACTGCGGCATGGCCATGGTCCGAGGGGTTCTGGAGGTGGTGTGAGGCGGCGGTCCGCCATCACCACGATCAGAGTCCGCACCAACTCTCAGGGGCCCAGCGGACCGGCGAGGCTGGGTTCCACCTGTTCATCCACCACCCAGATCAGCAGCACTGAGAGCAGGGCCGCGAAATAGCACCACACCGAAGTGAAGGCGTGCATGTAGGCCACCTGGGAATAGACGAAGGCCGCCATGAGTCCCGCCGCGAACCAGCGCAGGCGGCGAAGAGGCGTCAGCAGCAGGGGGATCGTGACGATCAGGCCGTAGATCAGGGTTCCCCAGCCATGGCTCACCAGCCCGTAGGAGGGGATCAGCGCGTGGTAGTCGATGCTGCCGAGCACCACGGTCGGCGTCACCCTGCTGGGCTCCAGCAGGAGTGGCAACCAGAGCCACACGCCCAGCACCAGGCCCAGCACCAGGTCCAGCTGAATCAGCCGCCTGGGGTGGCCCTCATTCGAGCCGCCTCCGATCTTCAGGGCACACCAGGGGATCCAGGCCATCCAGAAGCCATGGGCGAAGAACAGATAGGCCAGAGCCGCCCGATGGGTCATCGGCTCAAGTCCCCCTCCATCGAGGCCGAGCCACACGAGCCCCTCCAGCCCCTGCTGGAGTCCGAACAACGCCGGGGTGAGGGCCAGGGGCAGCAGGTCGGCGGACGGCCCGCGCCAGCCTCTGACCACGGCGACCCCGCTCAGGGGAATCAGCAGCGCCGCCGCGGCGAAACTGGAGGTGCTTGAGAAACACATGGCCAGAGGGCTGCCTCTGGCAGCGGAGCAATCCCTCTCCACCTTGGCCGACGCGCCCCTGAGGCTGCCTGACCGCCATGGGCAGATGACGGTGGGGGGTGCACTCACCATGGCGATTGGTGACGGAGGCGTGATCGGGACGCCACGGCATCCCAGCTTGAAATCATCAGCTCTGCCCACCCACTCCCCTGCGCACTCCATGACCCGGTTTCGATTTCTGATTCCCTTCGGCAGCGCGGCCTTGGTGGGGGCCGTTGCCATGCCTGGCGCCGTCATGGCCCAGTCGCTGTACACCATCACCACCACGTGCTCACTCAAGGGAGCTGCCCCCGTTCCCTGCACGGTGGAGGCCGTGGATGTGGGAGAGGCCACCGAATATCGCCACAGGATCGGGGCCACCAAGGTGACCTATCGGGTTTTTGATGATCCCTATGTGCGGGTTGATGGCATGGATCCGGCCACGGGCAGCTGGATTCCAGCCCGCAACGCCTCCATCCGCTTTTCCAGCAACGAACTCTGCTTCAACGATCGCGCCTTCTGCGTGGTCAATCCCAATTACCTCAACAGTGTTCGCCAGGAAGCAGGGACGAACTTCACCGGTCGTGACCTGGTGGGCCTCAGCTTCGGCTCCAAGGGACGAGTCGATGTGGCCTGTTTTGATGAGGGCTGCCGCCGCCTGCGGGAGGCGATCGGGCAATGAAACGGTTTCTGCGGCTGGGCACCGCTTCATGCCTTGGGCTGGCGTTGACACTGACGCCGATGGCCCCCGTGGTGGCCACCGACCTCACTTCAGGCGGTGCCGGCAGCGCTGAGCTCCAGATCGCCCGAGGTGGCGGCGGCGGACGTGGTGGTGGAGGTGGAAGCCGAGGCGGCGGAAGTCGCGGCGGCGGGGGGGGCGGCCGCAGTTACAGCGGAGGGCGCAGCGGAGGCTCCAGTGGTCGCACTGGTTTCAGCTCGTACAGCAGCGGCGGCAGTGCTTTCCGCGGCAGCCAGAAACCATCAGGTGGCTGGAGCAGCGGCTCGTCACGGGCATCCTCGACGAGGACATCCTCGCCCCGGGCAACCGCTTCCGGCAGCTCCCGGTCCTTCAGCGGACAAGGCCAGCGTCAGACCAATGCCGGCACCCGGCAGACCAATGCCGGGGCCCGGCAGAGCGATCGCAGCACAGCCCAGGCAGATCGCCGAGATGCCTCCAGCTCCCGTCAGCAGGGGCGACAGGACAACGCCGGCAACCGCCAGGACCAGCGCACCGACCGCACCGACACCCGCCAGTCGAACCGGACCGATCGCACCGACACCCGTCAGAACGAACGCAGTGACCGGGTTTCGGATCGAACCGATCTTCGAGGCGACCGTGCGGATAATCGCTGGGACAACACCTGGTCCGGATGGGCCCGGCCTGGCTGGGGTGCCGCCCGCCCCTGGGCCACCGGCTGGTACGGCGGCTGGGCTTCTCCGCCCTGGGGCTGGTGGGGTGCCAGGTCAGTGGCCTGGGGTGTCGGCGCCTTGGCCACCACCGCCGCTATCACCAGCCTGGTGGATGATGCCATCAACGATCAGGTCACCTATATCGAGGTGCCTGAGACGAGTTATGAGCTGTACTACCCCAGTGTCGAGCCTGTAGGCACCGACAGCATCACCTTCGCCGCCAACAGTGGCTCGAATCTGGTGGAGTTCACGGCGGACTGCAGGCAGGGCACCCTCGATGGCCGCACGCCTCAGACAGCGGAGGAGGCGCAGTTGCTCAATGCAGCTTGTCAAGTGGCCTATGGCGATTGATCGTTTCCGAGGTCCATCGGTGAGGAATGCCGCAGCAGTGAATTCTCTATTCGCCTCTGCGCAGTTGTGCGTGGCCTGAGAGCTCTGCTGCGTCAGGGTGTCATCGGCCTTCGTCCATCTGATCGTCACTTGAATCTCCACGGCTGAGAGATCTCCACACGGATTTGCTCTGGGCCTCGCTGTATTGTCCAGGTGGGGATAATGGTAAAGTCTATGACTGCACAATTCCCTGGCCAGTCCTAGGCTCTGATCTGGACGTGATCAACGGTGAGCCTTTCCGACCGCTTCATCCGCAACCCCGTTCTCACCACGGTGTGTTCGCTGGTGATCCTGCTGATCGGCGGCGTGGCGATCCCTTTGCTGCCCCTGGAGAAGCTGCCTCAGCTGGCACCTACCCAGATCCAGGTGATGGCCACCAACATCGGTGCCGATGCCCGCACCACCTTCGACACCGTGACGCGGGTGCTGGAGAAGGAGATCAACGGGGTGGAAGACATGAAATACCTGTCTTCCAACACTTCATCGGATGGCATCAGCAATATCAACGTCTTTTTCCCCGTCGCAGTGGACCGAAACATTGCGCAGGTGAACGTTCAGAACAGGGTCTCTCAGGCTTCACCCACCCTGCCCGACGTGGTCAAGCAGACGGGGGTGACGACCAAGGCCGCCTCGCCGAGCATTCTGGTGGCCTACGGCTTCTACGCCGATACCGACGCCAGCGGTGAGCCGCTCTACGACCAGCTGTTCCTCAGCAACTTCGTCGACCAGAACCTCAGTGATGAGATCCGCCGCGTGCCGGGTGTCGGAAACATCACGATCATCGGCGAGCGGCGCTACGCCATGCGGATCTGGCTGGATCCAGTACGACTGGCCAGCTTTGATCTGACCCCGCTTGATGTGGAGCGGGCGCTCCAGGAGCAGAACATCCAGACCGGTGCTGGGCGCCTTGGACAACAGCCCAGCCCGGAGGGCCAGGAGGTCGCCATCCCCCTGAAGGCCGAAAGTCGCTTTCGTGATGTGGCCGATGCCGAGAACCTCGTGCTCAAGCGGGGTGAGGACGGAACGCTGGTCAAGCTGATCGATGTGGGCCGCGTGGAGCTGGGCGCGGAGAATTACGACGTTGACACCACCCAGACCGGGAAGCCTTCGGCGGCTCTGTTCGTGTATCAGTTGCCGGGTGCCAATGCCCTCGATACCGGCAATCGGGTGAAGGAAAAGGTCAAGGAGCTGTCCGCCAACTTCCCGCCTGGCCTGCGCTACGAAATTCCCTATGATTCCACCCTGTTCGTCACCACGTCCCTGGCGGATGTGACGGGCAACCTGCGCGATGCCATCGTGATGGCCGTGCTCACGATCCTGCTGTTCCTGCAGGACTGGCGCTCCACCATTGTGCCGGCCCTGGCCATGCCGGTGGCGATGGTGGGAGCCATGGCGGTGGTGCTGGGGCTTGGCTTCAGCATCAACCAGCTCACCATGTTCGGCATCATCCTGGCGATCGGCACCGTCACCGATGACGCGGTGGTGATCGTGCAGTCGATCAAGCAAAAGCTCGGCCAGGGCATGAAGCCACTGCAGGCGGCGCTGGATTCCATGAACGAGCTGGCCACTCCCACCATCACCGCAGCCCTGGTGCAACTGGCGGTGTTCATCCCGGTGTCCTTCTTCCCTGGCACCACCGGCATCGTCTACCGCCAGTTCGCTGTCACCCTGGCAGCGGCGATCGTGTTTTCCACCTTCAATGCGTTGACGTTCTCGCCCACCCTCAGTGCGCTGTTTCTGAAGCCGGAGGGCGCCCCGCCTGATGCCATCCAGCGGGGGATCAACTGGGGACTCGGTTGGTTGTTCCGCGGCTTCAGCCGCATGTTCGACGCACTGGTGGCCTGGTACGGCAGAGCCATTGAGCAGCTGATGGGGCTGCGTCACATCGTGTTTGGCTTTTTCGTTATCGGGCTGATCGCCACCGTGATGATGCTGGGCATCGTGCCGACAGGGTTCATCCCTGATGAAGACCAGGGCCTGATGATCTTGATCGGCGAATGCCCTCCCACGGTTGCCCTGCCCTATACCCAGGAGCAGGTCAAGCAGGTGAGCGGGATCCTCAAGGACTATCCGGATATCGAAAGCTTCCTTGGAGCCGCAGGATATGGCCTGGAAGGGAACGCTTACAACAAATATCTGTTCTTTGTTCGCTTCAAGCCCTGGGATCAGCGTGCCGAGGCAGACCAATCCGTGTTCAGCCTGCTCCAGTCGATCAACGTCAGACTCAAGAACGAGGTGACGGGTTCCTTCGCCATCGCCACCAACATTCCGCCTGTCGACGGAGTGGGCGCGACAGGAGGTTTCGAGTTTCACCTGCAGAACCGTGCGGGCCAGCCGATGGATGTATTGATCAAGAATGCTCAGGCCCTGATCGCAGCAGCCCGGGAGCGGCCTGAACTGCAGGGGGTCAGAACCAGCTTCACCCCCGCCACCGAGCAGATGGCGATCACGCTGGACCGGGACCTGGTCAAGGCACTCGATGTCGATGTGAGCGAAGCCTTCGGAACCCTTGAGGCGTACCTCGGCGGGAAATACGTGAACGACTTCATCCTCGGATCCGATCAATATCGGGTCTACATTCAGGCAGAAGCCGATCAGCGTCGTCAGCCCGGAGACATCGGGTCGTTCTTTGTTCGCTCCCGTTCCGGTGACCTTGTGCAACTGCAGAGTGTCATCAAGACGGAGCCCTTCATTGCTCCGCCAACGATCACGTCTTACAACGTCTACGAGTCGATCAAGATCCAGGGAGTTCCGGCTCCCGGTTACAGCTCCGGCCAGGCGATCGTCGCGATGGAGGAACTGGCCGCAGAAACGCTCGATCCCGGTTTCGGCTACGAGTGGTCAGGCCTCTCGCTCGAGGAGAGGAGTGCCGGAGGAGCCACCACAGCGATCTTTGCCCTGGCCTTCGTGCTGGTGTTCCTGGTGATGGCTGCCCAGTACAGCAGTTACATCGACCCCCTGATCATTCTGCTCACCGTGCCCCTGGCCACCCTCGGCGCCATGGTGGCGATCTGGGGGCGCGCCAATCTTTTGCAGGCCGGGGGCTTCTGGCCGGTGATCAGCAACGACATCTTTGCCCAGGTGGGTCTGCTCATGTTGATCGGCATGGCCAGCAAGAACGCGATCCTGATCGTGGAGCAGGCGAATGAATTCATTCGGCTTGGGATGAGTCTGCCCCAGGCTGGCATCAATGCGGCCAAGGTTCGATTTCAACCGATCGTGATGACCGCGGCATCTGGACTGGTGGGTTACATCCCGTTGATGACCGCTTCCGGTGCTGGTGCCATCAGTCGTTGGTCGATCGGTACCGTGAGTTTCGGCGGCTACCTGGTGGCCACGGTGCTCAGCCTTGGGGTGGCACCGGTGTTGTTTGTGATCATCAAGGGGCTGGAGCGCCAGTATCTTCTCACCGGCGATGTGGAGTCTGCCTGAGATGAATGCAGCTCACCGCCAGAGACTGTTCGCGGCGCTGATCGGCGCCGTGCTTGGCGGGGCCATGGGCAGGGCCATCGAGCCGATGGCCCAGGACCCCACTGGACAGGAGCGCTTTCGCAGTCAGACGTACCAGAGGGTGTACCGGGCCTATCCCCGCATCGGTGCGGGGTTCGGTGCCCTGGCGGGAGCTGGATTCGCCACCATCGCCCAGGCTCAGCGGAGACGGCTCCAGCAGCGCAAGCCTCGACCAGGTGGGCCATCAGCAGGTTCGCGGCCTTGAAACCGCCGCCGATGGCCGTGAATCCCAGAAGTCACCACTGAACCCTCAACCCTCAGGTCGGGGTGATCACAGGCCTTCCCCTTCCCTTCCTGCCCCGAAGGGCTCCCTTGCGCAGTTCGATGATCAGGTACAAGGCCAGCGAGGCGCCGAGAATGATCATCCACTCCTTGCCCCCGATGGCGGCTGTTTGAAAGACATGATGCATCAGAGGCGTGTAGGTGAATAGCAACTGCGCCAGCACCATCAAGCTGACGCCCAGGAGCAACCAGTGGTTGGAGAAGAAGCCCATCCGGAAGGCGGTGTAGCGACGCGAGCGGAGATTGAACAGTAGGAAGATCTGGGCGAAGACCACCGCATTCACGGCTGCTGTCTGGGCGACGGCCAGGCAGTTGGCCGGGTCGGAGCGTTCCAGCTCGTAGATGAAGAAGGCGATGGCGGCGATCACGGCACCGACGATCAGGATGCGCCACACCACAGGCCGCTCCAGCAGCGGAGTCTCCGGGGGGCGGGGTGGGCGATCCATGATCCCGGGTTCGGCCACTTCGAAGGCGAGCGTGGTGCCCAGGAGCACGGCCGCTACGGTGTTGATCCAGAGAATGTGGAGGGGCGTCACCGGCATCCCCAGATTGAAGAATGAGGAGACGACGATGATGAAACCCAGGCTGGCATTGGTGGGTAGCAGCCAGATGATGCTCTTGATGATGTTGTCGTAGATCCTTCGACCTTCTTCCACCGCTACCCGGATCGTGGCGAAATTGTCGTCCAGCAGCACCATGTCGGCGGCTTCCTTGGCCACCTCGGTCCCGGTGATTCCCATCGCGGCGCCGATGTCCGCCTGCCGCAGTGCCGGAGCGTCGTTGACCCCGTCTCCCGTCATTGCCACCACGTGGCCAAGACTTTGCAGAGCCTTCACCAGGCGCAGAATCTGCTCGGGCGCCACCCGCGCAAAGACGGACACGCGATCGGCCGCTTCCTGAAGATCACGATCCGAGAGGGACGCCAGCTCCTGGCCGTTCATCACCTGGGGCCTGATCGAGGTGCTGCCCAGACCGATCTTCTCGCCGATGGCCGCGGCGGTGCCGATGTGATCCCCGGTGATCATCTTCACCCGGATGCCCGCCTTCTGGCAGCTGGCCACTGCGTCCACCACCTCGGGACGGGCCGGATCGATCATGGCCTGGAGGCCCAGAAAGGTGAGGCCAGAATTAATGTCGTCGTGGGTCAGCCCCGGCTGGTTGGCAGGGAAACTCTTGCTGGCGAAGGCCAGCACCCGCAGGCCGTGATGGGTCATGGTCTCCACCGACCGTTCGACCGCCTGGCGATCCAGGGGCTGGATGGCCCCCGAGGAGTCGAGTCTCTCCCCGCACCGATGCAGCAGCTGCTCCACCGATCCCTTGATATAGGCCAGGCGCTCGTCTCCACCAGCGTCGTGCAGGGTGGCCATGTACATGTACTGCAACTCGAAAGGAATCGAATCGACGCGGGGATGCAACTGCTCGAGCTCCGTCTTGCCCAGCCCTGCCTTGGCGGCGGCCACGATCAGGGAGGCCTCCGTGGGATCCCCCTCCAACCGGTAGCCAAGGTCGGTCTTGGCGAGCCTGGAGTCGTTGCAGAGCACACCGGCCTTCAGGCATTCGACCATGGCCTGATTGACGTCGGTCGACACCGGGGCGAGCACGCCGTCGCGGCTGAAATGGCCCTCGACGCCATAGCCGATCCCGGAGACGCTCAGGTGTTCGCCACCAGCCTCCACCTCCTGAACGGTCATCTCGTTCTGGGTGAGGGTGCCGGTCTTGTCGGTGCAGATCACGGTGGTGCTGCCGAGCGTTTCCACGGCGGCCAGCTTGCGGATGATGGCGTTGCGCTTCGCCATGCGAGAGACGCCGATCGCCAGGGTCATGGTGACCACCACCGGCAGTCCTTCGGGAACCGCACCCACCGCGAGGGCCACCACTTCGATGAAACTCTCCTTCAGCACTTCCCTGTCGACGACCTCGCTGCGCAGCAGACCGGCCATCAGGGTGAGCACGGAAATTCCCAGGATGATCTTCATCAAGGCCAGGCTGAAGCGTTCGATCTGGCCTGTCAGCGGGGTTTCCAGCGACTGCACCGAGGCGATCATGGAGTTGATCTGGCCGATTTCCGTCCTGTCACCCACCGCAACGACGACGCCGGTGCCCGCTCCATAGGTGACCAGGGTGGAGGTGTGGGCGATGTTGCTGCGCTCAGCCAGCACCGTGTTGTCCGCCAGTTCAGCGGCGTTGTTCTTCTCGACCGGAACGGACTCGCCGGTGAGTGCTGACTCATCGATCTGCAGGTCGCGGACACGCACCAGGCGCAGATCGGCCGGGACCTTGTCACCGGACTGGAGCAGGACCACGTCTCCGAGCACCAGATCGCGGGCTGAAATCCGCTGTTTCTCACCACCGCGAAGCACCGTGGCCTCGCTTTACATGGTCCTGGAGAGGGCCTCCATCGCCTGGGTGGCCTTGGCTTCCTGAATGAATCCGACAATGGCATTGAGCAGAACGACGGCAAAGATCACGCTCATATCGATCCACTCCCTGAGCAGACCTGTCAACACTCCGGCCGCCATCAGGATGTAAACCAGTGGCTGATTGAACTGCTCGAGGAAGATCGTCAGCCGGCTCTTTCCCTGCTTCTGGCTCAGGGCATTGGGCCCGTACTTCAAGAGGCGTGCCTGGGCTTCAAGGGGATCGATGCCGCTGTCGAGCCGGGTGTCGAGAAGTTCAAGAATCCGTTCTTCGCCGAGATGGTGCCAGGAATTGATGGCCATGGTTCGGACAGCCGTTCGGTATGGGCTACTTGAGATGGAACCTACCGGGGGCCAGACTCTTCCGGCACGAGCATCCAGGTTTATTTCAGGGGAAGAGTTCCCCGCAAACCCCTACGGACTGCAGCGGGTCGGATGGTCAGGGCCCATGCTTTCGGTGGGCCGGTTCCGCTGGCCGGTCCTGTGGGAGCAACCTGGCTGAGTGGAGCCTGCTCAGGCCGCAAAGACATCGATCAGGCGGGCCATCAACAGATTGGCGGCCTTGAGGCCGTAGTCGGTGGCCCAGCAGCGCAGGGGCATGTGTCCCTCCAGCACCACTCCCTCCGCATCGACAGCCGTGGCCACCGGCACCGTGAGGTCCTCCTGCTCCGGCATCGCAAAGCCGACACCCTCCACGAGGGGCCAGCCCACCCGCTGGGTGAAGCGCAGGAACAGTTCCTGATCCTGGGCGATCAGCGTGTCGCCTCTACCGCCCAGATCGCGGTAGAGGCGCTGCTGCACAGCGAAGCCCTGACGGCCGGAGGTGCTGGACTGCCAGAGGGCGTCAATGATCTGCAGCGGCCCAGCTGGGCAGCGCTCCAGCGCCTCCGGGCTGAGCTCACCTCCGCTGCCTGCCAGCTCATCCATCAGCAGGCGCGCCGTCTCCTGATCGGCGGCATCCAGATCACCGGCGCTCAGTAACTCGCGCAGCCGGGAGAAGCGCTGCACGTCTCCCACCAGCCGGAGGGTCTCCTGCACCTCCTTGAGCTGGACGGCGAGTTGCGACACCTGCTGAGTGAGTTCTTCCAGGCGCCCTTCGAGATCGCTCACTGCGCCTTCACCGGGGTGCCGTGTCGCAGGCTCACCAGGTTGCTGACGATCAGCGATTGCCCGGCCTGCAGCCCCTTGAGTACCGGGTACCGGTTGTCCTGTAGAGATCCGAGCTTCACAGGCACCTGCAGGGCAAAGCGGCTTTCGGGCGGGAGAGTTCGCAGCTTCTCGATTGGTGCGTTGCCGGGGAGGCGTTCCAATTCCGCCAGGTTGCCCATCACGAACACGAACGTCTGGCCGCTGGTGCGGGTCACCGCCAGGGCGGGCACGGCCAACTGGGTGTTGTCGTCGATCACCAGCCTGGTGCGCACCCGCTCGCCGTTGCGGAACCGACCGCTGGGGTTGTCCAGCTCCGCCTTGACCAGAAAGGCCTGGGTGGCATTGTTCACCCGGGGATCGATGGAGACCACTCTCCCCTGCACGGGGCTAGAAGCGGCGGGGGCATCAAGCAGCACCGGCTGGCCAGGACGGACCCGCTGACCGAAGCGCGCTGGTACCTCCACCCGTGCCAGCAGCCGGGCCGTGCGCTGAATGGTGGTGAACGGGGTGCCGGCGCGGATCACATCGCCCGGTTTCACCGTCACCTCGCTCACCACCCCATCAATCGGCGCCCTCAGGTCCTTGTAGGCCAGATCGGCCTGCTTGGCCCGCAGGGCCGACTCCGCCGCCAGCAAATTCTGGCGCAGGGAATCACGCTGGATGGGGCTGGCGGCTCCCTGCTTGACCAGGAATTCGAAACGCTGGAAATTGAGTCGACTCTCATCCCGCTGACCCCGCAGCGCCTTCACCTCCTCACGCAACTGGGCCTGATCGAGCACCACCAGCAACTGCCCCTGGCGCACCGCGTCGCCCTGGCGGACCCGCAGGCTCTCGATTCGCCCGCCCGCCTGGGCCGCCAGATTCACCTCCTCGGGCGCTTCCAGGGTGCTGATCGTGGAGATTTCCTCGGCAAACCGTGTGCTGCTCACCGGTTCCACCGCCACGGCCACGGCCTTGGCCTGCGGCGTGGGTTCGCTCTGACAGCCAGCCACGACGGCCGCCAGGCTCAGCAGCAGGGCGAAGGAATGGGGCGTTCGCACCAGCGCACAGCCTGGACAACAACTGCATTGTGATGGCAGAGCCCTTGCGGGACCGCCGTTGGAGAACTTTTAGCTGTGCCGCCGCCTGAGGCTCTCGAAGGCCTGGCAGAAGGGTTCACCCAGCGCCTGGCGCAGCACCCTGTCGGCTGCGAAGGCGCTGAGGGCGTCCTCGAGGCTGGTGGGCAGCGCCGCCGCCGTGCCGGGGGCCGGCGGATCGGTGTAGAGGTTGGCATCGTTGCGCGGGCCCGGGTCGAGCTCCCGCTCGAGCCCGTCGAGCCCGGCGGCGAGCACCGCTGCCGGCAGCAGGTAGGGGTTGGCGGCACTGTCGGCCAGGCGCAGCTCCAGCCGCTGGTCGTCGGGGATGCGCACCATGTGGCTGCGGTTGTTGCCTCCGTAGCTGATCCAGCCCGGCGACCAGGTGGCTCCGGAGTTGGTGGTGATCCCCCCCAGTCGCGCATAGCTCTCGGCGGTGGGATTGGTGATGGCGCACAGGGCCGGGGCGTGCTCCAGCAGTCCCCCCAGAAAGTGGTAGGCCAGCCGCGAGAGGCCCAGCTCACCGCGGGGGTCGTGGAAGACGTTGCGGCCCGAGCTGTCCCAGAGTGAGTGGTGCAGGTGGGCGCCGCTGCCGGTGAGCTGGGGGAAGGGCTTGGGGCCGAAGCTCACCCGAGCGCCCAGCGGTTCTGCCATCGCCTGGGCCATCACCCGGAAGAAGGCGTGGCGGTCGGCGGTCACCAGGGCATCGGCGAAGGTCCAGTTGATCTCGAACTGGCCGTTGGCATCCTCGTGATCGGCCTGGTACGGCCCCCATCCCAGCTCCTCCATTGCCTCCAGCAGGCCGCCGATCAGCTCGAACTGGCGCATCAACGCCAACTGGTCGTAGCAGGGCTTGCTCTGGGTGTCGTGACCATCGGCGATCGCCTTGCCGCCCGGCTCCAGCAGGAAGAATTCCGCCTCCACCCCCGTGCGGAAGCTGTACCCGAGCCGGTCCACCCGCTCCAGCTGGCGGCGCAGCACCCAGCGCGGCGACTGCTCCAGCGGCCGGCCCTCCACCTGCAGATCGGTGGCCAGCCAGGCCACACTGCGCTGCCAGGGCAGCACCGCCAGGCTGGCGGGGTCAGGCAGGCCGAGCACATCGGGATCGGCCGGGGTCATCGCCAGCCAGGCGGCGAAGCCCGCGAAGCCCGCGCCATCGCGGGCCACCTGATTGACGGCGCTGGCCGGCACCAGCTTGGCGCGCTGCACCCCGAACAGGTCCGAGAAGGAGAAGAGGAAGTGGCGGAGGCCGTGGTCGGCGGCGTAGCGGGCCAGGTCGGTCATGGGCTCAGCAAGCGTTCGAGGGCGGCGCGGATCATGGCCTGCTCGGCCGGGGCATCGCGGGGATTGCCGGCCCTGTGCCCCAGCACCGACTCCAGCCGCTCGAAGTGGGCGCCGGGGATGCAGGCGGCTTCCGCGGCGCAGTCGTCGGGGGGGAAATACAGGTCGTGGGAGCCGGCGATCACTGTGGTGCGGGCCGTGATCCGCCCGAGGGCGGCGGCGCCGAGATCGTTGGCCAGCCAGGTGTCGAGCATGGCCAGCAGATCGCGGGGATCATGGCGGCGGTAGGCAGGCAACCAGCTGCGCTCCACGTAGTCGTCAACGCTGGTGTAGCCCAGAGCCTCGTGCACACCCTGCCGGTAGTAGGCCTGGCTGGCGGCCCAGCTGGCGTAGATCAGGGCGAAGCTGCGCAGCCCCTGCTCGGGGGTGGCCCTGAAGTGTTCCCCATCCCAGGCGGGATCGGTGGTGAGGGCCTGGCGCAGGCTGAGCAGGAACAGGCGGTTGTGGGGTGTGGTGCGGGCCGTGCCGCAGAGGCAGCAGATCCGCTCCACCGCCTGCGGCTCCAGGGCCGCCCAGTGGTAGGCCTGCTGCGCCCCCATCGACCAGCCATAGATCAGGGCGAGGTGCTCCACCCCGAACACCTCCTGGATCAGACGTTTCTGGGCGGCCACGTTGTCGGCGTGATGGATCACCCAGCCCTGCTCGGCCACGCCCATCACCGCGTTGCTGGGGCTGCTGGAGCGGCCGTTGCCGAACTGGCTCACCAGCAGCACGCACCATCGCTGGGGGTCGAGAATCGGCCCCACCACCCAGTCGATGTCCTCGGGCCAGGCGCCGTAGGAGCTGGGGTAGAGCACCAGGTTGGAGCGCGCGGCGTTGAGCTCACCGAACACCCGGTAGGCCAGGCGGGCGTTGGCCAGTTCCTTGCCGCAGCTGAGCGGCAGGCGGCCCAGCTCAAACACGGCATCCCGGCCCTTGATCGCCGCGGCCACGCTCATGTGGCTGGTGCCGGCAGAGGGGGTGCCTCTGGCAGCGCCAGCCTTGAGGGATCGGCCAGGAAGGCCCGGTGCACCGCCAGGTAGCCCGGGTCGTTGTGCTCCAGCCGTGGGGCGATCCAGCCGTGGGCCGCCGGCAGGGCATGGAAGGGAAGCGAGGCCAGCAGGTGATGCTCGACGTGGAACGGCATGTTCCACATCAGCCAGCGCAGGGGCGCCAGGGTGTGGGTGGTGCGTGTGTTGCGCAGCACGTCGGCGCTGGTGCTGCAGCCGCCGTGCTCAGCCAGCAGCACGAAGCGCAGCAAGGGCTGGCCCAGGGCCAGCGGCAGCAGCCACTGCCAGAGCAGGAAGCCATTGGCGCCCGGCAGCGACAACAGCAGCACCAGCCCATAGACGCCGAACTGGAGCCGGATCGAGCGGCGCAGCGCCTGGGCGGCCTCGGCGGGGATGTAGGGGCGATCACGGAAGTTGCCGCTCAGACCGGCGGCGTGGCCCCGCAGCTTGCCGATCCACCAGGGCAGCCCGCTCAACTCCAGCAGGTAGGCCCAGCGGCTGGTGGGCGGCGCATCCTCCAGCTCCGGGTCCAGGCCCGGCTGGTGGGTGTGGCGGTGGTGCCACTGGTGGTAGCGCCGGTAGAAATCGGCGTTGTAGAAGCTCAGCACCCCGGCCCACCAGGCCAGGCCGTCGTTGAGGCGGCGGCTGGCGAAGGCGGTGCGGTGGCCGCACTCGTGCATGGCGCAGAAGGCGAAGGCCAGGCCCCAGCCCAGCAGCAGCAGGGCCGGCAAGCGCAGCGCCCAGGACAGGCGTTCATCCCCCCAGATCAGTCCGCTCACCAGGATCAGTGCCCCATGCCCGACCGCCTGCCGCCACCCGGCCGCATCGGAGCGAAGGTTGAGCTGGCGCAGGGTATCGGTGGGAATCAGCTCGGTCGGGACCGCCTTGATGGCAGGTTGGCTTGTGGTCACGGACCTCAGGATCCCAGTAACGCTGTGCATTCCAACCGTTCCTGGCTGGCATCGCGGCGATCCTCCAGGCGGCGGATCAGGCCGGACAGATAGGCCGCGTCGGAGCTGATGCCGCAGAAGCGGCCAGAGCCCCAGGTGTGCAGCCAGGGCAGCCCCAGGAAGTAGAGGCCGGCCGCCGGCGTCACACCGCGCTGGTGCACCGGTTCCCCAGCGCCATCGAAGACGGGGACCTCCACCCAGCGGAAGTCGGAGCGGTAGCCCGTGCACCAGATCACGGCCGCCAGTGGTTCATCGCCAAGATCGATGGGTTGATCCAGCGGCGGCGGCTGCCAGCAGGGTTCGTAGGCGGGGTCTGCGGGGGCATCGAGTCCGTTGGACTCGATGTAGGTGTCGATGCTGGCGCGGATGCGCTGGTAGACCACGTCGGCTCCATCGAGATTCGCGGCCAGATCAGGGGCAAAGCGGAAGCCGCTGGCAGTGATCTCCTCCAACCGGCCGTGCAGGACCATCCCTTCGAGGGCACGACGGCGCAGATCGATTTCCCGGCCACCATCGCGGCCGGTCAGGTAGTGGTTGGTCTTGCGACGCACCGAACGGGGATCGGGGTGCTGCTCGATCGGTGTGTCGTAGTAGCTCATCCGATCCAGCCAGTCGACCACGTCCTTGCCGCGATAGCGACGGGGTGAACGGGGAGCTGAACCCACGCTGAGGTGAACACGGCGCCCCGAGAGGAAGAGGTCTTCGGCGATCTGGCAGCCCGACTGTCCGCTACCCACAACCAGGACGGGCCCGTCAGGCAGTTGGTCGGGGTGGCGGTAATCGCGGGCATCGAGCTGGAGCAGCCAGGCTGGCAGCCTGGCTGCCAGCGGATGGCGCCTTGGGCGGTGGTAGGCGCCGGTGGCAATCACCACCTGCCGGGCCTCGATCACCCCGTCGCTGGTGCTCAGGCGGTAACCACTGGTTTCGAGTGGCACAAGGCGCTCAACGGCAATGCCCTCGCGCACCGGCACGGCGGCGTACTCGGCAAAGCGGCGCAGGTAGTCGACGATCGCGTCGCGACCCATGAACCCCTCCGGATCATCGCCGTCATAGGGGAACTCCGGCAGGCGGCATTGCCAGTTGGGGGTGACCAGGCAGAAGGAATCCCAGCGCTGGTGCTGCCAGGAGTGGGCGACCTGGTGCCGTTCAAGCACCAGTGGCGTCAGGCCCTGCTGTTGGAGGCAGCTGGCCACAGACAAGCCGGCCTGGCCGGCACCGATCACCACGACCGGCACTCGCAGGACGGCTGAGCTGGACGGTGGATGATCTGAACTGGTGACGATTCCGGTCAATCCACCCTTGATTCAGTCCACCATCCTGGAATCACCGGGTGTGTTTGACCGTAGCGATCGTGACGAACGGCGGATGACGGTCCACCACAGCCTGCTCTCTCTCGTTGCCTGGCGATTCTGTGGCAGCGGTTACACAGGCCGAAACATGGGCTGTGCAATGGTCGACTTCGTTGCTTACAAGCCAGGCCGTTCATCGATGCCCGAGGTCACCCATCCAGCCCATCAAGCAGGAGATTTTCTCGTTGATTACGAAGAGAAAGTCTTTCCTGATATCAAGGCCGAGCCAGGGGAGAAGGCGCTGGTCACCTTTCACACCGTGGCCTTCGAGGGCTCCATCGGTCTGGTGAACCTGCTGCAGGCCAGCCGTCTGATCAACAAGGGCTTCGAGACCTCGATCCTTCTCTATGGCCCTGGGGTCACCCTGGGTGTGCAGCGGGGCTTCCCCAAGCTCGGTGATGCCGCCTTCGACGGCCATCTCAATTTCAATGCCCGCCTCCAGAAGTTCATGGATCAGGGCGGCAAGGTGTATGCCTGCCGTTTTGCCCTTCAGGCGCTCTATGGCCATGGCGAGGGTGCTCTGATTCCAGGAATTCGCCCAGTCAATCCTCTCGACGTGCTCGACATCATCCTCATGCACCGCAAGGAGGGTGCCTTCATTCTCGATACCTGGACCCTCTGAATGAAGGCGCCGATCATCGTTGCTGCCGCCCAGATCCGTCCGGTCCTTCACAGTCTGGACGGTTCTTTGGCCCGGGTGCTGGAGGCCATGGCTGAGGCGGCTGCAGCATCGGTACGGCTGATTGTTTTCCCGGAAACATTCCTCCCTTACTACCCCTACTTTTCGTTCATCGAGCCGCCCGTGCTGATGGGCCGCTCGCATCTGCGGCTGTATGAGCAAGCGGTGGTTGTTCCCGGCCCCACGATCGACAGGGTCGCAGCAGCAGCACGTCGATATCGCATGCACGTACTCCTGGGCATCAACGAGCGCGACGGCGGCAGCCTCTACAACGCCCAGCTGCTGATTGATGACAGGGGCGAGGTGCTTCTCAAGCGCCGCAAGATCACCCCCACGTATCACGAGCGGATGGTGTGGGGCCAGGGCGACGGGGCCGGCCTGAAGGTGGTGCCCACGGATCTCGGCAGGGTTGGTGCCCTGGCCTGCTGGGAGCACTACAACCCGCTGGCGCGTTTCAGCCTGATGGCCCAGGGAGAGGAGATCCACTGCGCCCAGTTCCCCGGCTCGCTGGTGGGGCCGATCTTCAGCGAGCAGACGGCGGTCAGCCTGCGGCATCACGCCCTCGAGGCCGGCTGCTTCGTGATCAGCTCCACCGCCTGGCTCGATCCCGCGGATCTGGCCACGATCACGCCGGACGCCTCGCTGCAAAAGGCGTTTCAGGGCGGTTGCCACACCGCCGTGATCAGCCCTGAGGGCCGTTATCTGGCCGGCCCGCTCCCGGAGGGCGAAGGGCTGGCCATCGCTGAGCTCGATCCTGCGCTGATCACCAAACGCAAGCGGATGATGGACAGCGTGGGCCACTACAGCCGCCCCGATCTGCTCGGTCTGCGCATCGACCGCACACCGGCCCGTCTGATCGAGGACAGCCCTGGGCCTCCAGGTCAGGCTCCTTCGGACGCGCCCATCACCGCAACCACGCTCCCGCCGCTGGAGGTGGCCGCCCATGGCTGAGCGTGCTTCGACCGCACTCGGCCGGCTGGTCACCGAGCTCCAGGTGAATGGCGTGGTTGTACCCGCCGTTGGCGGCAATCCTGGTCGTCGTGGCGGGGCAGGCCCCTCCGATCACCGCGCCATCAGCGTCGATGGCACCACCGTGATGGTGCCCGTCTACAACACCGCCTCCCAGGATTCTCCCTATGCCCTGGAGCGCCACGACGATGGCCAGGTCTGGCTGAGCCACCGCGACGGGAGCGGCTCCACGCAGTTGGTGGACACTCCCCCAGAGCCCCGCTTCTACGGGCTGAGTACCGCCGACGGCACTCCGTACCGCTCAATCGCGCTGCTGCACGGCCGTGATGTCCTGGCCACCACCCTGTTGCAGACCTGCATCCGTTTCCGCGACCGTGCCCAGTCGTGCCAGTTCTGCGCGATCGAGCAATCGCTCGACGACGGTCGCACCCTGGCGCGCAAGACCCCGGAGCAGGTGGCTGAGGTGGCTGAAGCGGCCGTTCGGCTCGATGCTGTGAAGCAGCTGGTGATGACCACCGGCACCCCCAATTCCGACGACCGTGGTGCCCGGCTGATGGCTGAGACCGCACGCGCCGTCAAGGCGCGGGTGCCTCTGCCGATCCAGGCCCAGTGCGAGCCCCCGGACGATCCGATCTGGTTCCAGCGCATGAAGGACGCCGGCGTCGACAGCCTCGGCATGCACATCGAGGTCGTGGAGCCTGAGGTGCGTCGGCGCATCCTCCCCGGCAAGGCCGAGCTCAGTCTCGAGCGCTATTTCACCGCCTTTGAGCAGGCGGTGGCCGTCTTCGGCCGGGGTGAAGTGTCCACCTACCTGCTCGCCGGGCTGGGGGACAGCGCTGAGTCGATCGTGGGCTGCAGTGAGCGCCTGATCGCCCTGGGTGTCTACCCCTTCGTGGTGCCGTTCGTGCCGATCGCCGGAACCCCGCTGGAGCACCATCCAGCTCCCGGCACCGACTTCATGGTTGAGGTCTACACGGCGGTGGGACGACGCCTGGAGGCCTCCGATCTGAGTTCCGCCGCGATGGCGGCGGGCTGCGCAAAGTGCGGCGCCTGCTCCGCCCTGTCCCTGTTCGAGTCCAGCGGACCCGGCCCCTCCTGAACTGACGGCATGTTCTTCATCGACCCATCCAGCCATGAGATCGGCCGCAGTCCAAGCTCCGCTCCGGCCGCCTACACGCCCTCGGTTCGCTGGGGACTCGGCGTCGATGCCGACGACTTCCGCCTCTCCCCAGGCGCCTGCTCGGATCGGTTCTCCTTTCACCTGCTGCGCCATGCTTCCCCCCTGCTGGCGGGTTACTGGGGCCTGCGCAGCCGCATCTTCTGCGAGGAGCAGCACCTGTTCGAGGCCTCCGATCGCGACGCGAGCGATGACCTCTCCTACCCGATCGCGGCCCTGACCCATGGCGGGAGCGCTGCTGGTTCGGTGGTGGGAGTGGTGCGCATCCTCGAGACCAGCCCAGGCCTCTGGTATGGCGGACGTCTGGGTGTGGCCGCCGACTTCCGCCGCCACAATCAGATCGGCAAAGGCCTGATCTGGAAGGCTGTGACCACGGCCCATGGCTGGGGCTGCCGGCGATTTCTGGCCACGGTGCAGATCCAGAACGTGCGCTTCTTCCGGCGTCTGCACTGGTGTTCGGTGGAGACCCTGGAGATCCGCGGCGTCAGCCACCATCTGATGGAGGCCGACCTCGACTACTACGTCCCGTCGCATGAGCGGCGCCCGGTTATGCCACCCGTGCAGCCCCTGCCCCAGGCGGCATGAGCGAGCCCGATCTGGAGGTTCTGGTCTCCCGGCTGCGCCAACTGGCTGGGTGGCGGGGCAAGACCGACATCCAGCGGCCCGCGGCCCATTTCCCCCATCTCCCCTTCCCGGCCCTCGGCATTGCGGCGGCCCTGGGCGACGATGCCGCCCTGTTGCCCGCCGCCGCAGGCTCGCTGCTGCTGGCCTGTGAGGGGCTCCATCCCGAGCTGGTGGAGCAGGACCCCTGGTTTGCCGGTTGGAGTGGTGTGCTGGTGAACCTCAGCGACATCGCTGCCATGGGGGGGCGGCCGCTGGCGTTGGTCAACAGTCTCTGGAGTGGAGATGTGGGGCACGCCGATCGGATCCTCGAGGGCATGCACGTGGCTTCCGAGACGTTCCAGGTGCCGGTGGTGGGAGGACACACCAACCTCAACAGCCCCTACAACGCTCTTTCAGTGGCCGTGCTGGGAGTGGCGGCTGGCCCGGTGCTCTCGGCCCGCTTCGCACGCCCAGGCGACCATTGCCATCTGCTGATCAACACCAGCGGCCATGTCCACCACCCCTACCCCTTCTGGGATGCGGCCACCAGGGCGGAGCCCGCTCTGCTGCGCAGCCATCTGGCCCTGATGGCCGAGCTGGCGGAAGCCGGCACGGTCCATGCGGCCAAGGACATCAGCATGGGAGGGCTGATCGGCACGGCCGTGATGTTCGCTGAAGCCGCAGGCTGCGGCCTGGAGCTCGACCTCGACGCCATCCTTCCGCCGCCGGGGCTGAGCATGGACGACTGGCTCAGCTGCTTCCCCAGCTATGGCTACCTGTTGGCCGCCGTTCCTGAGCAAGACGGGGCCCTGGAGGTGGCCGTGGCGCCGTTCGCTGACCTGCAGCTGGCCTGCATCGGTCGGTTCGGTCCAGTTGGTGGGGGGCTCAGCCTGCGACAGGCTGGGCGCTGCCATGAGCTCTGGCGCGGCGGTGAGACGCTCACGGGATTCGGGGCCAGGTGCTGACGCCTACCACTGGTGCTGGCTGCTTCGGGGAGGATCCGCCCCAGTTCGTCCATACCAAGGCTCCGTGCCCGAAGTCCACCTGCAACTGGAGTGGCCCGATGGTCTCACCACAGCCCTCTACTCCCCTTCCACGGTGATCCTGCGCTACCTCCAGCCTGGCCACAGCCTGCCGGTGGCTGAGCTGACCAGCCGGGGGACGGAGGCCCTGCGTCTGGCCTCCGAGCGGGTGCGGGCGCGCTATGGCTTCGCCTGCACCCGGACCGACGAGGAGGAGCGCCAGTTGCTCAATACCGCCGCGGCCTACGCGGATGATCAGCTGGTGCGGATCAGCGCACCATGAGCAATCGTGCTGGGCCACACGCTCAGCACCACCACGTGTCTGCTTGCTGCACGACAACACCTTCCGTCACAGCTGTTGCCGCAAGTGCTGGTGAGGGCAGAAGTGGCTACTGTCATTGCCCCGGACAGGTCTGCAGGAGAGTTTTCGCGAAGCGAGTTGTTTTCATGCAGAAGAACCAAGGCACTTGTCTTATCCGTTGCCGATGTCCTGTCTCGATACCTTCTTGGCGCTGACTTGGCAATGACTTGGAATAGGATCGTTGTTCCGTGAAAGGTGTCTCATCTTGTTTTTTGACGGCTTCATCGATCGCTGAGCGATCGCCTGTGCTGTTCAGATCATTGTGGCTATGGCTATAGCCAAGCCGTTGAGTCATAACTTGCTGCGCATTCTTATTGTGGCAGATCTCGGCCCCAGAAGCATGCATCGCTTCAGCGTGAAATTCATCTTGACTAGCGACACTGGAGATGGGGCTGGTCATTGACTAAAGCCTCAGCTCTTCTACGAGGTAACTTGGTGGGCAGATGCCTCGTAGAATGCATTGTCTTTGTATTGCTTCTCCGCGCCTTCCGGCAAAGAATGGCCTTCCCTCGGTAGCGCTTGATACGTAGTGAGGCCGTGGATTCAGTTATGCAGATCGATGGATCAATAAAATTCTAATTTTGACCGAGATCATATCCCAGGTTGCAAAACCTCCTCTGCCACCGTTCAACCAAGAAACGGCGATACAGAAAGCAAGAATGGCGGAGGATGCCTGGAATTCCAGGGATCCCCTCAGAGTATCGCAGGCATACACGGAAGACAGCTACTGGCGTAATCGCTCAGAATTCATCACGGGCCGCCAAGAAATTGTGGCGTTCCTCAAGCGCAAGTGGGCCAAGGAGAATGGCTATCGGCTGATCAAGGAGGTATGGGCCTGGCATGACAACCGCATTGCGGTCCGTTTTCAGTACGAGTGGCATGATGAAAGCGGCCAGTGGTATCGGGCCTATGGCAACGAAAACTGGGAGTTCAGTGATCAGGGTCTGATGAGGCGGCGAGAGGCCAGCATCAACGATGTGCCGATTGCCGATGAGGACCGCAAATTCCTCTGGCCGCAGGGGCCGAGGCCACAAGACCACCCTGGTCTCACAGAACTCGGCCTTTGATGGGAGGGGTTCGGGTCACCACTTCTTGTAAGCCAGGAACTTGCCGCACATGGTGACCTTGACTCGGTCGCCGGCTGGATTTTCCACTTTATCGACCTCCAGGGTGAAATCGATTGCACTCATGATGCCATCGCCGAATTTCTCCTGGATGACATCTTTCAATGGCAGACCATACACCTGCATGATTTCGTAGAAGCGATAAATGAGGGGGTCGGTGGGGAGCTCAGGGTCGAGGCACCCCTTCACCGGAGGTGTGGAGAGTTCGCTGGCCAGGCTGGGATCGAGATCCAGGGCTGCCAGAAGGATCTGTGCTTCCTCCGGCGAGGCCGTGGCCTGGCCGTAGAGCAGGCTCGCAATCCATACTTCATCGCGATTCAGAAGCGATTCCAGCTCGGTAAAGCTGATCCCTTTCCGGCGCTTGGCGTTGAGCAGGGTGTGGCTGAGAGGAGTCAGTGGGCTCATGGCTTGATCGAAACAGTGGGGGAGCGTTGAACGAGGGAGCGAGCTTCTGACTGGCTTAGGTTAGCCGCCGCAGGGTTTTTCCATGTTACGGGGGCCTCCCATTCCACTACCACTGCCTCCCTCACGTCTGAATCGCCACCACCACGCTCCCCTTTCAGATCGCGACTTCGCTGCTTGATGAACCCTTTTGTCGTTGCTGAGTTCGTTCGCCAAGACAGAGAATCCAGGACCTGATGTCTCTCATGTAGTTCGGGCCAATGTGGTGGGCGATGGCCACCGGCACGGTGCATCCACCGGCGGGGTCAGACCCGGTGATCCTGTTTCCGCTGCAGCCCGCCCTGATCGGTTCGCTGGTGGTGACCCTGGTGGCGTTGCTTTACAACAACGCCGGGCGCGCGAGCCGCTACCCGAGGTACTGGTATGCGCGATGGCGGCTAAGTTGGCTTGGGTGCCTGACTGGCGGTCTCGGCTCCTGGCTGCTGTATGTCCTGATCCTGCACGGCCTGCTGGAGTACCCGCTGCGGGAAGGGAATCTCGATGCCCTCCTCGCTGAAGCGGTGCCAGATGGAGATGCTCACCTCGCTCTTGATCCCAGCGTTGTTCATTGGATTCTCGATCCAGAAGCGCAGGGCGTAGTTGATCCCCGAATCGCCGTAGCTGAGCAGCAGGGCCTTCGGGGCCGGCTGGGGCAGCACCCGCGGTGAAGCCAGAGCCACCTGCTCCAGCAGGCGAATCACGGTTTCAGGGTCGTGGCGATAGGCGGCCGACACGTCCACCTGACTGCGGCGCATCCGGTCGGAGCCGGTGTAGGTGGTGGTGGTGGTGGTGAAGAAGTCCTGGTTCGGCACCACCAGCTCGGCGTTGTCGCGGTCGCGCCAGAGCACGGCAGCCCGCAGCCCCAGGCTGCGCACCTCGCAGGGGTCGCCATCAATGAACAGGATCTCGCCAGGGCCCACGGACCCCTCGAACAACAGCCACAGCCCACTGATGAAGTTGGAGAACACCTCCTTGATGCCGAAGCCCAGGCCCACCGACAGACCACCGGCCACGGCGGCGATCGCGTTGGCGTTGAGCCCGATCCGTTGCATCACCCACAGGACTCCGCCGCCGATCAGCAAGTAGCGGCAGGCGATCTGGATCGCCTGCCGGGTTCCCTCGCTGAACCCCAGCAGCCGTTGCAGCAGGCTGCCCAGCCAGGCCACCGGAAACTCTGACAGCACCACCAGGAAGTAGGGAATGGTGAACAGCAGCACGATGCCGCCGGTGGTGAGCGGATCGTTGAACAGGGGGAAGAGGGGAATATCGGCCACGTCCTGCAACGAATCAAGCTGGTTGACCAGGGATCCCGCCAGGAACAGGAGAAAGAGGGGCTTGACGATGCGGCCGTAGAGACGATCGGTCGGTGCCGCCCCGAAGCGCCGAAACAGCAGCACCCGGGCCACGATCAGCCCCTGCCAGATGGCATAGACCCGAACGGTGTACTCCACCAGGCCGCTCGGTTGCCCGAGCGCCTGGAGAAGTTCGGCGCTCAGACGCAGGGCCAGCAGCAGGCCGAGGGTGCCCAGAAGCCGCACCAGGGGGGGGCGTGCGGCCAGCCGGGGTTGGATGCCCCAGTGGTAGCCAAGCATCAGCGCCGCGATCGTGAAGCCCTGCAGCAGCACCAGGGGGCGGCTGAGGTAGCCCAACCAGCCAGAGATCTCGAGAAGAAGTTTGTCCATCAGCCCGCGCTCAGGGGGTGTCGGGGTCCGGAGGTGCTCCGCGAGGAACAGTCAGACCCTGGAGCACCCCGTCGGCATCGAGGGTTCCTGCGATCAACTGACGCAGCAGGTCATTCAGCCGGCCCACCTGTTGCTCCACCCTGTCGGGATTGCGGAAGTTCAGCATGGTGGAATTGTCCAGGCTGGCGGTCATGGCCGCGAAACGGCTCGAACTTTTCACGGGAATCAGCACCTGCCGGTTGACAGGCAGATTGCCGGGGCCGGCGAGCATCAGCCGCCGCTGATTCACCGGGTTGAGGGTGAACAGCACAAAGGCTTTCGCCAGCTGCCGTTGGCGCTGGCTGGAGTGTTCCCCGAAGCTCCAGACCTTCAGACGGCTGAGGGTACTGGCCTGTCGGCCCGTCCTCCCCGGCAGTTGCGACACCCCCAGGGAGGATCCCAGCTGGCGGCCCAGCCGGCCCAGCCAGAGGCTGTTGCAACTGATCCAGTCCCGTTCCCCCTTGCCCAGCCGTTCCACCAGATCGATCGATTCCTCGGCGAACTCCACGTTCTGCTGCCGGTTGGCATCGTCCAGCCAGTTGAGCCATCCCCTCAGGTGGCGCTGCTCCACGGCATCGAGCCTCGGGAGGGCGGCACTACCGCCGTCGGATTCCAGCAGGAGTTTCAAGCTGCCTTCGGCCTCGCTCCCGCTGGTGGTCCAGTAGAGATCGGTGACACCGAGGGGAAGTCCCACCCGCATTCCCTTGGCGCTGAGGGCGATCAGCTGGTCGAGACTGGCGGGCGGATCTGGAACGCGTCGCTTGTCGAAGCAGGCAAGTTGCGGCTCCGCCACCAGGGGCACCGCCAGGAATTGATTGTTCGCCAGGCGGAACTGGGAGAGAAAGCGGGGGTGGATCTCATCGAGCTGTTTGCCGGAAAAGCTCACCGGTGTGGTCAAGGTCTGCTGGTGAAGCTGCAGCGCCGTCACCACCCGGGTCACCAGCAGATCCGGGCCGAGGGCGCGGGAGGAGCGGTAGGCCGTGGCGGGCACGAGCGCTTCGCTGGAGAAGTGCCGCACCTGGATGCGCACCCCCGGATTGACCCGCTCAAAATCCTGGAGCAGCTGTTGAACCACCCCACGGGACTCGCCGATCTCCGCCTGGCGACTCAGGCCGGATTCGTTCTCGACGTAGATGAACAGCGTGTCGGGGAGGAGGCCGTTGCCGCAGCCACCGAGGCCGAGCAACAGCGTCAGGGTGCCTGCCAGCCGCAGAAAACGCCTCAAGCCCGGGCCTCCGTGAGAGCCTCGCTCACCTCCCAGAGCCTCCGCCGCTGGGAGGGGTCGAGGGCCGCTGGTGCGATCCGCACCTGGGTCGGCCATCCGCGCATCCCCCCCCATTGATCGGGCCCGTAGTGCTCACCGCCCCGGGCTTCGGGCGCGGTGGCGGCGTAGAGCTGGGGCAGCGCCCCCATGGCGGCGCTCTGGAAGAGGGGATCCATCAATCGGTAGGCCAGCCCTTCAAACCGCGAACCGGCGGCCGCCACCGATTCCGGCTGCAGGTTCGTGCGGGCCAGGCCGGGGTGAGCGGCCAGGGAGGCCACTGTGCTGCCTGCCGCCACCAGGCGCTCGTTCAGTTCCAGGGCAAACATCACGTTGGCCAGTTTGCTCTGGCTGTAGGCGGCCCAGCGGTCGTAGCGCTGCTCCGATTGCAGGTCGTCGAAGGCGATCCGCCCGAAGTACTGGGCGCCGGAGGTCACCGTCACCACCCGGGCATCGCTGCGCCCCTCCATCAGGGGCAGCAGCGCGGCCGTGAGAGCGACGTGGCCCAGATGATTGGTGCCGAACTGAAGCTCGAAGCCATCTCGCGTGAGCCTCCGGGGCGGGGCCATCACGCCGGCGTTGTTCACCAGCAGGTCAAGGCGGCCATAGTTGTCCCGCACCCAGTGGGCCCCGGCGCGCACGCTGGCCAGATCAGCCAGATCCAGCTCCAGCACCTCCAGCCCAGCCGCCGCCGCGGGCAGCAGCTCGGCGCGGGCCTCCTCCCCCCGCCGGCGGGAGCGGCAGGCCAGCACCACCGTGGCCCCGCGGCTGGCCAGGGCCCGGGCCGTTTCCAGCCCAAGCCCGCTGTTGGCTCCTGTGATCAGGGCAATGCGGCCGCTCTGATCAGGACTGTCAGCCATGGTCCAGGGCATCGGGCTACTCGTCGCTTCAGTCAGTCATCGTGTCGCGCGGGTTTCCATCAGCGTGGGCCCCACCCAGAAGGCGCCTGGATCCTGCCGCGCCGCCGCCATCTCGGCCTCGGCCCGCCTGGCCTCCCCGTCGCTCCAGAGCCCCTGGCGGATCAGCTCCGGGCCGTAGGTGGTCACGAAGCGCTCCAGCCAGCGCGCCACACCGTCGCCCAGGCGCCCCACCACTGTGAGAGGCCGCAGTTCATCGATGCGAAATCCCCGCTGAGTCAGCAGCGAAGGCAGACGCCGGTTCACGTCCGGATCCCCGCCGGCGGCCAGGAAGCTGGCGTGGGCGGCACGGCCGAAGCTCGCCACCCCCTCGGCGCCTGGATGCAACCCGAAGCTGCTCCAGTGGATGTACTCGTGAACGATCAGCCGCGCGCCCGGACTCAGCTGGACGGCGAGCCCGTCGAGCAGGGGGGCGAGGTCGCCAAGGAACATCAGCACCCAGCGGCACCACACCAGGTCGAAGGGTTCCTGGGGCAAGGGATCCCGGCAGAGGTCGTGCTGGCGCAGCTCCAGCTGGCCCAGCCCCTTGGCGGCCGTGCGTGCCGCATCGACATAGGCCGCACTCAGCTCCAGACCCAGCACCCGACCCGCGGCACCCACTTCCTGGGCCAGTTCCAGGGCCACGAAGCCCGGCCCGGCCCCCAGATCCAGCACCCGTTCGCCAGACTTCAGTCCCGCCCGTTGCCAGGCACGCCGAGCCTCCGGCAGCCACTGCTTGTGCTGAAGCCGCAGCCGCTCAAGCTCGATTGGATCGGTGCCGAGCAGATAGGTGTCGGAGGCCACCGGTACGCGGGTTGTGAGCTCAGGTCAGTGTGACCCGGAGTCAGTCCTCACCGGGGAAGAGCAGTTCGGCCAGCTCGTCAGGATCGACGTCGTAGACGCGGGCCAGGGAGGTTTCGATCGCCGAGGTCACCTCACCGGGCAGGAAGCGCATGGCGTTGAGCGCGTCCTCGGTGATGTCGTCGTTGAGCAGTTTCTCTTCACCACCGAGCTTCTCGTCGTTGATGACCGCCATCACCCAGCTCTGATAGGCGTAGACCAGATCGGAGAACTCGAGCTCCGGGTCGTTCAGATCCAGGGCCATGGGCGTGTCCTGTGCAAGCTCTTGCAGTTTGCCCCCAAGGGCGGCCCTGAGGCGGTTCAGGGCCGCCAGCCGCCGCTCCTGTGCGGAACTCCTGATCAGCCACCATGCTTGCGGCAGCCTGGGTTTCCCCGCCCTGCCCCTCCGTGACCCCAGCCGGCGCCAGTACTGACCAGGCCACGGCCCTGCAGGCCGGTCTGTTCGATTTCGCCCTGGGTGAGCTGGTGCGTCAGCACCGCGCCAGCTTCCCGCCGCTGTGGACCACCGAGAGCTGGGCGAAGCTGCTGATCTGGCTGGCGCTCAACTGCGGCGCCGATGGCAGCCGCGAGGGTCTGGAGGCCTTCGCCGGCGCCATCGGCCCTCGCACCATGGCCCGGATGCGGCGGCTGTTCTTCGAGCGGGAGCTGGAGGAGGTCAACCTCAAGCTGATGGCCGATCCGGCCGAGCCCCGGGTGCTGGCGCTGCCGCTGGACCCCGCGGGCGGCGAGGGAGGGCTGGTCCCGGCCACCCTCGCCGCCGCCCTGGAGCAGGTGGGCCTGACGGCGCATGTGCTCAGCGAGCCCCACAGCTGGCAGCGCCACGACGCGCTGGTGGCGATTCCCTGGGCACGGGAGTCAGCGCCGGCCTGAGTTTGCGGGTTCGTACGGTGACCGGCAGTGGGAGGCACGCCATGCGCCTGATCGGCACCTACCGAAGCCCCGGTTACGATGCCCTGGCCGACGCGGCCCTGGCGTTCTTCGAGCGGCGGGCTGATCTGCAGCGTGCCGGGGTGGCGTTCGGCCACGATCCCGCCCAGCCTGCCAAGGTCTCCACCGACATCAGCCTGGTGGCGATCGACCGCTCCGATCCCGAAGCCCACGGCCTGGCAGAGGTGATCCTGCGGGGGGTGTCGGCCGGTCTGCAGCGCTATCTCGATGAGCGACCGCGTCTGCTGGAGGTGTGTCCGGAGCGTGCGCTGCACGTGATGCCGATCTTCAACCTGCAGCGCTACCAGCCCGGAGAAGGATTCCGCAGCTGGCACTGCGACTGGACCACCACCGAGGAGGCCACCGAGCCGATCCGGCGGGTTCTGGCCTGGATCCTGTACCTCAACAGCCTCCCCGAAGGCGGCACCGAGTTCCACTGGCAGGATCACCACGAGGAGGCCGAGCGCGGCAAGCTGCTGATCTTCCCGGCAGGTCCTTCGCACGTGCACCGGGGGCGCGTGTCTCACACCCACGTCAAGACCATTGCCACCGGCTGGATCAACGCTGGCACCCTGGAGGCCTACATCCAGCGGCTGGCGGCCCCGCCGGTGGCCGGCTCCTCTTGAAGGTCGAGGCCCCATGAAGATCGATCCCGACCTGCGTCACCGCACCCTGAGGGCTGCGGTGGGCCTGCTGGAAACCGCCCACGACCCGGAGCACGTCTTCCCCCATGCCGTGCCGCTGCTCGATGCGCTCGGCAACTCGCCGCTGGGGGAGATGGGCCGGGATCAGCTGCTGCAGGATCCGGCGCTGCGGCAGCTCGCCCACGATCAGTACTGGGGCCCCTGGCCCTCGGCCGAGGCGTTCCGCGCCCTGCCCGCCGGCAGCCTGGGCCGTCTCTACCAGGCCCGCTTCGATCGGCTGGGTCTGCACGCCGTTCCCCCGCCCGACACCAGCCGCATGGATGGTCCCGGCGCTTACCTGCAGCAGCGTCTGCGCGCCACCCACGACATCCACCACACCATCCTGGCGATTCCAGTGGATGTGCCCGGGGAGGCGGCGGGCTCGGCCTACTACGCCTCGGCTCTACGGCAGCCCCAGTCCGCCGCCGTGCTGACGGCCTGGATCTTCCATGCCTTCCAGGATCCGCTGGAGAACGAGCGCCTCTGGGACGGTGTGCGTTTCGGCCTTGAGGTGGCCCGCCTGGGCCCCACCCTGCTGGCATCGCGCTGGGAGGAAGGCTGGGACACCCCGATCAGCATCTGGCGTGAACGGTTGGGGCTGACAGATCTTCTGCTGCAAAGCCCCTTCCAGGAGGAGCTGTCGCTGCTCTGCTGAGCGCTGTGTCGAATGGCACGGGTGAGAAAACTTCCCTTGGCCTGTCTGTCTAAGTTTCGTGCAACCCTCCGCCCCGGATCGATGCCGCTCAACGAATACCGGCCCGGTGCAGCTTTCCCCGGCGTGATCGGCCGCACCGCCGATGTGTCGACCCCGGCCTGGCCCGAGCCGAACCGCTCCACGGAAGGCAGCCCCAATGTGTTGTACATCGTCTTCGATGACATGGGCTTCGGTCAGCTCGGCTGCTACGGAAGTCCGATTGCCACGCCGAACATCGACGCCCTGGCGGCCGAGGGGCTGCGCTTCAGCAACATGCACACCACGGCGCTCTGCTCGCCGTCGCGCTCCTGCATGCTCACGGGTCGGAACCACCACTCCAACGGGCTGGCCTGCATCACCGAAGGCTCGATGGGCTATCCCGGCTCCAACGGCTATATCCCATTCGAAAACGGCTTCCTCTCCGAAATCCTGCTGCAGAAGGGTTACAACACCTACGCCGTGGGCAAGTGGCACCTCACCCCGGCGGAGGCCACCTCGGCCGCTGGCCCCTACGACCGCTGGCCGCTTGGGCGGGGTTTCGAGCGCTTCTACGGCTTCCTAGGGGGCGACACGCACCAGTACTACCCCGAGCTGGTGCGCGACAACACCCAGGTGGAACCCCCCGCCACGCCCGAGCAGGGCTATCACCTCACGCCAGATCTGGTGGAGCAGGCCAAGGGGATGATCGCCGACGCCAAGCAGGTGGCCCCTAACAAGCCCTTCTTCCTCTACTTCGCCACCGGCGCCATGCACGCGCCCCACCATGTGCCGAAGGAATGGGCGGACAAGTACAAGGGGCAATTCGACAACGGCTGGGACGCCTACCGGGAGAAGGTGTTCGCCCGCCAGAAGGAACTGGGCATCATCCCGGCGAACACGGTGCTGTCACGCCACGATCCCGACGTGCAGGACTGGAACGCCCTCTCGGCTGACGAGCGTCGCCTCTATGCCCGCATGATGGAGGTGTACGCCGGTTTCCTCGAGCACACCGACCATTACATCGGCGAGCTCATCGCGTTCCTCAAGGAATTGGGCGAGTACGACAACACCCTGATCATGCTGATCTCCGACAACGGGGCCAGCTCTGAGGGGGGACCCAGCGGTTCGGTGAACGAAGGCAAGTTCTTCAACAATGTTCCCGACAACCTGGAGCAGAATCTGGCCGCCATCGACGACATCGGCGGGCCGAAGTATTTCAACCACTACCCCTGGGGCTGGACCCATGCCGGCAACACCCCGTTCCGTCGCTGGAAGCGCGAAACCTACCGGGGTGGCACCAGCGATCCCTTCATCGTGAGCTGGCCAAAGGGCATCGCCGCCCGCGGTGAGATCCGCAGCCAGTACGCCCATGCCATTGACATGCTGCCCACCGTGCTCGACGCCCTTGGCATCGAGGCGCCCACCACGCTCCGGGGGGTGACTCAGAGCCCGATCGAGGGCTTCAGCCTGGCCTCCTGCTTCAACGACGCCACCGCGCCGAGTCTGCATCTCACCCAGTACTTCGAGATGTTCGGCCATCGCTCCCTGTATCACCAGGGCTGGCGTGCGGTCTGCCCCTGGCCAGGCACCTCCTTTGCCGAATCGGGCCGCCGCTTCGGTGATCCGATCAGCTACGACCAGCTGATTCAGCTCGATGCCCATGGCTGGGAGCTCTACAACCTCGAGGAGGATTTCGCCGAAACCAACGACCTTGCGGTGACCGAGCGGGATCGGCTGATCGCCATGATCGGCATGTGGTACGTGGAAGCTGGAAAGTACAAGGTGTTGCCGATCGACAGTCGTGGCACCCAGCGCTTCGCAGTCGAGCGTCCCCAGATCGCCGCCGATCGACAGCGCTACGTCTATTACCCCGGAACCCAGGTGGTACCCACCAACGCGGCCCCCAGGGTGATGAACCGGCCCCACTCGATCTCGGTGGAGGCTTTGGTGCCCGAAGGCGGAGCTGATGGGGTGTTGTTCAGCATGGGGGGCAACGACGGTGGTTTTGCGTTCTACGTGCAGAACGGGATCCTCACCTACGGCTACAACTATGTGGCCGACAGCCACTTCCGGATCACCTCCACGGCGTCGATTCCCAGCGGCCATCACATCTTCAGCGTGGAGTTCACTCCCACCGGTCCGGCGGACATCGCCAACGGCAAGGGCACTCCTGCGGACATCAAGCTGTTCGTGGATGGCCAGCCGGTGGGTGAGGGCCATCTTCCAGTCACGATTCCCCTGAGCCTGGGACTGGCGGCTGGCGCCGCCGTGGGTGCCGATCCCGGATCGCCCACCATGCCCGATTACAAGCCACCCTTCGCCTTCACCGGCACCGTGAAGCGGGCAATGGTGGATGTGACCGGCACATCGGTGGAATCTCTGGAAGAGAAGATGCGCATGATCCTGGCGCGCCAGTAGTTGCGATTCGCACGGGTACCAGCGAAAAGCGTCGCTGCGATCCAACCCAATCTTCCCCTGTTGCTCTTTCCCAGCCAGATACGCCGTCATGACATCAACCGATCCCGTGCAACGCCAGATCCTGCCGATGCCCGATCAACCCCATGTAGGCCTGATCACCTACGACGCCAGAGATCCGGATACCACCTACCCGCCGATCCGGGATCTGCGGCCGCCGGCGGGAGCACCCAATGTGCTCGTGATCCTGCTGGATGATGTGGGCTTCGGTGCGTCCAGCGCCTTCGGTGGGCCCTGCCACACCCCGAACATCGAGAAGCTGGCCGCAGGCGGCCTCAAGTACAACCGCTTCCACACCACCGCTCTCTGCTCCCCCACCAGGCAGGCCCTGCTCACCGGCCGCAACCACCATTCGGTGGGCATGGGCGGCATCACCGAGATCGCCACGGCTGCTCCCGGCTACAACTCGCTCCTGCCGAACAGCTGTGCTCCCCTGGCGCGCACCCTGAAGCTCAACGGCTACTCCACCGCTCAGTTCGGCAAGTGCCATGAAGTGCCGGTCTGGCAGACGAGCCCGATGGGGCCCTTCGATGCCTGGCCCACGGGCGGCGGCGGCTTCGAATACTTCTATGGCTTCATCGGCGGTGAAACCAACCAGTGGTATCCGGCGCTCTACGAAGGCACCACGCCGGTGGAACCCAGGAAGACGCCCGAGCAGGGCTATCACCTCAGCGAGGATCTGACCACCAAGGCGATCCAATGGACCCGCCAGCAGAAGGCGCTGATGGCCGACAAGCCCTTCTTCACCTATTTCGCACCTGGCGCCACCCATGCTCCCCACCATGTGCCGAAGGACTGGGCCGACAAGTACAAAGGCCTGTTCGACCAGGGCTGGGACGCTCTGAGAGAGGAAACCTTTGCCCGTCAGAAGCAGCTGGGGGTGATTCCAGCCGACAGTCAGCTCACGGGGCGCCATGCTGACATCCCCGCCTGGGACACGATCACAGCCGAGATGAAGCCGATTCTCGCCCGCCAGATGGAGGTGTATGCGGGCTTCCTGGAGCACACCGATCATCACATCGGCCGCTTGATCGATGCGCTTCAGGAACTTGAGATTCTCGAAGACACGCTGATTTATGTGATCATCGGCGACAACGGCGCCTCAGCGGAGGGCTCCCTGCAGGGCTGCTTCAACGAAATGGCTCCGCTCACGGGCTTTGCCCACCTCGAAACCGCCGAGTTCCTCACCGAGCGGCTGGATCTGCTGGGCGGAGTCGAGGCCTACAACCATTACGCGGTGGGCTGGGCCCACGCTATGGACACGCCCTATCAATGGACCAAGCAGGTGGCCTCCCACTTCGGCGGCACCCGCAACGGCACCATCGTGCACTGGCCGAAGGGAATCCAGGCCAAGGGCGAAATCCGCAGCCAGTTCCACCATGTGATCGATGTGGCCCCCACCATCCTGGAAGTGGCGGGTCTGCCTCAACCCACCTTCGTGAACGGTGTGCAGCAGCGGCCGATCGAAGGCGTGAGCATGGCCTATTCCTTCAACGACCCCAACGCGGCCGAACGGCGCCAGACCCAGTACTTCGAGATGGCGGGCAACCGCGGCATCTACCACAAGGGCTGGACGGCGGTGACCAGGCACCGGACCCCCTGGGTGACCGGTCAGGTGCAACTGGCCGCCTTCGACGACGATGTCTGGGAGCTCTATGACACCAGCACCGACTGGACCCAGGCGCAGGATCTGGCAAGCGTCCATCCCCAGAAGCTCCATGAATTGCAGCGGCTGTGGCTGATCGAAGCCACCCGATACAACGTGCTGCCGCTGGATGATCGCTTCGCCGAGCGGGCCAATCCCGAAATCGCCGGAAGGCCGCAACTGATCAAGGGAACACGGCAGTTGCTCTTCGGCGGCATGGGGCGGCTGAGCGAGAGCTCGATCGTCAACTTCAAGAACAAGTCCCACGCCGTCACCGCCGAGGTGGTGGTGCCCGAAGCCGGTGCCGAGGGCGTGATCATCGCCCAGGGTGGCCTCACCGGTGGCTGGAGCCTCTATGCCAGAGAGGGCAAGCCGAAGTACTGCTACAACTTCTATGGCGTGAACCGCTACACGATTGCGGGCACAGCGGCGATTCCCCCTGGAACTCACCAGGTACGGATGGAGTTCGCCTACGACGGCGGCGGCCTGGCCAAGGGGGGCACGGTGACGCTCTATGTGGATGGACAAAAGGCGGGCGAAGGCCGGGTGGAGCAGACCGAACCGATGGTGTTCTCCGCCGACGAGACCTGCGACGTCGGCTTCGAGGCCGGCTCACCGGTGACCGATGACTACCCCACAGCCGGAGGAAAGTTCAGCGGCGAGGTGAACTGGGTGGAGATCGACGTTGACAAGGACGCCGAGGATCTCGACCATCTGATCAGCCCGGAGGAACGGCTGCGGGTGGCCATGGCACTGCAGTAGATGGCGTGATCCAGAGAAAGCCAGTCAAATCCCTGCGCATCGAACTGCGCTGGTCCGCCGTTCTCGCCGTGGTCGTCCTCTGGGCGCTGGAGAGGGGGCTGCCGAACCGGTTCCGGCTCCTTCCTGCCGGCTTCGACTTCATCCTCTTCGGGACGGTTCTGATTCCGATGCTGGCCGTCGGACTGACGGCCGGCAGTCGGAGCTGGTTGCGCCTCGAGCGCATCACCACCTGGCTGTTCGTGGTCGCCGTCGGCAGCATCACAATTGCGAATCTGGTGGTTCTGATCCAGGAGATGCTGTTCGGGCGAGGACAGCTCAATGCCATTGAGCTGCTCGCCTCCGGCATCGCGATCTGGGTCTCCAACGTGGTCACGTTCTCTCTGGCGTTCTGGCATCTCGATCGCGGCGGCCCCGAGGCGAGGCTCAATCGTCTGCCGATCCGGGCGGACTGGTTCTTCCCCCAAGAGGGGGTGCCCGATGCCGTCCGCCCCGACTGGCGTCCCACGTTCATCGATTACCTGTTCCTGGGCTTTTCGACGGCGACGGCCTTCAGTCCCACCGGGGCCATCCCGCTCAGCGCGCGGGCCATGCTGCTGATGATGCTCGAAAGCTCCATCTCCCTGCTGACGATCGCCGTGATCGCGGCCAGGGCCATCAACATCCTCGGCACGTGAGCCGGTGTCTGCCAGGACAGTTGGCGCCCATGCCTTCACCGACGCCCAGGGATGGTTCGAAGCCGGGCACGACGAAGGGAGTACGGCTTAGTCCATATCGTTAGCTAAGCCCATAGCATGTCCCCATGCAGGTCAACCTCCACGACGCCAAGACCCACCTCTCCCGCTACGTGGCTCAGGCCCTGGAGGGAGAGGAGGTGGTGATCGCCAAGGCGGGCCGGCCGTTGGTGCGTCTGGTGCCGGTGGAGCAGCACCCCGCGCAGCGAAAGGCCGGTTTTCTCCTGGAGAAGGCCGTGATCACGGCCGATCTCAAGGCTGATTTCAGCGCCGACATCGACGCCATGTTCGGTTGATGGAGCCCGCGGGTCCATGGCTGCTCGACACCCATTTGCTCCTTTGGTGGGCTGTCGAACCACAACGGCTCCCCGACCCACTGAGGCAGGAACTCAGCGATCGGCGGCAACCGCTCCTGTTCAGTGTGGCGAGCCTCTGGGAAGTGGCGATCAAAACCTCCCTCGATCGTCCCGGCTTTCAGGTGGATGCCCTGGCGTTGCGCCAGGGCTTGCTGCGGGAGGGGATCAGCGAGCAAGCCATCACACCCGCCCATGTGCTGGCCGTGCAGCATCTGCCCTGGGTGCACCGCGACCCGTTCGACCGGCTGCTGGTGGCCCAGGCACGCTGTGAGGGGATCACCCTGCTCAGCGCCGATCGCACCCTGCTGGCCTATGGGCCTGAAGTGAGGCTCGCTGCCCTTTGAGACCATGGACGGATCTTCCCCAGCCCACCGTGACCGAGGCCGCCGCCGCCCCCAGCTCTGAAGGTGCCGCTTCTGCCGAGGCCCTGCCCAAGACCTACGACCCGGCCGGCACCGAGGCCCGCTGGCAGGCGGCCTGGGATGCTGCGGGTGCCTTCCATGCTGACCCCGCTGCGCCCGGTGAGCCGTTCTCGGTGGTGATCCCGCCGCCGAACGTGACCGGCAGCCTGCACATGGGCCACGGCTTCGAGACGGCCCTGATCGACACGATCGTGCGCTTCCAGCGCCTGCAGGGCAAAAACGTGCTCTGCCTGCCCGGCACCGACCACGCCTCGATCGCCGTGCAGACGATCCTGGAGAAGCAGATCAAGGCCGAGGGCGGCAGCAAAGATGACCTCGGCCGCGACGCCTTCCTCGAGCGCGCCTGGGCCTGGAAGGCAGGCAGCGGCGGCACGATCGTGGGCCAGCTGCGGCGGCTGGGCTACTCGGTGGACTGGAGCCGCGAGCGCTTCACCCTTGATCCCGGCCTCAACAAAGCCGTGGTGGAGGCCTTCGTGCGCCTGCATGAGCAGGGGCTGATCTACAGGGGCGAATACCTGGTGAACTGGTGTCCGGCTTCGGGATCGGCGGTGAGCGATCTGGAGGTGGAGATGAAGGAGCTCGACGGGCACCTCTGGCATTTCCGTTATCCGCTCACGGCTGTGGCGGCGGCAGCGTCAGCCGATGGCACCGCTGCGAAGTCCGCCGGCCTCGACCACCTGGTGGTGGCCACCACCCGCCCCGAAACCCTGCTGGGCGATACCGGCGTGGCCGTGCACCCCGAAGATCCCCGCTATGCGGCTCTCGTGGGCCGCACGATCACCCTGCCCCTGGTGGGACGCCAGATCCCGATCGTGGCGGATGACCATGTGGATCCGGTCTTCGGCACCGGCTGCGTGAAGGTCACCCCCGCCCACGACCCCAACGATTTCGCGATCGGCACCCGCCATGGTCTGCCGCTGATCACGGTGATGGCCAAGGACGGCACGATGAACGCCGCCGCCGGTCGCTTCGCCGGGCTGGATCGCTTCGAGGCGCGCGCGGCGGTGGTGGCGGCGATGGAGGCCGAGGGTTGTCTGGTGAAGGTGGAGCCGCACCGCCACAGCGTGCCGTTCTCGGACCGGGGCAAGGTGCCGGTGGAACCCCTGCTCTCCACCCAGTGGTTCGCGCGCACCGAGCCGCTGGCGGCCCGCTGCCGTGAGGCGCTCGATCGCGGCGAGCCCCGCTTCGTGCCGCAGCGCTGGGAGAAGGTGTACCGCGACTGGCTCACCGACATCCGCGACTGGTGCATCAGCCGCCAGCTCTGGTGGGGCCACCGCATTCCCGCCTGGTTCGTGGTCAGTGAAACGGGCGGGGTGATCAGCGAGGCCACCCCCTATGTGGTGGCGCGCGATCAGGCCGAAGCGCAGGCCAGGGCGGAGGCCCAGTTCGGCGACGCCAGCCGGGCGGCGGGGCGCCAGTTGCAGCTGGAGCAGGACCCCGACGTGCTCGACACCTGGTTCTCCAGCGGCCTCTGGCCCTTCTCCACCCTGGGCTGGCCGGATCAGAACGCCGCCGATATGGCCACCTGGTACCCCACCAGCGTGCTGGTGACCGGCTTCGACATCATCTTCTTCTGGGTGGCGCGGATGACGATGCTCGCCGGCGCCATGGCGCCAGCCGGCCACGGAAAACCCTGGATGCCCTTCGCCGACGTGATGATCCACGGCCTGGTGCGGGATGAGCACAACCGCAAGATGAGCAAGAGCGCCGGCAACGGCATCGATCCGCTGCCGCTGATCGAGCGTTACGGCGCCGACGCCCTGCGCTTCGCCCTCGTGCGCGAAGTGGCCGGCGCCGGCCAGGACATCCGCCTTGACTACGACCGCGTCAGCGGCAGCTCGGCCACGGTGGAGGCAGCGCGCAACTTCGCCAACAAGCTCTGGAACGCCAGCCGCTTCGCGCTGATGAACCTGGGCGGTGAAACCCCCGCCAGCCTGGGGGAACCCGATCCGGCGGCCCTCACCCTGGCCGACCGCTGGATCCTGTCGCGGCTGGCAAGGGTGAACGGCGAAACAGCGGAGCGCTACGGCAGCTACGCCCTCGGTGAAGCGGCCAAGGGGCTCTACGAGTTCGCCTGGAACGAGGTGTGCGACTGGACGATCGAACTGCTCAAGCGGCGGCTCAACCCCCGCCCCGCCGTTGAGGGCGAGGCGCTCAGCGCCGAGGTGCTGGCGGATCAGCGCGTGGCCCGACAGGTGCTGGCCAAGGTGCTCGCTGAGCTGCTGGTGCTGCTGCATCCGCTGATGCCCCACCTGAGCGAGGAGCTCTGGCACGGGCTCACCGGCGCGCCTGAGGCCAGCTTCCTGGCGCTGCAGGCCTGGCCGGCGGTGGAAGAGGCTGCTCTGGATGCCCCCCTGGAAGCCCAGTTCGCCGAGCTGATCGAGGCGATCCGGGTGGTGCGCAACCTGCGGGCCGTGGCAGGCCTCAAGCCGTCACAGGCGGCACCGGTGGTGTTCGTCACCGGCCGGCCGGAGCTCGCGGTCGTGCTGCGGGAGGCCACCGGTGACATCACCGCTCTCACCCGCGCCGCCTCGGTGGAGGTGCGCGAGCCGGGTGCCGCTGCTGCGGCAAACGAGCGCTGCCTGGCGGCCGTGAGCGGCGAACTGCAGGTGCTGCTGCCGATCGAGGGCCTGGTCGATCTCGACGCCCTGCGCGGCCGCCTGGAGAAAGACATCGCCAAGGCAGAGAAGGAGATCAAGGGCCTGAGCGGCCGCCTGGCCAACCCCAACTTCGCGGGCAAGGCCCCACCGGAGGTGGTGGCCGAATGCCAGGCCAACCTGGCCGAAGCCGAAGCCCAGGCGGCGCTGGCACGGGGGCGGCTGGAGGGGCTGGGCTGAGCGGTTGTCGCCGATCAGCTCCGCTCTCTGTGCCTACAGCCCCTTGCGGTCCAAGGCGTCCGCCAGGCGGGTCACCGCCGAGGCCAGCTGGGCTTGGGTGTCGGGGGGAGCCACCGCTTCTTCCTTGCGCTTGGTGGCCTCGATCGCCCGCACGATCAGGAACACCACGAAGGCGATCACCAGGAAATTGATCAGCGCCACGACCACGGCTCCTGCCGGCCAGGCATTGATCGAATCGACGTTGGCCGCCTTGAGCGCGGGGGTGAGCAGACTGCCCATCACCAGGCTCACCACCGCGTCCACCACCTTGCCGAAGGCGCCGCCGATCACCACCGCCACCGCGAGGTCGACCACATTGCCCTTGTTGATGAAGGCCTGGAAATCGGTGAGGAAACTGGATCGGCGGGCCACGGTCTGATGAACAGATAATCCGTTCAGCCTACGTTTGTGTAGTCGGGGCACCCAGTTCCATCGAAGCTGGAAGGCCAGGGCCATTGCGATTCGCATGGATTCCGCTCAGTATCTGCTTAATCCACGCCTGGCCTGAGTGAGGTGATGATGACCAGGGACTGGATCAGCTTCCGATCAGCCCAAGATTTTTCCTGAGACCTTCACTGTATGAATGTTCCCATTCTCTGGAATTTCGTGATCACATCCTTCGCCCTGATGAATCCGCTGGGCATGGTGCCAATTTTCCTCACCTTAACGGCAGGCGAGCGGAAAGACGTTCAGCGGCTGGTGGCGTTGTTCGTTGCGATCACGGTGCTGGCGCTGCTGCTGATATTCATGTTCCTCGGTACGCCCATCCTCAACTTCTTCGGGATCTCGCTCGATTCCTTCCGGATCGCAGGTGGCATTCTGCTGCTTGGAATCGGGATCAACATTGTCAATGGCGTGGAAGTGAATCCATCGCGGACATTGATCCGCAAAGGGGCTGAAGCTGGAAGCTGGGCCGAGGCCAAATCAGTCTACCAACAGATCGTGATCCCGATGGCGATGCCGCTGCTGGTAGGGCCTGGAGTGATTGCCAATGTCATCCTCTATGCCAATGAGATCGAATCGATGAAGCAAGATCTATTCAACTTCGAACTGGTGGGCGGAACGCTTTTGCTGAGCCTGAGGCCCGTTGATCTGCTCGATCCCAACATCTGCGCTGCAGAACTGGTGAGCATCTGATCGAGAACTGGGTGGCCTCGAGCGGTGACCTAAAGCAGGGACGTCTGGTGATCCACCGGCTCCAGCTGGGGTGCTGGTGGCCGCTCCTCGGCCTCACCGGCTTTCACCTCCAGGGCCTGCTCGATCACCCGGTCGGTGAGGGCGTCGAAGTAGGCGGTCAGGGTCTGCTGCAGTTCCAGGAATTCCGGCCAGAGGGTTTCATTCACGAAGCTGCGGCTCAGGCGCGCCATCACGGTGGTGCGTCGCTGGCCGCGATAGCGGTAGGGGGTGATGCCGTAGCGCCGCATCAGCGCCACGAACAGATGGCGCGACCACTGATCCGAGAGGGAGAAGCGGAACTCCACCGGCGGCTCCTCGGATGCCAGCTGGGCGAGGCGGGCCTGGATCCGCTCACGGGCCCGCTCGGCCGCCACCCGTTCACCCTCGCTGCCGGGCCTGGCGAACAGCGCCTCGATGCGGCGCAGCTTGTCCACAAGCTGGTCTTCCGGGCTGCCCGGAGGGGCGCTGACGGTTCGCGCGGCACCCGGCGCGGTGCCTCTGCCGGTGGACCTGACGCGGCGGGCGATGGTGCTTCTCTCCGGGGCTCTGGCCTGCCAACGTAGGGCTGTCTGCTGGGTCAGTCGCCGTTCGTCCTGCGCACTTGGCGCGGGTCACGCGGCCCAGCCCAGGGTGTCGGCGACAACCCCCGGGGCAGGTAGAGTGGGTGCATCGGATGGCCACCCTGGCTCAGGCGCAGACAGTGCAGGCTCGGCAGCAGCGCGGCCACCTCGGCGTCGCGGCCCAGATGGCGGCCGTGCACGCCCCAGGCGGCCAGCTTCAGCGCGGCCTGGGCGGCCATGGCCTGCAGATGGTGATCGTTCTCAGGGCCAACCGGATCCGCTGCCGCTTTCATGGCTTCAGGATTCCTCGCCCGAAAGGCGAACAGGTTGGTGAGACACAACCCGCCATAGCCCCAGTCCCTGGCGTAACCGATGCAGCGCCGTACGGTTGGATCGTCGCTCCGGGCGTCGGCCGTGCTGGGGTTCAGGCCGATGACCATCACCAAGGCCCCGGCGGGCTCCCACCGCCGCCAGAGGCTGTAGCGGTAGCGGCCACATGGGCTGAAAACGGCGCTCCTCTCCATGGGCCCATCCTCCGGCCCGTCCAGCGGCCTGCGGATCGACAACGCCAATCCGGTCTTCGGCAGCCCCGCCGACCCTGCCAGTGTTGGGCCATCTGCGCGGTCCTGCTTGTGGACCTTTCCCCCTGGCTTGAGCAGCTGCTGCCAGCCCTGCGCTCCCCCGCCGGCGCCGTGGCTTTCGTGCCGCTGTATGCCCTCTGGGTGACCCTGCTGCTGCCCGGTGTGTGGGCTTCGATGCTGGCCGGTGCGCTCTACGGCGCCCTTTGGGGCAGCCTGATCGTGTTCGTGGGGGCGTCGCTGGGCGCCATGGCGGTTTTTCTGCTGGGCCGGCACTGGCTGCGCGCCTGGACCCGCCGCCGGCTGCAGGCTTTCCCGAAGCTGCTGGCGATCGAGCGGGCGGTGAGCCAGGAGGGCCTCAAGCTGGTGCTGCTCACCCGGCTTTCGCCGGCCTTTCCGTTCAGCCTGCTCAACCTGGCCTATGGCCTGAGCGAGGTGAGCCTGCGTGACTACGTGATCGGACTGATCGCGATCCTGCCCGGCACGGTGCTGTTCTGCGCCCTGGGAGATCTGGCCGGCGATGTGGCCCGCTTCGGCGATGTGCTCCATGGCGAGGCCGATGCCGGCACCTGGGCACTGCGGATCCTGGGCCTGGTCGCCACGGTGAGCTCGATCTGGCTGGCCGGCCGAGCAGCGCAGCGGGCGCTGGACCGGTTGGACCCGCGCTGAACGGATCACCAACCCCCGGCATGTTCGTCCTGGCGGATCTGCAGGCCCACAGCCTTTGTGATGGCCAGCAGCGGCAGGATGGGTGTCATCCACCACAGGCTTCACCGGCTGGCACCGTGATCCATTGTCACCAGCTTCACGGCGCCAGGGGCGCAAGTGCCTTTGGCGCCGTAGCCACCCTGCTGCTGATTGCGCCGCGAGCCCTGGCCGGATCTCCGGCCATCGGTCCAGCCCCGGTGCTGGCCACCAGCTTCCAGGCCCTTTGCGGCGGCAGTCCATGCACGATCGTGCTTGATCAGCGTGGGATCGCCGGACCGGCCGGTTTCATCCCCGCTGCGGGGATCAGCCGCTGGGTCACCACCGGGGCGGGAGGAGATCCTCCGGGCCTGGGCGAGGTGGTGGGCGCCAGCACCATGAACACGATGAAATCGGCGGCGGCCTTCGTGGTGCCGGTGTACATCACCGCGCCCCTGGGCTTGCTCGGTGGTCTGTTGCGCGGGGCTGGTGCCAACCGCGACGGGGAGGACGGACCGCGCCGCTTCCTGGTGGTGGGCCAGGACCGGGACGGCCGGACGATCGAGCACCAATTCGAGTTCGTGAACCAGAAGCCGGCCCGCCAGGTGCGCATCGCCCTGGCGATGGTGAGTGGGCTGGCCATGGGTGAAATCCGCCGACCGGTGGATGAACCGCTGCCGCTGGAGAGAAATGCGGCCTCCCCCAGCGGCAGCGGCGACTGGCCGGCCTACCTGCAGGACCGCGGCCTGGTGGAGTGGGCCGCCAGCAATCCGCAACTGGCCGAGGCGTTGCGGCAACGGCTGTTCCAGGCACCCTGAGTTCCGAGTTGGATCTGACCTGAGCCAGGCTGTGGTACTACCTCGGCAGGGTACCGATGAGCACGAAGGTCTGGCCGCTGAGTTGTTCCGCCCCGCCCCGCCTTGCAGGCTCCGCAGTATTCATCCCTCAGCTCCTGTGCCCTGCCCTTCCTTATGGAGGGGCTTGCCTATGGCAGCCACCAATCCCGGATCGCCCCGATCAGTACGAACCAGCCGAGCCGCAGCTTCGCCCCGAGGCCCGGGCGCGAGGCCAGCTCGAGATACTTCGCCCGGCCGCACTCGGACTTGATCAGCTTGAACATGGCCGGCTCGGTCGGGGGCGGAACCATGGTGGACACAGGGCAAATCCTTGAGACTAGTAAGTGTCGGTGTTTCAGGCGACGGGGAGAAGTGGCTTGGAGGCCCAGGTGGGGGTGGTGAGAACGTCATTTTCGCAACCTTCATCCTGGCTTAATCGCCCGATAACGACAGAGCAGGGGCCCCTGCCGGAAGGTGAGGGTCTTCCACTGCCTCGATCTCCGTGCCGTCCCCCCAGACGCCCAAATCTGTGACGTTGTTTCTGGAGGACTCCCTGACCTCCCGCCGCTCTGCCGCCCCGGAGGACATCCTTTTCAAACAATTGGGGCCAGTGGCCAGTGGCGCTGTGATTCCAGGCCTGGGCTCGGCAGCCGCGATCAGCAATCGGCCCTTCAAGGGCCCGCTTGTTCCCGTGGACCCTACGAAGCCTTTGCTGGGCAGCATCAACCTGACGCCCCTGGCGACCACCGGCGAGCAGTTCCAGAGCGAAATCTCCACCACCGTGAGCATCCGTGGTCAGATGTTCGTGGTCTCCAGTGGTGGTGGTGGCACCCTGCAGGTGACCAACGCCACCAATCCTGCAGCAATCACCCTGGAAGAGCGGGTGACGCTGACGGGCTTCAATTCCCAGTCGGTGGCCAGTTACGGCAATCTGCTGGCGGTGGCCCTTTCCCCCAGCGACTACGCCAGCAACGGCGGCAAGGGTGTGGTTCGTTTCTACCGCGTGGGTGCGGAGGGCGGCCTGACCTTCCTGCAGGACGTTCAGGTCGGCTACCTGCCCGACTCGATCGCCTTCAACGACAAGGGCACCAAGTTGGTGATCGCCAACGAGGGCGAACCGATCACGGGCTACGGCGTCGCTGGCGGCAAGGATCCAGTCGGAAGCATCGGTATCATCGACATCAAGGGTCAAGCGAATCTGAGGTTCTCCTATACCGAGCTTGATTTCGCCGGACTCACCCTGCCCGCGGGCCTCCGAATCTCTGGCCCTGCCCTCACCACCCAGGCCACCGACATCGAGCCGGAGTACGTCTCGATCATGGGTAACTATGCCTATGTGACCCTGCAGGAGAACAACGGCGTTGCCAAGGTCAACCTCAAGACCAACTCGATTGAGACGATCTTTGCCCTCGGCGCGGTCGATTTCAAGAACCAGCTTGTCGACCTGACCGATCGGGACAACCCCACCGGCAGCACCAGCCTGTTCAAGCCCCTGCTGGGCCAGAACTACGAAGGTCTGCGCATGCCCGATGGCATCGCTGCCTACAGCGTCAAGGGCAAGGACTATTTCGTCACGGCCAACGAAGGCGATGGCCGCGAGTACACCCAGGGCACGGCCCCTGATGTCGTTGTCACCTACACCGATGAGGCGCGCGGCTCCGGCAACGCCAATCGGGTCAGGCGGCTGACGGACGACGCCACGGCCGGCAGCCCCGATCGCATCACCACCTTCGGTGGCCGCAGCATCAGCCTTTTCGACGCCGACACCGGCGCCCTGCTCTGGGACAGCGGCAACACCCTGCAGACCATTGCTGTGGCCGCCGGCATGTATGCCGATGGCCGCAGTGATGACAAGGGAGTCGAGCCCGAGGGCGTTGTGGTGGCCCAGATGAAGGGCCGCAGCTACGCCATCGTCAGCATGGAGCGCACCAGCAGCTCGATGCTGGCGGTGTTCGATGTCACCGATCCCGCCGCGGTGAGCTTCGTCACCAGCACCGTGATTGCCGGCAGCATCTCCCCGGAGGGGCTGCATGTGGTGGAGGCCAAGCAGAGCCCCACCGGCCGCGATCAGCTGATCGTCTCCAATGAGGTGTCCAACAGCCTCAACGTGTTCGACCTCGAGGCCCTGATCGCTGCTCCGCCGGTGGCCGGTGCTGGCACCTTCGCCTCCACCATGCTTAAGGACGTGGCCGGCGGCCCCGAGCTGAAAATCACCAGCCTGATCACCAACGGTGAGTTCACCAATGGCCTGAACCCCGGCGACAGCGTTTACGCGCCCGCCGGCATCTTCGACGGCATCGGTGCCTATGACAATGGCGACGGCACCTACAGCGTGCTGGTGAACAGCGAGCTGGGTTCCGCGGCCGGCTACGGCTATCTGGTCAACGGGGTGGCGCTCACCGGTGCCCGCGTCAGCAAGTTCATCGTCGATAAGGACACCGACGACAACGCCAGCAACGGCTACCAGTCCTCCATCCTCTCGGGAGGCATCGCCTACTCGGCGATCTACGACGCCACAGGCGCTCTAGTGAGCAACATCTCCCAGGTCGAGGGTGGCGGCTTTGGCCGCTTCTGTTCGTCCACCTACATCGGTGCCAACAGCTTCGGTGGCGGTCGTGGCTTCGCGGATGGGATTTATCTCACCGGCGAAGAGAACAGCAATGTGGGCCGGATGTGGGCCCTCGACACCGCCACCGGTGGGTTCTGGTCCCTGCCCGGCCTTGGACGAGCAGGCTGGGAGACTGGCACCCTGATCGATACCGGCAGCCAGAGTACCGTCGGGGTGCTCCTGATGGATGACAACACTGCACCGATCTATCTCTGGGTTGGTGAAAAATCCACCGCATCCGGGGCCTCGTTCCTGCAGCGCAATGGCCTCGCTTCCTCCCAGGGCAACCTCTACACCTGGGTGCCCAGCGTCGGCAGCATCGGTACCGCCGCAGGCACCGCTGGGGTTCCTGATTCGGCTGATCTGAGCCTGGTGGAGCTTGGCGTTGGCGCCAGTGGCACCTGGGAGCTGCTGGGATCAGGCACGGAAGTGGCGGCGCTCAACGGCACCCAACTCAAGGACCTGGCCTTAGGCAAAGGGGCACTCCAGCTGACTCGCCTCGAGGACGTCCACGTCAATCCAGCCAATGGCCAGCAGGCCGTCTTCGCCACCACAGGTGGCAGTGGTGCCGATGTGTTCGGCAACCTGCTCACGCTGGATTTCGCAGCAGCCTTCGATGCCGACGGCCAGATCGCTGCAGCCAACACCACAGCGCTGAAGGTCATCTACGACGCCGATCGCCTCGCCGTTCCCGCCAGCGGCATCCGCTCCCCCGACAACCTCACCTGGGGCGATGACGATTTCATCTACATCCAGGAGGATCGCTCCGTTGCCGCCAGCAACTTTGCTCCGGAGTTCGGTGAAGCTTCGATCTGGAAGCTGAACCCCAACGCCACTGACCTCCTCACCGGCCAGGCCCTGACCGAGCGCTGGGCCCAGATCGACCGTACGGCTGTGCCCTTGGCCTATGGCCAGACCGACCCAAACCCTGCCGACTATGGCAACTGGGAATCGTCGGGCATCATCGATGTCTCTACCCTGTACGACGCCCCGGCCGGCTCCTTCTTCATCGCCGATGTCCAGGCCCACAACCTGCGCAACGGCAATCTGTCCGGCAACGGCAATCTGCCCGGCAGTTACCTGGTGGAAGGGGGCCAGCTGAACCTGATCCAGCAAACCGCGCTGATTTGATCCCTCCGGTTCAGGGCGATCTCACCCATCCGGCCCCTCCCTGGAGGGGCCTTTTTCATGGCAATCGCCAGTCCCGCAGGGCGGCGATCAGCGCAAACCAGGCCAGCCGCTGCCGGGCGGCGAGCCCCTGGCGTGCGGCCAGTTCCTGGTACCTGGCCAGGCCGCACTCGGTCTTGATCAAGTGGTGAATCGCCGGTTCGATTTCGGGACCGCTCATGGGTGTGGTCTGCTCGTGAACGGGGCCTGCTACTGGTCGGAACCAGGATTTGGGTCCAGTCTGGCGCGCGCCACCCAGGGTCTGCCCAGAGCCTGGGCAGTTCAGGCAAGATGCGGCCACATGCCTGTGGCTGAATCAGCCTCAATTCCTGGTGCGCCTCCGTTCAGCTGCGCTTTTCGTTCTGCTGGCCCCAGCACCGGCGCTGGCTAACCCCTACGCGGCCCTCTGCGGCGACAGGCCTTGCACGATCCACCTTGATGCCAGCGGGATCGAAGGGCCTACGGGTTTCATCCCGGCCGGCCGCATCGCCCAGTGGTTCAGCGACAGCGAGCAGCGTCGCGTTAACGGGGTCGGGAATGCCGTCGCAGGTGCCGGCAACCTGTTGATCAACTCCGCGTCCTATGCAGCCCCGCTGGCCCTGGGCTCCACTTATGTGGCGGCCCCGTTGGGCCTGGTCAGCGGGCTGGTGCGCGGGATGTTCTCCGGCTTCCGATCGGGCGACAGCGCTGAGCTGAGCTTCAACGTCGTCGGTTATGACCCCAGCGGGCAGAAGATCACCCATCAGTTCCGCTTCGTGAACCCGAAGCCGGCTGGCCACGTGCGGGCCGCGTTGCCTCTGGTCAGCGGGCTGGCGATGGGGCAGACCCGGTCACTCGATGCACTGCGCCTGGCTGGCACCACTGCGGGGACCCATTCCCTGCTGCCTGATCGGCTCGATGCCATCGACCCGGCTGCCGCTCCTTTCCCCGATCCCTCCTCAGCTCCAGCCCCTTTGCCAGCGCTACGGCCCGCTGGCCAGCAAAGCCCGTAACCCCGCTTCATCCAGCACCGGCACCCCCAGGCTTTCGGCTTTAGCCAGCTTGCTGCCGGCTTCCTCACCTGCCACCACGTAGCTCGTCTTCTTGCTCACGGATCCGGTCACCTTGCCGCCGGCCGCTTCGATCAGCGCCTGGGCCTGGCTGCGGCTGAGGCTTGGAAGGGTTCCGGTGAGCACGAAGGTGCGGCCGGCGAGCGCTGCCCGACCATCGACGCCCGTGGCCTCCACGCCGCCGTTCGCACTGGCCGCGAGGTCCCCTTCGCCGGCGGCCATGGAGAAGCCCAGCTGCTTGAGCTGGTCCAGCAACCCCTGGTTGGAGGGGGTGGCGAACCACTGGCGCACGGATTCAGCGATCTCCCCGCCGATGCCGAACACCGCCGTGATCGCCTCCGGCTTCTCCGCCGCGGCGACGCGCAGGTCCTTGGCCGAAGGGAACACCCGCGCCAGGGCCTTGGCGTTCACCGCCCCCACGTGGTGGATCCCAAGGCCATAGAGCTTCCGGTGCCACGGCTGCTGCTTCGAGGCCTCAAGGGCGGCAACCAGCTTCTGCGCCGAGGTTTCCCCCATCCGCTCCAGACTGGCCAGCAACGCCGCATCGAGGCGGTAGAGATCGGCGATCGAAGCCACCAGGCCCCGGTCCACCAACTGTTCAATCAGTTTGCCGCCGAGACCGTCCACATCCAGCGCCCCCTTGCTCACCCAGTGGCGCAGCGAGCCGCGCAGGATCGCCGGGCAGCTGCTGTTCACGCAGCGGGTCGCCGCCTCCCCCTGCTCCCGCACCAGCGTTGAACCGCATTCCGGGCAGGCGTGGGGCAGCAGCAGGGGTGCGGCCCCAGGCAGGCGCAGCTCGCTCAGCACCCGCACCACCTCCGGGATGATCTCGCCGGCCTTGCGGACCACCACCGTGTCGCCGGCATGGAGATCGAGCTCCTCGAGCCGGTCGGCGTTGTGCAGCGTGGCGCGGCTCACCGTGGTGCCGGCCAGAGGCACCGGCTCGAACTCCGCCACCGGTGTCACCACCCCCGTTCGCCCCACCTGGGCCACCAGGCGCAGCAGCCTGCTTGGCGCCTCCTCGGCGGCGTACTTGAGCGCGATCGCCCAGCGCGGCGCCTTCTGGGTGAAGCCGGCATCGGCCTGCAGGCGCAGGTCGTCGAGCTTCACCACCACCCCGTCGGTGGCATAGGGGAGCTGCGCCCGCCGCGTCTCCCAGTCGCTGAAGAAGGCCTCCACAGCCGCCAGATCGGGGCAGAGGTCGGCATTCGGATTCACCCGGAAGCCGGCGGCGGCCAGCCAGGCCAGCGATTCCCACTGACTGCGGGGCCGTGCCGGATCGTCCCCGACCGGACTCCAGTCGTCCGGCAGGTGGAGTGTGTAGGCGAAGAAATCGAGCCGCCGGCTGGCCACCACGCCCGGATCAAGCTGGCGCAGGGTGCCGGCGCAGGCGTTGCGCGGGTTGGCGAAGAGGGGTTCGCCACGGGCCTCCCGTTCGGCATTGATCGCCGCGAAGGTGCCGTCGGGGATGAAGGCCTCGCCGCGCACCTCCACCCATGCCGGCGGCCGCTCCAGCTGCAGCCGCAGCGGCACGGCCTGGATCGTGCGCACGTTGGCGGTGATCTCCTCGCCGCGCTCTCCGTCGCCGCGGGTGGCGGCTCGCACCAGCACCCCCTGCTTGTAGCTGAGCGCCAGGGCGTTGCCGTCGATCTTCAGCTCCCCCACCATCGGCAGGGGCGGCAAGGGCTCACCGGCCTCCGGGGTACGGTCCAAGACCTTCAGCAGCCGTGCAAACCAGGCTTCGAGCTCTTCGCTGGAGAAGGCGTTGTCGAGGCTGAGCAGCGGGATCCGGTGCTCCACGGTGCGGAAGCCGTCGGCCGGCGCGCCACCCACCCTCCGGGTGGGGCTGTCGGGGCTGACCAGCTCCGGATGGGCCGCCTCCAGGTCGAGCAGCTCCCTGTAGAGCCGGTCGTAGACCGGATCCTCCATCTCTGGAGCATCGAGCACATAGTAGGCGTGAGCGGCACGGTTGAGCAGGCGACGGAGCTCCTCGGACCGGCTCGACTCGGCGGCGGTGGGCGGCATGGCAGGCCTGCGCCCCGGCCTCAGGCCGCGGCCAGTTTCTGGATCCGCTCCACCCGCCAGTTGTCTTCCACCTTCACGAAGGTGAAATCCAGGGGCAGTTCATCCTTGGCTTCCGATTTGAGCTTCACGGTGAGGATGATCTGGCCCTCCTGAAGCCGGGGGCGGCCCGATTTGAGGTTGCGGTACTTGTTGAGCTGCAGCCCCGCCAGGAAGCGGATGAACTGCTGCCGGTTCACGTGCGAGCGGTAGTTCTTGGTGGTGAGCAGATAGGCGCCGTCGATCTGGCCCGAGGCCACCTGGGTGAAGAACTGCTTGAGCAGCGGGTTGATGCCGCGGGCGCTGATCACCAGGCGCACGGCGGTGTACGTCCAGTAGAGGAGCAGAGCCCCAGCTCCGACCAGCAGGGCCTTGGTGCCGATCGTTTGGGCCAGACCCCAGTCCATCGTCTGCATGCGAGCGTTCCGATTGCAGAGTCTGACCGACGGCCCCGCCGCCTCGGTGCGAACCCTGCACACTGGGCGCACGGTCGAGCCACCCTTCTGCGGCATGCCCCTGGCGCCCCTGCTGCCCCTGTTCCATCGCCTCGACCGGGAGCACTTCGGCGGCGCCCTGGCTCCAGGCGGCCGCGCCCTGCTGGATCTGCGCTGGAGCGACGGGCGCATGAGCCGCACCGCCGGTCTCTACCGCCGCGGCCGCCGGCGCGATGGCTCCAGCCTGTGCGAGATCGTGCTCTCCCGGCCGGTCCTTTCGCCCCTGCCCGCCAGCGCCACCCTGGGCACCCTCTGCCACGAGATGATCCACGCCTGGATCGACCGGGTGCTGCAGGCGTCTGAGGTGCACGGTCCCCACTTCCGCGCGGCCATGGCCCGGATCAACGCCGCCCAGGAAGAGTTCGAGGTGAGCCTGCGCCATCACTACCCTCTGCCGCTGGCATCGGCCCCCTGGATCGCCCGCTGCCCCTGCTGTGGCGTCAGCGCGGCCTACCGCCGCCGGGTGCGGGGCCTGGCCTGCCGGCTCTGCTGCGAGCGGCTGCATGGCGGCCGCTGGGATGCCAGCTGTGCCCTGGTGTTCGAAGCGCGTGCGGCCTAGGGTTCCAGTAACGGGGTGGGGCCCTTGGATCTGTTTCTTTGGGTGCTGCAGGGAGGGGGTCTCTCGATCGCCCTGCTGGGCCTGAGTCGAGAGCGCTGGATGCGGGCCCACCGCTTGGGGCTGTCTGATTCGTGTGCGCGGCCGGTCGTCGGCCATTGAGTGGCCGTTAAGGTCGGATCACATCGATTGCGATGGCACAGGCGAGGGCCATGAACGGTTCGGGTGATCCTCCCCGCCGGGGACGCCGCCGCAGCGGCGGTTCTCTGGATCAATGGATGTCGGCGGGTCGGCAACTGGTCGATGGAGTAGCCGGGGCTCGCCCGGGCTCGCGTCCCCAGGCCCGTGGAGCCGAGCGTCGAGCCGGTGGCCGCCCGGGCCTGGAGGGTCTGGGCCGCTGGGTGGAGAACCGCATCGACTGGTTCCTCGAAGGCGACGACGACTGGCCGGAGCCCTGGCAGGAGCGGGCTGAGATTTCAGAACGCAGGAGGCCCCCGCTGAACTCTGACGTGGCGCCCTGGCAATCCCAGAGCGAGCGTCAACCGCAACCCCAGCCGCCGGCCCGGGCATCGGCGCCTGTGGAAGGAACCCGCCGTCCCCTGGAGGCCATCTCCCGCCGCACGGCCCCCCTGCTGCCTCCGGCCCGCGGCCCGGCCTCCGTTCAGCCGCCGCCAGCGCCGTTCGAGCCGCCACCGCAGCCGGAGACCAGCGGGGAAATCCCCCCGGGAGCCCGGCCTCTGCCTCGCTCCAGCCGGCGGCCCCGGCGTGAGTGACGCCCTAGCCTGAGTACCAGTCCCGACATTCCTCAGCGTCCATGAGCAACCTGATTGTGGTGGGTTTTCCCAAGGTTGATGAAGCTGAAGCCGTGCGCAAGGAGCTGGTCGCCATCCAGCAGGAGCATCTGATCTCCCTCGAAGACGCCGTGGTGGTGGAGCGTGATGCCGATGGCCAGGTGCAACTGCGCCAGGCGATCAACCTCACCGCCGCTGGCGCCCTGGGCGGTGGTTTCTGGGGGACGTTGGTGGGGCTGCTGTTCCTCAATCCCCTGCTCGGTGCCGCAGTCGGTGCCGGCATGGGGGCGGCTTCAGGTGCGCTCAGCGATCTGGGCATCAACGACGGTTTCCTGCGGGAGCTCGGTGAAACCTTGCCCAAGGGCAGTGCCGCCCTCTGCCTGCTGGTGCGCGATGCCACGCCTGATCGCGTGGTGGAGCGCCTGCGCAGCTTTGCGCCCCACGCCAAGTTGCTGCGCACCAGCCTCAGCCACACCGATGAGGCCCAGCTCAATGAGCTGCTGGAGAGCAGCCGCAAACAGGCCGAAGCCCTGCGCCTGGGCTGATTCCCCCGGCGCAGGACGCTCAACGCTCAATGGCTATGGCGTACCCGGCTGCGGCCAGGGGCCACCTGGCTGTGGTGCTGGGCGGTCTGCTGGGGCCTGGTGGGATGGTGGCTCACCTGGAAGTCCCAGCCTTTGTCCTGCAGCTGACGGTTCACGGCCCCCACCAGCTCATGGGGAAGATCTTCCGCCATCTGCTCGGCGGAGGTGACGATTGAGGGGGAGCCCTGCTTGAGGGCCCAGAGCAGTTCCGCCCACTGCTCCACCAGGGTGGGCTGATCGGCCTGCCGTTGAGAGTCACCCTCAAGGACGGCCGCGCAGCCCCTCTGCTGCCAGAGGGTGGCACGACCCCGGTGCAGGCCCTGGCCACTGGGCCGGGCCAGACCCAGGTGCAGTGCCCGCTTGGTGGGGCGGCCATCAAGCTGGCGCAGCCCGGCCTGAATCAGCAGGCGGCCGCAGCTCACGGCTGAAAGGCCGAGGGAGCGTCCCAGGTCGGTGAGGGAGATCCACCGATCCCTGGATTCGTCAGCTGTTAAGGGAGCAGCCGCGGATTCGGCGGGGCCGCGCCCACCTGGGATACCAGACGTGGTGGTCGTCATCGTCAAACAGGTGAAACCAATGCCGCCATCCTGTTCAGATTGCCCCGACGCGCAAGTTGTCAAGTGGAAACCGGCACAGATTGTGCCGATTTCATAAAACTTTATGGAGATCTGCGTCGCGCTGGCTGGGGCCGAGCCAGCGCTCCAGTACTGGTGAGAACACTTCCCGGATCACGGTGAGTTCCCGTCCCTGCCTGAAAAAGCGGTAGTGGCGGCTCCAGAAGGGACCCTGGGCGGCAAATCCCCGCTCCAGCCAGTCGGCGTTCACCTGGGCCAGGCCGTCCACTTCCCGAAACAGCTCCGCCCGCTCGCTGGTCAGGCTCAACCAGATGGGCTGCTGCCGGTCGCGCAGAGACTCCTCTGCCTCTGCCTGGTTCCACCAGCTCTCGGCCCAGGCCAGGGCCTGACCGTTGCAGCGCAGCCACACCTGCCGCAGCAGCAGGGGTGGGACCAGCTCCGCCACTTCGGCGGGCCGAGCCTGTGCAGCATCAGGGCCAGGTCCTGGGCGCCGGAGCTCCTGCTCTGGCCCCATGGCGATCAGATCGATCGTGACCGGCCTGCCGGTGAGCAGGTGCAGATGGCGGGTGGGACTGCCGTCGCCCAGGAGCAGCAACTTCCAGGCGCCGCTGAGCTGGGCGCCGGCCCGGGCGTTGAGCACCTCGCTGATCGGGGCTTCCCAGAGCGGTGTCGGGGAGACTGATGGCCTGGTGACCAGGGAGTCAGCCATCAGGCTCAGCTCGGGTGATTCAGGCTAAGAAGGGCCGACTGGGCAGCGGGACGACGATCCAGGAGCGTGACCCGGGAAGTGGGGCTGGCAGGGAGCCTGACCCTCAGAAGCCTCCGCTGATGCTCACCCGTTGCTGTTGGCCGTTGCGCTCGATCACCACGGAGTTGCCGCTGGCCGAGCGCAGGCGCCAACCGGTGGAGCCGATCGCCTCCCCCACTGCTGCGCTGGTGGAGCTGCCGCCCATCTGGAAGATGGCGGAGCCGCTCTGGCCAGGTACCTGCACAACCCCCACCAGCTCGGGGGAGCCACTCTCCGCTCCAGCCCCGCCGCCATCACCTGAGGGACCGGAACCGCTGGCGGCTCCTGGTGTCGGCATGGCGGGGGCTGGTGGAGCCCTCCGCGTGATCGTGCCGCTGACGGGAACCCGCAGCGGCGGTGCGGATGAGGCACGGGAGGTGCTCTCCAGCGGCTCCAGTTCCTGCACCCAGGCTTCCTCCGGAGGCGGAAGCGGCAGGCCGTTGATGGAGGCCGTGGTTCCGGGCTCGGCAGCCCCCAGGGGGCCCACCGAGCGCAGCCGCTCCAGCAGTTGCAGGGTGCGCTCCTGTTGAAGGGCGATGCTCGCCTGGGTCCAGCCCCGCCACACCAGCAGGGTGCTGCCGGCCCCCAGCACCGACAGGAGCGCCATCACGATCAGCACTGGCCGTTGCTGCTGGGACCGTACCGCTGTTGAAGTGGGGGCCGTGGAGCTTCGGGCCCTTGCCACGGTTCGGCTCCCAGGCCGGGCTGCCTGCCGCAGGCGTGGTGGTGCGTCGTGCACCACCACATCGATGGGTGCGGGATCGCAGCCAGGCTCCATGGCCAGGTTCGGCTCCGGCTGGTGCGGGTCGCGGCTGTAGCCCTCGAGGGTCAGACGCTCCCCAGAGCGGATCCCCAGGGCAGGCAGACCGGAGGAAAAAACGCGGTCCATCACCTGCTCGGCCTTCAGCTCCCAGAACGCGCGGGAGGAGGAGATGAGACGCGGATCACCGCCCATGACCGATAACGGCCCATGGCCGATGGGCTCAGTAGTCAAGTCCGGTGAGTCTACTGGCGGTTTGCTGATTGGACAATCGTTCCTGCTGAGATCCGCGGCGCCGGCGCAGCTCCAGCCAAAGCAGCAGGGCGGTGGTATCCGCCGGGCTCACTCCAGGGATGCGGGAGGCCTGCCCGAGGTTGAGCGGTTGCACGGCGGCGAGCTTTTCGCGGGCTTCCTTGGAGAGGGTGGCGATGTCGGCGTAGTCGATTCCCCCCGGGATCGGCCTCTGGTCCTGCTTGCGCACCTGATCGATCTGTTGTTGCTGGCGGGCCAGGTAGCCGCTGTATTTGAGGTCGATCTCCGCCCCCTCACGCACCCCATTCGGCAAGCTGGCCTCCGCCAGGCCCAGCTCCACCAGATCATGGCTGTGGAAGCCGGAACGGCGCAGCAGATCGGCGAGGGTGATCGATCCTTTGATCGGTGCGCCCGAGCGAGCCTCCACCTCAGGCGCCACCGGGTCACTGACCTTGAGTCGCACCGTCTCGAGGCGCTGCTTTTCGGCGGCAATGGCGGCCTGCTTGGCCTCGAACAACCCCCAGCGGCGGTCGTCGATCAAGCCCAGTTCCCGGCCCAGCGGGGTGAGGCGTCGGTCGGCGTTGTCTCCCCGCAGCACCAGGCGGTATTCGCTGCGGCTGGTCAGCACCCGGTAGGGCTCATGCAGGTCCTTGGTGACCAGGTCATCGATCAGGGTGCCGATGTAACTGCCCTCCCGGGGGAAATGCACCGGTTCTTGGCCCCGCAGCAGCCGGGCGGCGTTGAGGCCGGCCACCAGCCCCTGGGCGGCTGCCTCCTCGTAGCCGGTGGTGCCATTGAGCTGGCCAGCGCTGAACAGACCCCGAACCCGCTTGGTCATCAGCGAGGGCAGGCACTGGGTGGCGGGGAGGTAGTCGTACTCGACCGCGTAGGCCGGACGCAGCATCACGCAGTGCTCCAGGCCTGGCAGGGTGCGCAGCAGTTCCAGCTGCAGCCGCTCCGGCAGGCCGGTGGAGAAGCCCTGGATGTAGAGCTCAGGGGTGTCGCGCCCCTCCGGCTCCAGGAAGATCTGGTGGCTCTCCTTTTCTGAGAAGCGCACGATCTTGTCTTCGATCGAGGGGCAGTAACGCGGGCCCTTGCTGTCGATGAAGCCGCCGTAGATGGGGGTGAGGTGGAGGTTGTCGCGGATGAGCTGGTGGGTGGCGGCGGTGGTGCGGGTGAGATGGCAGGCCATTGGCTCACCGCTCACCCAGGCGGCTGGATCGAAGGAGAAGAAACGGCCATCGGCGTCGCTGGGCTGCTCTTCGAGCTGATCGAGGCGGACGCTGCGGCGATCCACCCGGGCCGGGGTGCCGGTCTTGAGGCGGTCGGTGTGGAAGCCGAGGGCCTGCAGCGCTTCGCTGAGCCCTTCAGCGGCCTGCTCGCCGGCGCGGCCGGCGCTCATCGACTGGTTGCCCACCCAGATCTGGCCCCCCAGGAAGGTACCGGCGGTGAGGATCACGGCCGGCGCGGCATAGACGCTTCCGAAATAGGTGCGCACGCCGGTGATCCTGCCCACCGCTCCGTGTCCTGCCTGGCTGGGGTTGTCTCCCTCCAGCTCCACTTCCAGCCCCGTGACCATCGCCTCGCGCAGCTGCAGGTTGGGCGTGTGCTGAAGCAGCTGCAGCATCTGGCGGGCGTACTGGCGCTTGTCGGTCTGGGCGCGCAGGGCCCAGACGGCCGGGCCGCGGCTGGCGTTGAGCACCCGCTTCTGCAGGGTGGTGGCATCGGCGAGGCGGCCGATCACCCCGCCGAGGGCATCCACTTCATGCACCAGCTGGCTCTTGGCCGGACCCCCCACCGCCGGGTTGCAGGGTTGCCAGGCGATGCGATCGATGTTGAGGCTGAACAGGGCCGTGGAGATCCCCAGCCGCGCCGCGGTGAGCGCAGCCTCACAGCCGGCATGGCCGCCGCCGACCACGATCAGCTCGAAGGTTTCGCTGGGGGCTGCACTGAGGGCCATCAGGTCAATGTATGGCGCTCAGATCGTCGGGGGGCTCCATGGCGGCGTCGTAGCTGGAATCTTCTGTGCCGCCGATCCGGTCCCAGAGCGTGAAGTAGAGCCCGAAGTGCACACCCGGGTGGCGATGGTGCAGCGAATGGTGGGCAGGTCCGATCACCCAGCGGCCCAGCCAGTGGTGGGGGAAGCCGCTGGGCAGACGGTCAAGGCCGAGGTGATTGACGATCGCCCAGATCGTCATGGTGCTCAGCACCGCCATCAGGGTGATCAGGTGCAGCGGCACCAGCATCACCAGGAGCACCAGCACCAGCGCCTGCAGGATGGCTTCGGGGGGATCGAAGGCGAAGGAGGTCCAGGGGGTGGGCTGGCGCGTGCGGTGGTGACCGTGATGGCACCAGGGGTAGAGCCAGCGGTGGTGGATGAGGCGATGGGTGGCGTAGTACAAGCCGTCCTGAAGGATCAGCACGGCGGCGTAGCTCAGCGGGAGGTACCACCAGCCGTAGGTGTCGGGCCTGGCGTAGAGGCGGGTGAGCCCATGGCTTTGGAGGGTGAGCACGCTGGCGGTGGCCAGGGCGAACACGGCCGCCGAGAGCACGGACAGACGAATGTCGGCGCCGATGCCATCGGCGCCGGGCGGGGGCTGCCGTGGAGTCGGTCCAGGGGGGGCTGATCCAGGATCCGGGGCGGCTGAGCGGGCATACAGCCACCACCAGGATCCACCGGCCAGCAGAAAATAGCGGGCCAGAATGATGCCGAAGAAAACAAGTCCGTAGAACAAGAAAGAGTGATCACCGAGTGAACGGATCACTGTTTCGGTGTCGATCTGGGCGATCGGCATGGACTGGTTGTCCCATCGGCGGCGTCAACACCCAGCCTAGGGACCCCGCACTGCCCTCAACCGGCCAGGCTTGGATCTGGATCTGCTCGCCGGATACTCCGGCTATCTGCCGCTGGATCCTGGTGCGCGCAGGCTTCCGTTTGAGCGCTGGCGCCTGGCTTGGCCAGGCCTCAGCTGAACGACGGCTGACTGTCTGCTCAGAAGCCGATCCGGATGCGCCGGTGGTCCAGCTCATTGATCACGTTGACATCCACTGGCCCCCGAACTGTGGCCCCCACGTCGCCGCGCACACTGGCACCCACATCACCAGCGACCTGGGCGTTCACCGTGCCACTGACCTCCGCCGTGACCGGGGTGCTGACTGTGGCTTCGACGGGACCCTTGACGGCTACGCCGATCCCTCGGCTCAGCTCCGGCACGTTCACGGCCAGAGGAGATGCCACATTGACCGGCTCCGCCATCGTCACCTTCGCTGTGATCGGAATGGTTTTGATCGGAGCGGTCCGGATCGGCGACGTGATCTCCTCGACCACCAACGGCGTCTGAATCGAGCCCAGATCCACCTGGCCCGATACCGGCAATGGGCTCTTCATCACCAGTTCGATCTTGATCGGCTCCTGCAGGATCCTGCCCAGGGAGAGTGCCCCGATTCCCACAGCGGCCACCACAGCGATGGGCCAGCGCAGGGCCAGCACCCAGCCCATCGAGGCCGGTGAAGGCCCATGAGGGCCCGCTCCCCCTTCGCTTTGGAGGCTGGACTGGCTGGTTGGGGGCTCGCTCATCGGATTGCGGGGGCGTCGGACCCATGTTGATGGGGCTGCGGGCGAGTGAGGTTCAGGGCGCCGCCAGGTTGCGGAAGCGGGTGAACTGGGGCTCGAACAGCAGCTTCACCGTGCCCACAGGGCCGTTGCGGTGCTTGGTGACGATCACTTCGGTGATGCCGCGATCGGCCGTTTCCGGGTTGTAGTACTCATCCCGGTAGATCATCAGCACGAGGTCGGCGTCCTGCTCGATCGAGCCCGACTCGCGCAGATCGCTGAGCATCGGCCGCTTGTTGGTGCGGCTCTCCACGCCACGGCTGAGCTGGGAGAGGGCAATCACCGGCACGTGCAGCTCCCGGGCCATGCCCTTGAGCCCCCGGGTGATGCGAGAGAGCTCCTGCACCCGGTTGTCGGGGGTGGATCCCTCCATCAACTGCAGATAGTCGATCACGATCAGACCCAGTTCCTTGCCCTGCTCCGCCATCAGCCGGCGGCAGAGGGAGCGCATCTCCAGCACACCGGCATTGGGCTTGTCGTCGATGAACAGGGGCAGCTGGCCGAGGGTGTTGATGCCCTGGCCCAGCAGCGGCCATTCCTCCTGTTGGAGCCGGCCGGTGCGCAGCCGGCCGCTCTCGATGCCCACCTCCATCGACAGCAGCCGGTAGGTGAGCTGCTCCTTGCTCATCTCCAGGGAGAACACGCAGACCGGCAGCTGATGGATCTGGGCCACGTTCTTGGCGATGTTCAGCACGATCGAGGTCTTCCCCATCGCCGGCCGGCCGGCCACGATGATCAGATCGCTCCGCTGCAGCCCCTGGGTGATGGCGTCGAGGTCGTAGAAGTTGACCGGGATGCCTGCCACCGAGGTGCCGAGCGAGCGGCTTTCGATCTCGTTGAAGGTGCTGGTGAGGATCTCGGCGGTGGGGGTGAGCCCCACGGAGGGCTTTTCCTGGCTGATCGCGAAGATCTGCTGCTCGGCCTCATCCAGCACCTGCTCCATCGGCTTGGCCTGATCGAAGCCGAGCTTGATCACCTCGTTACCGGATCGGATCAGCTGCCGCCGCAGGTATTTGTCCATCACCAGGCGGGCCACCTGGTCGATCGAGGCGGTGCTGAGGGTGCGCTCCACCAGCTCCACCAGCCGGTTGCTGCCGCCCACCTTCTCCAGCTGACCGGTGTCGGCCAGCCAGGCGGCCATGGCGGTGAGATCGGTGGGTTTGCCCTGGCTGTGCAGCATCAGGGCGGTGCGGTAAATCTCCCGGTGGGCGCTCAGGTAGAAGGCTTCGGGCCGCAGCACGTCAGCGATGCGGCCGAGGGCGTCGGGGTCGAGCAGGATTCCGCCCAGCACGGCCTCCTCCGCCTCCAGGTTCTGGGGCGGCACCTGATCGGGCAGGGCCTCGAAGCGGGCCTCGTCCTGGTCCCGGCCGCGGCGGCGAAAGGCTGGTGTCAGAGCTGCGGCGGCAGCTGCCTGGTCGCTGCGCTCGCCAGCCGGCCCCCACTCGGGACCGCCATCAGGGGCCGGCAGGGGAACACTCACCATGGGCTGAGGCTAGGTCCAGGCTGGGAGAGAGGCGGTGCGTGCGGGCGCCCAAAAAAACACCGGCCCAACAAGGACCGGCGTCGATAAGTCTGAAGGTGCGAGCCGAAACGTGGTCAGTGGCTGACCACTTCCAGATTGATCTCGGCTGTGACCTCGGGATGGAGCTTGACCTGCACCTTGTAGGAGCCGGTGCGGTGGATTTCGGGTACCGCGATGTCGCGGCGGTCGAGTTCCTTTTTGGTGGCTGCTTCGATCGCTTCTGCCACATCGCCGTTGGTCACGGTTCCGAAGAGCACGTCGTCGCCGCCGGTCTGTTTCTTGACGGTGAAGCGGCCGATGGTGGTCAAGGCCGTGCGGAAGGCTTCAGCCTCCTGCTTCAGGGCTGCCTGGCGCTCGGCCTCCTTGGCGCGGCGGTGCTCCACCTGGCGCAGCACGGCGGGCGTGACGGCAACGGCCTTGCTCTGGGGCAGCAGGAAGTTACGGGCGTAACCGGGAGCCACCTCCACCAGGTCACCCTGTTTGCCGAGGCTGTAAACGTCCTCGCTGAGGACGACGGAGACGCGCTTGGCCATGGAAACAGAACGGCGGGTACGAGGGATCGGGCAGGGGCCGCCGGCGTGACGGCCTGCATCCTGAAGCGATCAGCGATCCTAGATCACAGCTTGCGAAGGCCTGGCAGCGGCCGCGGGCAGGCGGACCTGGGTGGCCAGGCCCAGGGCTCGCAGCAGGCGGATGTGTTGCCAGGTGAGGTCGAACTGGCGGGCCCCGAAGCCGTGGCGGGCCGAATGGGGGAAGGCATGGTGGTTGTTGTGCCAGCCCTCACCGAAGGTGAGCGCTGCCACCCAGGGGTTGTTGCGCGACTGGTCGCCGCTCTGATGGGTCACGCTGCCCCAGCAATGGGTGGCGGAGTTCACCAGCCAGGTGCAGTGGTAAAGCACCACCAGGCGCAGGGGGATGCCCCACAGCACGAGGGCCCAGCCGCCGGCGCCGGTGATGGTGCCGATCCAGAACAGCAGCAGGCCCACCGGGATCTGCAGCAGCAGGAAGTTGGTGTTCAGCCAGCGGTAGTAAGGGTCGCGCTGCAGATCGCCGGTGAGGCGGGGCACGGCGGCCATGGCCGGAATCTCCTCGAACATCCAGCCCATGTGGCTCCACCAGAAGCCCCTGTGGCTGTTGTGGTGGTCGGCGTCGGTGTCGGAGAACTTGTGGTGGTGGCGGTGCAGGCCGGCCCAGTCGATCGGACCGTGCTGGCAGCTGAGGGCGCCGCAGGTGGCGAAGAATCGCTCCAGCCACTGGGGCACCCGCAGGGCCCGGTGGGCCAGCAGGCGGTGGTAGCCCAGGGTGACCCCCAGACAGCCGGTGACCCAATAGAGCACCAGCAGGCTGGTCACGGCCGGCAGGCTCCAGAACTGGGGCAGCAGGGCCACCAGCGCCAGCAGGTGGACCACGGCCATGAAGCCGATCGTGGCCCAGCGGGTGCCCTTGGGCGCCTCAGGGGCTGGTTGGCCGGCCCGGGGCCGGTGCAGGGCGCGGGCCTGGCTCAGGGCGGCGGCAGCCGGTGCCAGGCGAGCCACCCCGGAGGGGCGGGTGGCGGGTTGGGCGGTGACCGTCATGTGGGGGACGACTCCTGATCATTCCTTAGAATGGTAACAGTACGAATCCAGATCAGGTGGGATACCAGGCAGAAATCGAATCAGGACGTGAAGCTTTTTCGTATCTGATCAGGGCCTGGCATGAGCGCAACGGCTGGTCCCACCGGGTGCTGCCTGGCCTGGCCGAGGTGCTGGATCTGGGCCGGATCCACAATTCCCAGGTCTCGATGCTGCGCAACCGCAAGCTCGCCTCCCCCGGCCCTGAGGTATTTCTGGCCCTTGGGCGCATCAATCAATGGATGGCCACCTGCGGCGGGGTCCACGCTGGCCCCCTGGCCGGCCACCCCGACCTGATCGAGTCCCTGGGCCAGGGGGCCCTGCCCCTTCTCAGCGACAACGGGGTGCCCCTGGGGCCCGGCGATCTGCTGGAGATTTTTGTGGGCCTGGTGCCTCCACCGCGGGCCTTCGATCTGCGCATTGCCGAGGAGGAGGCCGCCGGCCTCAGCTTTGCTCTGGCGGACCTGCTCTGCGCCGGGCGGCCCTGGCGGCTCTGCCGTGACCAGGTGCTGGCGGCCTACCCAGTGGCCAAGGCCCAGCGCCGGGAGCGCTTCGCGGCGGTGATGAGCGGCCAGCGCGATTACAGCGCCAGCGAGCTCGACGCCGAGCTGATGGACCTGCACCGCACCCTGGAGGGGCTGGGGGTGGCGGCAGAGCAGGAGATCAGCGCGGACCGCTTCCTGGAGGTCCTGCGCCAGAAAGCCCGCCTGCAGCAGCAGGCGGGTCGGGAGGATCTGGCAGCAGCCATCCGTCAGGAGCTGGTGGCCGAGGGCAGTGGCTGACCCAGATGGGCCACCCGGATTCGTTTGGCCAGCCCCAGGGCGCGCAGCACCTTGATGTGCTGCCAGGTCATGTCGAACTCGAACCAGCGCAGACCGTGGCGTGCACTGGCTGGATGGGCATGGTGGTTGTTGTGCCAGCCCTCTCCGAAGGAGAGAATCGCCACCCACCAGCAGTTGCGCGAAAGATCGGGACTGTCGAAGTTGCGGTAGCCGAAAGCGTGGGTGGCGCTGTTGACCAGCCAGGTGACGTGATAAACGATCGCCAGGCGCAGGGGAATGCCCCAGAGCACCAGCCCCAGGCCGCCACCAGGCACGCCGGCCCGCTCTCCGTACCACCACAGAGCAGCACCAAGGGGCACCTGCAACAGCAGGAACCAGCGATCAAGCCAGCGGTAGAAGGGGTCACGCTGCAGATCGCCGGTGAAGCGAGACAGCTGGCGCACGGCTGGAATGTCGTGAAGCATCCAATCGCTGTGGCTCCACCACAGGCCCCGGCCGGCGTCGTGGTGGTCGTTGGGCTGGTCGGAATATTTGTGGTGATGGCGGTGCAGCCCCACCCACTCGATCGGTCCGCTCTGGCAGGCCAGACTGCCCATCAGCACCAGCGTGCGCTCGAGCCATTTCGGCGCCACGAAGCTGCGGTGGGCCAGCAGGCGGTGCAGCCCCAGCGTCACGCCCAGAACGGTGGTCCAGTAGAGGGCTGCCAGCACCACCACGGCCTGCCAGCTCCAGAAGCGGGGTAACAGGGCGAAAACGGCACCCACGTGAATCGCCAGCATGAAGCTGGTGGTGCCGAACTTGTACTTGCGCTGGCTGGGCGGCAGGGGCTGACGACGGCCGCTCACCGAAGCGCGGATGGCGGCGTCCTGATGTTCGGCGGCGTGGCCCCGCAGGGCCTGACCCGCAGGCCCGATCTGGGGCAGAGCGGATGCTGGATCTGAAGCGGCAACCAAATGAACACTCGCGATGGTGGCGCAGGCTCGAGTCCGTCAACTCCCCTGCAGCGGGCTGTCCCGTTGCAGGAAACCCATCAGGTTGAGGTGCGACCTTGACCTGGGATGACGGCTGATATGTAGCCGATGCATCGTTCAGAAATCTAACGGCGTGGGGGAAGCCCCAAGGCAGCATGGCGGTGCGAGCCGGTTTCAGGCCATGGCGACAACGGCAACGAGCGCTGGTGCCCATGCCGACTGGGCCCGGCAGCGGGTGGCCGCCGCCGCTGAGCGGATCGCGCCCCTGGCCGCGGCCCGCACAGCTGCCGTCCAGCCGGCCCTGGAGCGTGTGCTGGGTGCCTTCGCGGCCGAGCGGCTCGGTACCCATCATTTCGCCTCCGTCAGCGGCTACGGCCACGGCGATCTGGGCCGTGAGGTGCTCGATCGGGTCTTTGCGCGGGTGCTCGGGGCCGAGGCCGCCGCCGTGCGCCTGCAGTTCGTGAGCGGCACCCATGCCATCGCCGCGGCCCTGTTCGGGGTGCTGCGCCCCGGAGATCGCCTGCTTGCCATCACGGGCCGCCCCTACGACACCCTCGAGGAAGTGATCGGCCTGCGCGGCAGCGGGCAGGGCTCCCTGGCCGAGTTCGGCATCCACTACGACGAGCTGCCCCTCACGGCCGCCGGTGCCGTGGATGCAGACGGCCTGGCTGCGGCCCTGGCGCCGCCCACCCGGATGGTGCTGATCCAACGCAGCTGCGGCTACAGCTGGCGTCCCTCCCTGAGCCTGGAGGCGATCGCTGGCCTCTGCGAGCGGGTGGCGGCCCTCCAGCCCGGCTGTATCCGCTTCGTCGACAACTGCTACGGCGAATTCGTCGAGCCCCTGGAGCCACCGGCGGTGGGAGCCGACCTGATCGCCGGCTCGCTGATCAAGAATCCCGGCGGCACCATCGCCCCCACCGGTGGCTACGTGGCCGGCCGAGCCGATCTGGTGGAGCAGGCCTGCTGCCGGCTCACGGCACCGGGCATCGGCGGCGAAGGCGGCACCGGTTTCGATCTCTATCGCCTGCTGTTCCAGGGTTTGTTCCTGGCGCCCCAGATGGTGTCTGAGGCGTTGATCGGCGCCGAACTCACCGCCGCGGTGTTCAGCGATCTGGGCTATGCCGTCCAGCCACGGGTCGGGGAGCACCGCAGTGATGTGATCCAGGCGGTGCGCTTCGGTGCCCCCGAGCCCCTGATCCGGGTGTGTCGGGCCTTCCAGTCGTGCTCGCCGGTGGGGAGCTACCTCGATCCGGTGCCTGCGCCGATGCTCGGCTACGCCAGCGAGCTGGTGATGGCCGGCGGCAGCTTCATCGACGGCAGCAGCAGTGAGTTCTCAGCCGATGGCCCCCTGCGCGAGCCCTACGTGCTTTTCAGCCAGGGGGGCACCCACCGCGGCCACGTGGCCCTGGCGCTGGAGAAGGCCCTGGCGGCGCTGGGCCCCGGCTCCGCTCCCGGTGGGAGTGGCTGAGCAAGCCGGTCCACCGGGAGCCACACTGGTTCAAACCGTCTTTCGGTCCGCGATGGCCCTCCAGGTCCCCGACGACTGCCGCTTCGCCGACAGCCATGAATACGTGCGCCCGGAGGGGGAGCTGGTGAGGGTGGGGGTGAGTGCCTTCGCTGTCGATCAGCTCGGTGACATCGTGTTCGTGGAGCTGCCCGACATCGGCAGTCAGCTGGAGCGGGGCAGCTGCTTCGGCACGGTGGAATCGGTCAAGGCCGTCGAGGAGATCTACGCCCCGATCAGCGGCACCGTGGAGCGGCGCAACGAGGCGGTGCTCTCCAGCCCCGAGGAACTGCAGAACGATCCCTACGGCGAAGGGTGGTTGCTGTTGGTGCGCCCCAGCGATCCCTCCCAGCTCGATGACCTGCTGGAGCCCGCCAGCTACCGCGCCAAGCTGGAGGGCTCCTGAGCGTCAGCCAACCGGGCCGCAGTCCCTAGGATCCGGTCGCTAAGCCGGTTCGGGTGGCGTGAGCGTCGAGAGCAGCAGCGACAGCACTGACAGCACCGTGGCCGGCGTCCCCCGGGATGTCTCCCCCTTCCTGCAACGCCATCTGGGCCCGTCCACCGTTGAGCAGGCCCGGATGCTGGAGCGCCTGGGCTGCGCCGATCTGGAGAGCTTCGTGGCCGAGGTGGTTCCCGGCGACATCCTGATCCCAGCCGCCGCCGCCGAGCAGGATCTGCCCACAGGCGTGGGGGAAGCCGAGGCCCTCACGGAACTGCGCCGGATCGCCTCCCTCAACAAAGTGCGCCGCAGCCTGATCGGCCTGGGGTATTACGGAACCGCCACACCGGCCCTGATCCAGCGCCACGTGCTGGAGAACCCCTGCTGGTACACCGCCTACACCCCTTACCAGGCGGAGATCGCCCAGGGGCGGCTGGAGGCCCTGCTCAATTTCCAGACCCTGATCAGCGAGCTCACGGCACTGCCGATCGCCAACGCCTCACTGCTGGATGAGGCCACTGCCGCGGCCGAGGCGATGGCGCTCAGTGCCGGTGCCTGCCGCCGGAGTCAGGCGCGCCGCTTCCTGGTGGATGAGCAGGTGTTCCCCCAGACCCTGGAGGTGCTGCGCACCCGGGCCGAGCCCCTGGGGATCCTGATCGAGACCTTCGATCCCGCCAGGGTCGGCGCGGTCACGGCCGCTGGCGGCGAGCAGCCCGTCGCTGACGATGTCTTCGGGGTGTTGCTGCAACTGCCCGGCAGTCGTGGCCGCCTCTTCGATCCAACCACCCTGATCGCGTCGGCCCACCAGGCCGGAGCCATGGTGACCGTGGCGATCGATCCCCTGGCCCAGGTGCTGCTGGCACCCGTTGGTGCTCTCGGTGCGGACATCGCCATCGGCAGCAGCCAGCGGTTCGGGGTGCCCCTGGGTTTCGGCGGGCCCCACGCCGCCTTCTTGGCCACCAGCGAGGCCCACAAGCGCCAGATCCCCGGCCGACTGGTGGGGCGCTCGCTCGATGCCGAGGGCCGGCCGGCCCTACGCCTGGCTCTGCAGACCCGCGAGCAGCACATCCGCCGCGACAAGGCCACCAGCAACATCTGCACCGCCCAGGTGCTGCTGGCGGTGATGGCGGGCTTCTACGCCGTGCACCACGGCCCCGAGGGGCTGACGTCCATCGCCCGCCGGGTGCTGCGCCTGCGCGCCGCCCTGGCCCTGGGGCTCGTGCGCCTCGGCTTTCAGCTCGACGCCGGCCCCGCCTTCGGCACCATCAGCGTGGTGACAGCCGATGCCGCTGCGCTGCTGGAGCGGGCCGAGGCTGCCGGCTTCAACCTCAGGCCACTCGCTTCCCAGGGCGGTTCGCTGGAGGGAGTGGCCCTCAGCCTGGATGAGCGCAGCGATGCCGCCGAGCTCGACCAGCTGCTGGGCCTGTTCGCCGCTGGCTCCGGCCACGGGGAGGGCGCTGCCGCCGCGATTCCCTCAGCCGACGCCTTGCTGGCGGAGCTGCCCGGTGATCAGGAGCTGCTGGCGGGGCTGCCTCTGCGCCAGGGCCCCTGGCTCCGTCAGGAGGTGTTCCAGCGCTACCGCAGCGAATCCGAGCTGTTGCGCTACATCCAGCGCCTGGCCTCCCGCGACCTTTCCCTGGTGCACGGGATGATCCCGCTGGGGAGCTGCACGATGAAGCTCAACGCCGCTGCCGAGCTGGCGCCGGTGAGCTGGAGCGAGTTCGCTGACCTGCATCCGCTGGTGCCCCCTGCCCAGGCCCGCGGCTATGCCCGTCTGATCGAGGATCTGGAGAGCTGGCTGGCCACGATCACAGGCTTTGCGGGGGTGTCGTTGCAGCCCAACGCCGGCTCTCAGGGGGAGTATGCGGGTCTGCTGGTGATCCGCGCCTGGCATCGCAGTCGCGGCGACGACCACCGCGACATCTGCCTGATCCCCACCAGCGCCCATGGCACCAACCCGGCCAGCGCTGTGATGGCGGGCCTGCGGGTGGTGCCCGTGTCCTGCGACGAGAAGGGCAACATCGACCTGGAGGATCTGGAGGCCAAGGCCCAGACCCACGCCGCCTCCCTGGCGGCGGTGATGGTCACCTACCCCTCCACCCACGGGGTGTTCGAGCCCGGCATCCGCCGTCTCTGCGACGTGATCCATCGCCATGGCGGTCAGGTCTACCTCGACGGGGCCAACCTCAACGCCCAGGTGGGTCTGGCCAAGCCAGGCCTCTACGGCGCCGATGTGTGTCACCTCAACCTGCACAAGACCTTCTGCATCCCCCACGGCGGCGGCGGCCCCGGGGTGGGGCCGATCGGGGTGGCCGCTCACCTGGTGCCCTTTCTGCCGGGCCAGGTCCAGGGCATCGGCGCGGTGGCGGCGGCCCGCTGGGGCAGCGCCGGCATCCTGCCGATCAGCTGGATGTACATCCGCATGATGGGTGGTGCCGGCCTGCGCCAGGCGAGCGCCGTGGCACTGCTCGCGGCGAATGTGATCGCCGAGCGCCTCGAGCCCCACTACCCCGTGCTCTTCCGCGGACCGGGCGGGCGAGTGGCCCACGAGTGCATCCTCGATCTGCGTCCGCTCAAGCGCAGCGCTGGGGTTGAGGTGGATGATCTGGCCAAGCGTCTGATGGACTACGGCTTCCACGCCCCCACCGTGAGCTGGCCCGTGGCCGGCACCGTGATGGTGGAGCCCACGGAGAGCGAATCACTCGAAGAGATCGATCGGTTCTGCGAGGCGCTGATCGCGATCCGCTCCGAGGCCGCGGCGATCGAGGCCGGTCAGGTGGATCCGCTCGACAACCCGCTCAAGCGCGCGCCCCACACCGTCGGCGCCGTCACGTCTGATGAGTGGGACCGTCCCTACAGCCGCCAGCAGGCCGCCTTCCCCGCCGGAGACAGCCAGCGGGACAACAAGTTCTGGCCGGCGGTGGCCAGGATCGACAACGCCTACGGCGATCGTCACCTGGTCTGCACCTGCCCATCGGTGGAGGAGCTGGCTGCCGACCTGCCGGCCCAGGCCTTGGCTGATGAGGGAACCACAGCACCAGTAACCACGGCGCCAGTCCTGGCTGGTCAGGGGCGTTAAGATTCGGCCAAGTTAGATAATCCTTCGATTTTCTTTCGAATTCAGGGGTTGTTTTTTCCCATGGTTCAGTTGGTAATGCGCCCGGAAGTTCCGGCCCCGCTGCTCCTTCCGATCTGCCCAATCGCTTCGCAGGCCCATTCATGAACGGCAACAACGACGACACTTCTGGCCCTGCTGCCATTCGTCGCCTGGTGATGGCCGACGCCTTGGCGGCCGGTCAATCGGGATCGCCGTCCAGGCAGGGTCCATCACTGCCGCCAGTGCCCACCACCCTTTCCAATTCCCACGATCGGGGAGAAATTTTCCGCGAGGAGGGCACCAACGTGCTGCGGGTTCCCTTCGGGGTCCGTCAGGCCAAGCTCCAGCGTGGTGTGCGCCCGGAGCGCTGGGCCACGCTTGTGCTTCCCTTCCAGGCCGCCGGCGGCCCCACCCCCACGCCACCCCAGGCCGCCTGAGCGGCGTGAGGGTGGGCGAAGCTCAGCTCAGGCGGCCCGGGTGAGCCGCCAGTCGACCAGGGCCTTGACATCCGCCAGGGAGCTGGCGGGGGTGCGGAAGGGCAGCACCGGCATTGGGCTGCGTTCGGGTCGCACCAACCAGGTGAGATCCGCCTGGGGCATCAGCACAAAGCCGCGGTAACGCACGATCCAGCGCTTGGGTTCCGGATCGGGGACCACCCGCAGGACAGGAGCGTAGGGATCGTGGCTCGCCATGACCAGATGCGCGATGGTTCAATCGAAATTCCATTGCAGTTGCAGGCCTGATCAGCGGCAGCATCAGGCGCTGCCTTTCGAGGCAACGGTCATGAATCGTCATCAATCGCCCTGGCAGCGACTGATGCTGCTTCCAGGGTTGGAGGTGCCCTCCCCTCAGAAGCGAGAGCCCGGTTGCTGCAGAAAGGCCAGCTCCTCGGCGCTGGAGCTGCGCCCGAGAGCTTCGTTGCGGTGAGGGAATCGGCCGAAGCGGGCGATCACATCACGATGGCGGACGGCGAACGCCGTGGTTTCGGCATCGCAGAAACGCTTGAACAGGCCCAGCCCCTGCTCCTGGATGGAGAGGTCTTCGCTGTGCATCAGCGGCATCAGCCAGAACTGGCGCCGACCGCGCTGGGGTTCGGCTTCGATCCAGCCCATGGCGAGGGCCCGCAGGCTCAGCTTCAGGGCCTCGCCATCCCCGGCGAAGGCCCCGGGCTGCTCACGCCAGAGTTGCCTCGGCAGCTGATCGAGCAGCAGCACCAGCGCCAGCGCCGAGCCTGGGTCGCTCGCCCACTCCTGAAGCTCTCCGGCCACGGCTCGTTCGCTGAGCGCCCCGAAGCGCTCGCGCACCTGTTGGTCGAAGGCGGGATCCTTGCGGAACCACTGACCTGGCGCGGTCTCCTCGAACCAGAAGCGCAGCAAGTCGTGGGCGCTGGCCCCGCTCATGCCAGCTCGAACAGCAGCAGATCGGTGCCGGCAGCCGTGGCCGTGAGCTCCCCTGATCCCCCGGCCAGAAAGCCGAGCCCATCACCGGCACTCAGGGGCTGGGGCCCATCAGGGCCGCTCAGCTGCACGCTGCCATCGATCAGCTGCAGCCAGGCCTGGCGCCCCGCTGTGACGGGCAGATCGAGGCTGACACCTTCGCTGGGCTGGGCCCGCCACAGCCGCACCGGCCGGTGGATCGCCATGGCGCCCTCCGCCTGCTGGGGATCGAGCAGCAGGGTCCAGCCTTCGCCGACAGTGAACAACTTCTGCTCATAGGCCGGTTCGATGCCGTGGCTGCTGGGCTCGATCCAGATCTGCAGCAGCCGGCAGGGGCGGTTGGAGTCGTTGATTTCGCTGTGGACCACCCCGGTGCCGGCGCTCATGCGCTGCACTTCCCCCACCATCAGCACGGCGCCGTTGCCCATCGAATCGCGGTGGGTGAGTTCCCCCTCGACCATCACCGTGATGATCTCCATGTCGCTGTGGGGATGCATCCCGAAGCCGCGCCCAGGGGCGATGGTGTCCTCGTTGATCACCCGCAGGGGGCCGTAGCCCATCCAGGCAGGGTCGTAGTGGTGGCCGAAACTGAAGGTGTGACGGCTCTCGAGCCAGTCGAGCTGGCTATGGAAGCGCTCGGCGGCCGGCCGCAGCAGCGTGTCGCGGCGAGGGGTGGTGGTGGTCATGGCAGGGCGGGGTAGTCGGTGTAGCCGGCCGGGCCGGGTGTGTAGAAGGTGGCGGGATCGGGGCTGTTGAGCGCCGTGCCGCGCCGCAGGCGCTCGGGCAGGTCGGGGTTGGCCAGGAAAGCGGTACCGAAGGCCACCGCGTCGATGGCGCCGGCAGCGATGGCGGCGTTGGCCTCGCTGGCGCTGTAGCCCATGTTGGCGATCAGGGTGCCGTTGAAGCGTTCGCGCACCGGTGTCAGCACATCCCCCTGCTGCTGGCCGAGGAGATCGCCGCGCATCACATGCAGAAAATCCAGGCCGGTGCCGTTGAGCCGCTCCGCCAGCCAGCGGCTGAGGGCGACCGGATCGGAATCGACCATGTCGTTGTAGCTGTTGAGCGGTGAGATCCGCAGCCCCACCAGCTCCGCCTCCTGGCGTACCGCCTCGATCACCTCGAGCACCAGGCGGGCCCGGTTCTCCAGCGGCCCGCCATAGGGGGCCGTGCGGCGGTTGCTCCCATCGCGGAGGAATTCATCGAGCAGGTAGCCATTGGCTCCATGCACTTCCACACCGTCAAAACCGGCGGCGATGGCATTGCGGGCGGCGAGGCGGAAGCCCTCCACGATGGCCGGCATCTCCTCGTCGGCCAGCTCCCGCGGCACCACATAGGGCTTTTTGCCCTCCGGGGTGTGGATCTCGTCGCCGGTGATGGCGATCGGGCTGGGGGCCACCGGCTGGCGGCCGCCATTGAGGAGTGGATGGCAGGCGCGGCCTCCATGCCAGATCTGCAGGACGATCCGGCCACCGGCGTTGTGGACCGCCTCGGTGGTCAGCCGCCAGCCCTCCACCTGGGCGGCGGAGTGGATACCGGGCTCACGGATGAACGCCGAATGGCCCTCCATCGCCATGGTGGCCTCGGCGATGATCAGCCCGGCTGAAGCACGCTGGGCGTAGTACTCGGCCATCAGCGCCCCGGGCACGTGATCCTGTTCAGCCCGCGAGCGGGTGAGAGGAGCCATCAGTACCCGGTTGGGCAGCACCAGGGGGCCGAGCCGCAGGGGAGTGAACAGGTCGGCCATGGGGAACCAGCGGTTGTCGGTGATGAGTCCGGCACTCAGGCGGCCGGTGATCGATTCAGGCCGGCGATCAGGCCGCCAGCAGCTCCGGCTCGCGGTAGGGCTCGAAGCTGGCCTTGCGGACCCCGCAGATCGGGCATTCCCAGTCGTCGGGGATGGCCTCGAAGGGGGTGCCGGCGGCGATGCCGGAGTCGGGATCGCCGATGGCGGGGTCGTAGATCATCGAGCAGACCTTGCAGATCCAGAGGCCGGGCAGCGGCTCACTGGCCTCACCGGCCTTGCCCTCACCGGAGAGGGCCTTCAGGGCGATGCCGTAGCGGTCGGCATGGTGGTGCTCGATGGGGGTGAGGAAGCCGAAGTTGCTGGCGGCCTTGCGGAAGACTCCGGCGTGCTCGGTTGATTCGGCGATCTGCTCGTTGAATTCCGCTTCGGCCGTGGCGTCCCGTTCGGCGCGGGCGGCGGCGGCGAACTCCGGATACATGGTGGTGTACTCGTAGGTTTCGCCTTCGATCGCCAGCTCCAGGCAGCGCGAGAGCACCTGCTGCTTCTGCTCGTCGCTGAGGGAGGCGGGATCCGCCACCACCAGCTCGGGATGGAGCAGGCGGAAATGGGCGAAGGCGTGCTCGGTCTCCTGGGCGGCGGTGTCGCGGAAGAGGCGGGCCAGCTCGCCATGGCCGAGCTTCTTGGCCACATCGGCGAAGAAGAGGTATTTGCGGTTGGCCATGCTCTCGCCGCCGAAGGCGGCTTCGAGGTTGGTACTGGTGACGGGGTTGGAGAGATCCATGGACACAGAGGAGCGGATTGGGCCGGTCTCCCCAGACCCTAGCACTAAGTCGGACTGACTATGAGTTAGCTGGATCAGTAGTTGGCTCCGCTGCGCCGCTTGTGCACCGCCGTGGTGCCCGTGGGATCCAGCACGGCGCCGTGACTCACGACGGCGTAGATCAGCCAGTGGTCCCCGCACTCCATCCGCTGGCTCACCCGGGCCTCCAGCCAGGCCAGGGCCTCCGGCAGCACCGGCTGACCTCCCGGACTGCTCTCCAGCTCCAGCCCCGCGAAACGGTCGGCACCGGGGGGAAAGGGTTGCAGGAACTGCTTCATCGGCCCGCTTTCCCGCCCGGCGGCCAGCACGTTGAGGGCGAACGCATCGCCCACGTGCAGCAGCGCCTCGACGGCGCGGTCCCTGGCCACCGCCACCGTGATGCCCGGCGGGCTGAAGCTGGCCTGGCTGACCCAGCTGGCCACCATCGCCCCCGCCAGGGCGTTCTCCCCCTCCCCCTTGCGGGTGGTGAGAACACAGAGGGAGCCCACCACGCGCCCGAGCGCCAGCACCGCCGGGTTGCTGCGGCTTTCGTTCAGGCCACCACCGGCCACCCGCTTCTGGCGCTTCTGACGCTGCTGCAGGTCTCGTCCCAGGGCCGTACCGGTTTCCTCCAGCCGTTTGAGGGTGGCGCCATCGGGGCTGAATTTGACCCGGATCGGCTCGAAGGCGAAGCGGAAGCCGCCGTCGCGCAGCTTGCTCTCGAGCAGATCGATGGCCTCGCCACTCCAGCCGAAGCTGCCGAACACGCCCACCGGCTTCTCGCGGTCGCCCTCCGCCAGCAGGGTGCCCAGGGCCGAGACGATCGGCGTGGGGGCATGGCCCCCAAGGGTGGGGGAGCCGATCATCAGCGCGTCGCAGCCGCGGATCGTCTGCAGGAGCTGCTCGGGGGGCGCGAATTCACAGTTCAGACTCTCGACCCGGACCCCTGTGCGCGCCACCCCCTGGGCCAGGGCGTCAGCGATGGCGGCGGTGTTGCCGTAGGCGCTGGCGTAGAGCAGGGCCACCGAGAGCTGGGCCTTCTCCTGGCTCTCACCCCAGCGGCGGTAGTCGGCCAGCAGACTGCGCCAGCTTTCGCTGATCGCCGGGCCATGGCCCGGCGCGATCGTCCGGATCGCCAGCTCATCGAGGCGGTCGACCACCGTTTCCACCTGGCGCGTCATCGGCGCCATCAGGCAGTCGTAGAAGTAGCGGCGATCCTCCTCCATGCTGTCGCGGTTGGCCTCGGCCCAGCCCTCGCTGCAGCGGTGGGCGGCGAAGAACTTGCCGCTCATCAGCAGGCCGGTGCGCTCCTCGAAGGCCACCAGGGCACTGGGCCAGCGGGGGGTGGGGGTGGGAATCAGGGTGAGCCGGTACCCGTTCGCCAGCTCCCGGCTCACTTCCTGCTTGATCACATCGATCGGAGGCAGGGGCGGCAGCGGGGGCTCGGGCTCCGCCCCTGCGGCGGTGGGCCGGCGCTGGCTCCAGAGCTCATCGAGCAGCCGGGCACCGGCGTTGGAGGCCACCAGCATCAGGGCCGGCCAGCGCAACGCCAGCTGGTGCAGCAGCGCCACCCGGTTGGGGTTGAGGTGGCCGACCACAACCTTCAGGGCCGCCTCGCTGGACACCAGCTCCGCGAGCTGATCCAGGAAGGGTTGCGCGAAAGAGGCCCCAGGTGGATGGATCAGCACCGGTGGCACCGGCTGGCCGGCGCTGGTGACGCCGGCGGTGAACAGAAAGGCGTTGGCGGTGGTGCCCCGCTCCAGGCCGTACTCCACCTCGAAGCGCAGGCGCTTCGGGCTGAGGCCCCTCAGGCAGACCAGGCCGGTGTCGACCGGCAGCACGATCACTCGCCGGTCGGTGCCCGCGGCAGCGGCGGTGGGTGCGGCGGCAGAGGAGGAGGCCATCAGTAGTGATTGCCCACCTTGCGGTGGTGCACAGCGGTGGTGGCCTCACTGTCGGCCACGGTGCCCTCCTCCACCTCGGCGTAGATGATCCAGTGGTCGGGGCCCTCCATGCGCTGGGCCACCCGGCAGCCCAGGTAGGCCAGGGCATCCCCCAGTACGGGACCGCCTGCCGAGACCCCATCGAGGGTGGAGACCCCGGCGAAACGATCGGCCCCGGGCGGGAAGCGCTTGAGGAAGTGGCGCAGCAGCTCCTGATGGTTGTCGTCCCGCAGGATGTTGAGCACGAAGCGGTCACCCACCTGCATCAGGGCCTCGATGGCCCGGTCCTTGGCCACGGCGATCGAGAGGCCGGGAGGATTGAAGCTGGCCTGGCTCACCCAGCTGGCCACCATGGCGCTGCTGCGTTCCCCCTGGCGGGCGGTGACGATGTAGAGCCCGCCGCTGAGGCGTCCGAGGGCCTTGTCGAGGTCGCCATCGAGAGACTTCATCGCCGCGATCGTGCGGGCGCGGGTGAGCAGCTGGCCCAGGTCGGTGCCGGCTTCTTCGCAGCGCTGATAGTCGTTGCCGTCGGGTACCTGGCGAATGCGCAGCGGCTCGAAGGCCTCCTTCTGCCCCACGCTGCGCAGCTGGGCGGCAACGCTGTCGATCGGTTGGTCATTGCCGCCGTAGGCGTCGTAGGCCGCCACCCACTGCTTGGGTTTGAGGGCGGCCAGCAGGGTGCCGATCGACTGCTGCAGCTCGGGGTCCGGCTTCGAGGGCCAGGTGGGCACCACCACGGCGCTGGCGTCCCCCACCAGGGCCGCCAGTTCCTGCGCATCGGTGGCGCGCAGATCCACCAGCTGCACCTGGGCCTCGGCCTTGCCGATGCCGCGGGCGATGGCCTGACTGAGCCGGTCACAGAAGCCGTACTGGCTCACGTAACAGACGGCGGCGTAGGTTTCTCCGGCGCTGCGCTGGCTGCTCCAGTCGCGGTAGTCGCCGGTCCAGAGGCCCAGGTGATCGCGCAGGAGCGGGCCATGGCCGGTGGCGATCATGCGGATCGGAGGCAGGGCATCCATGCGCTTGAGGGCCTGCAGCACGCTGCGGGCGTTGGGCCCCATCAGGCAGTCGTAGTAGAAGCGGAAATCGGGGGCGATGGCGCCGGGATCCACGTCGTAGATGTCGTCGCCGCAGTAATGCAGACCGAAGGCATCGCAGGTGTAAAGGATGCCGGTGCCGTGATCGAAGGAGAAGATCGTGTCGGGCCAGTGCAGGTTGGGGGCGCTCAGGAATTCGAAGCGGTGCCGCACCCCGCTGGTGGGATTCACCCCCAGGTCGAGCTCTTCGCCACTCTTCACGGCACGGCTGCGGAAGGGCCGGTGCACCTGATCGGCCAGGAACTGGATCGCCACCTTGGAGGCCACGATCTCGATCTCGGGATTGCGCTCCAGCAGATGACCGATCAGGCCGCTGTGGTCGGGCTCGGTATGGGACACGATCAGGTGATCGATTGCCAGCGGATCGATCTGCTCCTCCAGCAGCGGCAGCCAGGTGGCTTCGAACTTGAGGTGGCTGGTGTCGATCAGGGCGGTGCGCTCACCCCGCACCAGGAAGGCGTTGTAGGTGGTGCCGTTGCGCAGGCCGAACTCGATGTCGAAGCGGCTGCGGTCCCAGTCGAGGGAACGGATGGTGGTGGTGTCGGGCCCGATCGCCTCGCACTGGAGCGAGAGGCGAGGGGGTGCAGCGGTGGCGACGGTCATCGACGGCGTCTGCAGGGAAGTTGACTCTAGAAACGCCGTGAGGATTTCCTTGGCTCCAGCGGGGGGCCAAGGTGAGGCCTGACGATTCGAGAATCTGATGGCAGCCATAGGCGCGGCTGTCGTGGCCACAAGGCTCCATGGCCAGCACTGGAGGTCGGGCTGGGCCATGACAGCCGCTTCACCCCCCAGTGCGTGGGCCTACGAGTGAAGAACCACATCGGCCGGGCCCAGGACTGCCCAAACCTTGTTCACCAAAATCTAAACTCTCCGCGATCTGGTGTAACACCACCGCAAGAGGATGTGATTTGTCCGATTTCATCACACTGTTTCTTGAGCAGGTTCAGTCTCCAACACTTGGCTTTCTGATCGGTGGCATTGTCGTCGCCGCGCTTGGCAGCCAGCTGGCCATTCCAGACTCGATCTACAAGTTCATCAGCTTCTTCCTGTTGATGAAGATCGGCTTGACTGGCGGGATCGCGATTCGCAATTCCAACCCCACCGAGATCTTTCTCCCGGCGCTCGCGGCTGTGGGGCTTGGCATCGTGATCGTATTCATCGCTCGTTACACCCTGGGAAAACTGCCAGGCATCAGCGTGCCTGACGCCGTGGCCACCGGTGGTCTGTTCGGCGCGGTGAGTGGCTCCACGCTGGCGGCGGTCCTGCCGCAGTTGGATTCTGCCAAAATCCCCTATGAGGCCTGGACGGCGGCCCTCTATCCCTTCATGGACATTCCGGCGCTGGTGACGGCGATCGTGGTGGCCAGCGTTTACCTCAGCAAGACGACCGGCAATGCTTCCGAGAAAGTCGAGATTTGGCCGATCATCAAGGAAAGCGTGCAAAGTTCGGCCGTCACGTCGCTGCTTCTGGGCGTGGCCCTTGGCATTCTCACCAAGCCCGAGCCTGTCTATGAGAGCTTCTTCAACCCTCTGTTCCGCGGCTTCCTGGCGATTCTGATGATCATCATGGGGATGGAGGCCGCCCAGCGCATGAATGAGCTGCGCAAGGTTGCCCAGTGGTTTGCCATCTACGCATTCATTGCGCCCATCGTGCATGGTTTTCTCGCTTTCGGTGTCGGCCTCATCATTCACAAGCTCACCGGCTTCAGCATCGGTGGCGCGGTGGTGCTGGCGGTGATCGCCGCGTCCAGCTCGGATATCTCGGGCCCGCCCACGCTTCGTGCCGGCATCCCTTCTGCGAATCCCTCGGCCTACATTGGTGCTTCCACAGCCATCGGCACGCCAGTGGCGATCGCTATCTGCATCCCGCTATTCATCGGGATTGCAGAGGTGCTCCTCGGCAGATAACTTCGCAACCCACATATCCAATTCCTGAATACCACCATTTGAGGCCAAGCCCATGAGTCAACAGGTCTGGAAGCTGGTGATCGTTGCAGAGGAAGTCCTCTCCAAGAAACTCATCAAGCTGATCAAGGCGGCAGGTGCCACCGGTTACACCGTGAATGCAGCCGGTGGCGAAGGAAGCCGCAACGTGCGCTCCACGGGAGAGCCCAGTGTTTCGCACACCCTCTCCAATGTGAAAATCGAGGTGCTCACCGGCACTCGCGAGCTGGCCGACAAGATCACCCATGAGATCGAATCCAAGTTTTACGCGGACTACTCGATCATCACTTATATCTACCAGGTGGAAGCCCTACGCGATCACAAGTTCTGATGTGATCTGAGCTGATCTGTATCTCGGCTGTGTGCCTGCACATGGCCGGGATTTTTGCGTTTCAGGTCGTCTTGACGGCGGTGCGGGCGGGCTCCGCGCACACGGCGGTGACACTCAGGGATTGCACAGCGGGCAGTGCAGCGGATCGGCCTCAGCCAGTCCATCCGGGCGGGGGTGCTCTTCAGTGTGGGAGCAGCTGACGCAGCCGAACCGCTCGCGGAGTGTCAGGGGCGTGGGGGTGCCGCACCAGCCGCAGGGCAGACCCGGCACGATGTCCAGTTGCCCCCAGCCCGGGGCCGCGCAGGCGGGGCAGGCGGAGGCGATCCGGCGCGCCAGCCTGGTGGCCAGGACCCGCAGGGAGACCATGCGTGTGGGGTTGCGGTGGGCGCGCATGTCGGTCTCCACCTGGGCCCGGCCGTTGCTGGAGGCTGCCGCGGCGGCGTCGATCGCTCCGGCCAGTTGCTGGTGATCCGGCAAGTCTTTGAACAGAAGCGTTTCGGCGCCACTGCAGGGGTGCTCCGGGCGCACGATCAGGCCATGGGCTGGGAAGCCCACCTGTGCGAGCCAGCCCTCTAACTCCACCAGCTCTGCGGCGCAGCGGTGATCGAAGTTGGTGCGGCTGGCAATCAGGCGCTCCCAGATCTCCAGACCGCGCTCCTGATCCACAAACACCATCACTTCCAGGCCGGCGGCCAGAAAGGGGAGCTGGGGGTGGGCCCCGAAGCTGCCCTCACTGGCCAGGCCGAGTGGCAGGCCGAGGGCGGCCATGCCCACGAGGGCCTTGCGGCGGCAGGCCTGCTCGGCGCCGCCTTGGCGCGGCACCAGGCCGTCGAAGCTGCCGAGCTGGTCGGTGTCGATCCCTGCTGGCAGCTCCAGCTCAAGGCCGAGCAAGGAACGGAATGGGCGGGCGAGAGCCTTCTCCTTGCCATGCATGGTGGCCATGGCGACCTTGCTGCCGAGGTAACGCTCCATGACGGCTGGGGATTCCAGCTGGAATCCATGGGATTGGGGGGTAACAACTTAAGGAAGTCGTGCCAAATCCAGCTTGCGAGCTTGTGGCGGATGAGCCGAGAGCCTGCGGATTGGCGTGATTGATCGCCTGGGCTTATCACAGGCATACGAAATCCTTCCGAACACGAATACCCAGACGCCAGGACAGGCCATTAAGGTCTCTCGACCGCCGCAACGGTGACCCCATGCTCCATCCCTGAGGCCCCCGATTCGGCCGTTGGTGTCCTCGCCAGGTGAGCCGCTTCCCCTAGGTATTACTCGCACTTCAATGTCCTTTGCAGATCGACAGGATGTCGATCTGTCGTTTCCCTTCGCCGTTGAATCCATGCCCAAGCGTCGTCAATTTCTTTCTCTGATGAGCGCAACCCTGGTCGGAAGCGTGATGCTCGGAGGTTGCCTCGGAAACCCGCCTGACACGGGAGGCGGAGGGGGGGAGACCTCCGCGCCGGTGGCTATTGCTGACAAGAACCTCGAGACCAAGACCATCAGCCTGGGCTTCATCCCCATCCTCGAGGCAGCGCCGCTGGTGGTGGCTTTCGAGAAAGGATATTTCGCGAAGCATGGCCTTGATGTGAACCTCACCAAGCAGGCCAGTTGGCCTTCCGCTCGCGACAACGTGGTGCTCGGCTCGGCTGGCGGCGGCATCGACGGCGGCCAGTGGCAGATGCCAATGCCCCAGATGATCAGCGAAGGCGCCATCACCGATGGCAAGAAGGTGCCGATGTACGTCCTGGCGATGCTGATGAGCCAAGGGAACGGCATCGCTGCGGCAAACGACGTCAAGGATGGCAATCTCAGCGCCAACCTCCAGGCCACTTCCCCGGGCTTCTTCGACGCCTTCGCCAAGAAGACGGGCAGCAAGTTCAAGGCCTCGTACACCTTCCCCAAGGCGAACCAGGAGATCTGGATCCGCTACTGGCTGGCGGCCGCCGGCGTCGACCCCGACAAGGACGTGGAGCTGCTGACCGTTCCCGCAACAGAAACTCTGCAGGGCATGCGCAACGGCTCAATGCAGGCCTTCTCCACCGGGGATCCCTGGCCTTCGCGCATCGTCAGGGACCAGATCGGCTATCTGCCAGCGCTTACAGCCCAGATCTGGAAAGCACACCCCGAGGAGTATTTGGCCGTGCGGGCTGACTGGGTGGACAAGCATCCCAAGGCCACCGTGGCTCTGCTCAAAGGTTTGATCGAAGCACAGATGTGGATGGACAAGGCCGAGAACCGCGCCGAGGTGGCCAAGATCCTCAGTTCTCGCAAGTGGTACAACATCCCGGCGACGGTGCTGGAGGAGGCGCTCAAGGGTCAGTACAAGCTTGGCGCCGACATGAAACCGGTGAGCGACCCGGCCATGGGTCCTCTTTACTGGTCGAGTGACAGGGGCGTGATCTCATACCCCTACAAGAGCCTCACACTCTGGTTCTTGCTGGAGTCGATTCGCTGGAAGTTCTACCCGGGGGTGATCGATACGGTCGACCAGGCCAAAGCGATCAACGACAAGGTGACACGCGAGGATCTCTGGATCCAGGCGGCCAAGCAGCTTGGGCTCCCTGCTTCCGAGATCCCCACCTCCTCCAGCCGTGGTAAGGAAACCTTCTTCGATGGCGTTACTTACGACCCACAGAATCCTCAGGCCTATCTCGACGGCCTGAAGATCAGGAAGTGAGCTTCGACTAATCCTGGATCCAGGATTTCCTTCGCCAGGATCTTCCCTTTTCGGCACGTATCTAACCCACACGTGCCTCGTCTAATGTCTGCGGCCGAATTCCCGCTGCCGCAGACAGCTTTTCTTCTCACTGTCTTCACTTTATTCGGAGAACGTTCATGGTTTCCACCACTCAGCGCCGCACGGGAGCTGGCTCCAGTCCCCTCGCATGGCTCACCAGGAACTCCGGTTCCTGGCTGCCCCCTCTCCTGGGGACCGGCGGTTTTCTGCTCCTGTGGCAGATCCTCTCCTCCGCCGGGGTGATCGCCCTGCCGTCTCCCTCCAGCCTGTTCACTGAGGAGCGCACGCGGATCCTGATCCTTTATCCCTTCTACGACCGCGGCGGCCTCGACAAAGGCCTCTTCTGGCAGACCATGGCCAGCCTCTCGCGGGTGGCTCAGGGCTACACCCTTGCCGCCCTGGTGGGTATCGCCGTGGGCATCACGATCGGTCTCAAGCCCACGATCAACCGCGCCTTCGACCCCCTGTTCCAGTTCCTGCGCATGGTGGCGCCACTGGCCTGGGTGCCGATCGCCCTGGTGCTGTTTCAGAAGAACCAGCCGGCGGCCATCTTCGTGATCTTCATCACCGCGATCTGGCCGATCCTGATCAACACCGCAGAAGGCGTGCGTCAGATCCCCCAGGACTACCGCAATGTGGCTCTGGTGCTGCAGATGTCGAACCGGCGCTTCTTCACCAAGGTGCTGATCCCTTCCGCCCTTCCTTACATCTTCACGGGCCTGCGCATTTCGATCGGTCTGGCCTGGCTGGCGATCATCGCCGCTGAGATCGTGATGCCCGGCACCCTGGGGATCGGCTTCTTCATCTGGGATGCCTACCAGCAGAACTACGTGGGCGAGATCGTGCTCGGCGTGATCTGGATCGGTGCCATCGGCCTGGTGCTCGATCGCCTGATGGCCTGGCTGCAGACCCGCATCTCCCCGGGCCAATGATGTTGCACCAGCACCCCACTTCGCCCCCGCGGCCCTCTCACGCCCCTCTGCACAGGATCCAGCCATGACCACGACTCCAGCGCCATCCCTGGTGGATGTGCGGGCTATCGACAAAAGTTTCGCCCTCAAGGGCGGCGGCAGCTATCTGGCCCTGCAGGGCATTGATCTGCAGATTCGCAAAGGTGAGTTCATCTCCCTGATCGGTCACTCCGGTTGCGGCAAGTCGACCCTGCTGAACATGATCGCCGGGCTTGACCTCCCCACGGAGGGCACGGTGCTGCTCGATTGCGAAGCCATCAAGCGCCCCGGCCCCGACAAGATGGTGGTGTTCCAGAACTACTCCCTGCTGCCCTGGCTCACGGTGCGGGAGAACATCGCCCTGGCGGTGGATGAGGTGATGGGCAAGATCAGCTCCAGCGAGCGCGATGCCCTGGTCCAGGAGCACATCGACATGGTGGGGCTCGGTCCGGCGGCCACCAAGCTGCCGTTGCAGCTCTCCGGCGGCATGCGCCAACGGGTGGCGATCGCCCGGGCCCTGGCGATCCGCCCCAAGCTGCTGCTGCTTGATGAACCCTTCGGCGCCCTCGATGCGCTCACCCGGGGCAATCTGCAGGAGAAGCTGATGCAGATCTGCAACGAGCACGAGCTCACCGCGGTGATGGTCACCCACGACGTGGACGAGGCGGTGCTGCTCTCCGACCGCATCGTGATGCTCACCAACGGCCCCGGCTCGGGCATCGGCGGCATCCTCGAGGTGGACATCCCCCGGCCAAGGCAGCGCCTGGAGGTGGTGCACCACCCCAGCTACTACAGCCTGCGCTCGGAGATCATCTACTTCCTCAACCGTCAGAAGCGGGTGAAGCAGTGGCGCGCCCGGCCCCACCAGGTGGTGGCCCGCCATGGGCTGGAAAAGGTGAACCTGGATCTGGGCTTCCTGCCCCTGGCCGCCAGCGCCCCGCTGGCGGTGGCCGAGGCCCATGGCATGTTCACCAAGCATGGCCTCGATGAGGTGAGCCTGATCCGCGAAACCAGCTGGCGCGGCATCGTTGATGGCCTGGTGGACGGCACCCTCGACGCCTCGCTGATGCCCGCAGGCATGCCCACCTGGATGACGGCCGGCGGTCATGGCGGGGCGCCCCTGCCGATCGTGACGGCGCTCACCCTCAGCCGCAACGGCAACGGCATCACCCTGGGCCGCCGCCTGGCGGAGCAGGGGGTGCACACGGTGGAGGACTACCGCGCTTACCTCAAGAGCCATGAGCGCGAGCCCCACACGATGGGGATCGTGCACGAGGCCTCGATGCACAACCTGCTGCTGCGCTACTGGCTGGCGGCCAACGGCATCGACCCCGACAAGGATGTGCACCTGCAGGCCCTGCCGCCGGCCCAGATGCTCGCCGATCTCAAGGACGGCAGCATCGACGGCTACTGCGTCGGCGCCCCCTGGCTGGATCGGGCCACCCGCGATGGCCATGGCATCGCTGTGGCAGGCGACCTGGCGATCTGGCCCGGCCATCCCGGCAAGGTGCTGGGGCTGCGCGAAGACTGGGCGATCACCTATCCCAACACCCACATCGCCCTCACCAAGGCACTGCTGGAGGCCTGCCAGTACTGCGCCGATCCGGCCCACTGGGGAGAGCTCAGCGAACTGCTCAGCGATCGCCGCTATCTGGGCATCAAGCCGGAGCTGATCCGCTTCAGTGAGCCCAGCACCGACGTGGACCGGGGCGGACCGGAGAGCGAGAGCGCTGTGCCCCATCACCTGTTCTTCGGAGAGGGACTGAACCGGCCCAGCCGCACCGAACACCTCTGGATGATGACCCAGATGGCCCGCTGGGGGGAGATTCCCCTTCCGCGCAACTGGGTGGAGATCCTTGAGCGCGTCTGCCAGGTGGGGGTGTTCAGCACCGCGGCCCGCGAACTCGGCCTCGATGCGATCAGCTATCAGCGCCAGGGCATCGAGCTCTTCGACGGCCAGCTGTTCAATGCCGACGACCCGATCGGCTATCTGAACGCGCAGACGATCAAGCGCGATTTCAGCATCGCCGAGATCCCCCTGGCCCCACCCCGGCGCAGTTGAGGCCCCACGCCAACGGGGCCCTGCGGCCCAGGTTGGCGCTTTCTGTGTCTTGCTCGCGATTTCTTTCGGCTCGAGTTTTCTTTCAGCTCCTCATTCCTCATCGAGACCCTCCATGTCGACTCTGATCCAGCCTGCCCCGATGGGAGCCCCGGCCTCGGCGGCACCTCCGCCCAGCGATGCCTTTCTGCGCTTCGAGAACGTCAGCAAGGTGTATCCCACCCCCAATGGCCCCTTCACGGTTCTCGATGGCATCGACCTGGCGGTGAACCAGGGGGAGTTCATGTGCGTGATCGGCCACTCCGGTTGCGGCAAATCCACCCTGCTGAACATGGTCTCGGGCTTCGCCACTCCCAGTGATGGCCAGGTGGTGCTGCACGGCAATCCGATCACCAAACCCGGCCCCGACCGGATGGTGGTCTTCCAGGGCTATGCGCTGCTGCCCTGGTTCACCGCCTACGAAAATGTGTATCTGGCGGTTGATTCGGTGAAGCCGGATCTGTCGGCCCGGGAGAAGAAGGAGATCACCCGGGAGCACCTGGCCATGGTGGGGCTCACCGAAGCGGCCGAGAAAAAGATCCTGCAGCTCTCTGGTGGCATGAAGCAGCGCGTAGCGATCGCCCGGGCCCTGGCGATCCGGCCGGAGGTGCTGATCCTCGATGAACCCTTCGGGGCACTCGACGCCATCACCAAGGAGGAGCTGCAGGAGGAGCTGCTGACGATCTGGAACACCCAGAAGTGCACCGTGCTGATGATCACTCACGACATCGACGAAGCGCTGTTCCTGGCTGATCGCCTGGTGATGATGACCAATGGCCCGGCCGCCAAGATCGGCGAAATCATGGACATCAGATTCCCGCGGCCGCGCAACCGCGAGGAGATCATGGAGGATCCGATCTACTACGACATGCGCAACCAGGCGCTGGATTTCCTCTACAGCCGCTTCGCCCACGACGACACGGCGGACTGACAAAAAAAGCCCCGGCCGTAAGGCCGGGGCTTGTTCAGCTCTCCTCGTGTCGACTCCAACGGGGGTCTGGTTCAGTCGACCCCCGATTCCGTTCAGCTCTCCACTTTCACCACCACCGTGCTGTGGGTCTGGGCCTTGGGGGCCGTCACGGTGAGCAGGCCATCGCGGTAGCGGGCTTCGATGGCCTCCCGCTGCAGGCCGGCTGCAAAACGGAAGCTGCGGCTCCAGGTGCCATAGCGGAATTCGCTGTGGATGGGGCCGGCGTCCTTGGTCTCCTTGGCGTCGTTGTTGTCGCCGGTGCTCTGGGAACGGCGCTCAGCACTGATCAGCAAGGTGCGGTCGGTGGCCTTGACTTCGATCGAATCCTTGTCGACTCCGGGCAGTTCCAGCACGACGACATAGGCCTGACCGGTTTCATGCACTTCGGCGGCTGGTACACGCTCGGCCTGATTGACCTGTTGCTCCAGACGCTCGAGCAGGTCGAAGGGGGAATGGCGCAGGGTCAGCATGGTGATGTCCTTCACAGATGAATGATCAGGGTGTTTCCGGATCACCCGTCCAGTCAATGTGGCTGATCTCAATGAGATCCTGGAGGGCAGAAACCGTCCATCTCGGTACGGGCTACACGCCTCGGCCGGTCTCTACACCAGAGCAGGGGGGAGAACCGACAAAGGTTGCAGCCAGGTATTGCTGCCAAGCGCTAAGTCGGAAGCCACCACCAGTTGGAGAAGGCAGCGGCCTGACCGCAATCGCGGCCGTCGCGATCGCGCAGGGTCCAGAGGCGGGCGCGGCTGATCACGAAGCGACGGGCGTGGCTGTCGATGCGGATGCCGGTGTAACCGCTGATCGCCTCCTGGATCCGGGCGCTGGCCAGCAGGAGGGCTCGGCTTGAGCGCTCAGCGGGCTCCGCCGTGAGCCGGGAGGGCATGCCCACCATTTCGCCCCAGGGGCGGCGCCAGAGCGCCAGGGCGGAGCGATTGGCGTAGATCAGCCGAGGGTCGTGATCAGGTCGATCGGCGCTGCCGTCATGGGCAAGCACCACGGTGGCGGCGGCGAACAGCTCCTGGGCCCGCTGCCGCGCTTCACCGGGGGATGACGCCGGCGGATCAGGGGTGGGGGTGGCGATCAGGGGCCGGGCGAAGGCCCGCTGGTGAGAGGCCAGCAGCCAGGTGGCCCGCTCGATGGCGGCTGGGTTGAGCCAGGGTGCCTCGGCGATGAGTGAGCCGGCCTCAGGCTCAGGCTCAGGCTCAGGCAGCAGCATCGCCATTGGTGCCACCCATGGCCTGGGCCAGGGCCTGCTGGCTCACCCGGCTGGCCTGGGCCTGCAGCCGGCCCAGGAAGAGGCGGTTGGCCTCGGGGAAGAGGGGTTCGGTGGCCAGGGGCAGCTCACCGGCTTCATCGAGCCCGCTCTCCCCCTCCATGGCCGGGGTGATCACCACCAGATCCGGATCCAGGGCCGAGGCGTACGACCACCAGCGGCTCGGGTCGCTCACGGCTGGGTGGACGGGGTGCGGCACGTGGGCGGCGGCCTGGCGCCGGCCGCCGCCGGCGGCAGCCAGCTGTTTCCGTCGGCGCTTGGCCAGGTCGGAGAGCAGCTGAGTTCTGGAGCGGCCGCGCAGCTGGAAGAGCACGAAGGGGTCTTCGCTGAAGCGATCACCCATCAGGTAGTAAACGGCGCTGACGTGCTTGCAGGGGTTGGCCTTGTCGGGGCAGCTGCACTCGCTGCGCACCTCCTGGAGCTTGAAGGGAAACAGGCGGCGGCCGCTGGCGGCGAAGGCGCGCTCGATGTCCTGGGGCATCACCCCGGCCAGCAGCTGGGCCGACCAGCGGGCCTTCTGGCCGAGGGCCTCGAGCACGTAGCCCCAGTCGTCGTCGCTGAGCACATCCAGCCAGAGTTTCACCTTGTAGGGCTCCTCCTCGGTGCCCTGCACGCGGGCATGAACCCGCCGGCCTTCGAAGCGGATCGAGAGCACGTTGCCCTCGCGCACATACGACCAGGCGCGCTCGAGCCTTTTCTTGTAGCGGTAGGAGTTGATCAGCTCCATCCACTGCTCCACCCACCAGGGCTGCTGCCCCAGGCCCTGCTGGCCCAGCTGGGTGGTGATGGGGCCGCCGCCGAAGGCGGCGCCGCTGCCGGAGAGGGTCATGGAGAAAGTATGCCGAGCGACCGGATCAGCGGCCGCTGATGGTCCGTGCCAGCCAGGCTGGTTCGGTCCCGGAGTCTGGCCATGGCCCGTGCAGCCGAGCGTCTGGCCGTCAACGCGGACGGCCCCTTCTACGTGGATAGCAGCTGCATCGACTGCGGAACCTGCTGGCAGTTCGATCCGGCCCATTTCGCCCCCAGCGGCAACAGCTCGCATGTGTGGGCCCAGCCGGCCGACCTGGCAGCAACCCGCGCAGCCCTGCTGGCGCTGCAGGCCTGCCCGGTGGCGGCGATCGGCACCACCCGGGAGCTGCTGGCGCAGACTCCGGCCGATGGCTTTCCGGCCCTGGTGGCGAGCCTGCCGCGGGGGCACGTGCATTACTGCGGCTGGGCGTCGCGCAAGAGCTTCGGGGCCAGCAGCTGGCTGATCACGCGACGGCGAGCCGACGGCCGCCCCGACAACGTACTGATCGATTCCCCGCGCTGGAGCGCGGCCCTGGCCCGCCGGATCGAGGCCCTGGGCGGCGTGGGCCGGATCCTGCTCAGCCACCGCGACGACGTGGCCGACCACCAGGCCTGGGCCCAGCGGTTCGGCGCCGAGCGCTGGATCCACAGCGCCGATGCGGCGGCCGCCCCTCAGGCGGAGCACCGCTTCGAGGGCACGGAGCGGCTGCGGCTCGATGACGACCTGCTGGTGATTCCGGTGCCGGGACACACAGCCGGCTGCGTGGCGGTGCTGTTCGCCGATCAGGTGCTGTTCAGCGGCGACCACCTCTGGTGGGGGGTGGATCCGCCGGGTGTGGTGGCCTCCCGGCGGGTCTGCTGGTGGAACTGGGAGGAGCAGCTGCGATCCGTGGAGCGGCTCCTGGATCTGGACGTGCGCTGGCTGCTCCCCGGCCATGGCCGCTGGCACGCATTCGCCCCGGGACAGTGGCGCCGGGAGCTGGAGGCAACACTGACGCGGCTGTGAGAGGGACAGGGCGGGGAACTCTGAAGGTGGATGTGCGTTGAACGCATGGCTCAGGCTTCAGGCCCACGGCTGATGGATCGTTTCCGGGAGGAGATGCAGGTGAGGCATTACGCCCGGCGCACGATCACCAGCTATGCCCAGTGGGTGAAACGCTTCCTGCGCTTTCACGGCATGCGGCATCCGAGGGAGATGGGCGAAGAGGAGATCAATGCCTTCCTGTCCCATCTGGCCACGGAGGCTCAGGTGAGTGCCTCCACGCAGAACCAGGCGCTGTCGGCCTTGTTGTTTCTCTACCGGACGGTGATGGGCGGAGATGTGGGGAACCTGGAGGGAGTGGTTCGCGCCAGGCAGCGCAAGCGATTGCCGGTGGTGCTCACGGTGGCTGAGGTGAAGGCGGTGCTGAGTCAGCTCGAAGGTGTCGAGCAGCTCGTGGCGCAGCTGTTGTACGGCAGCGGCCTGCGGCTGATGGAAGCCCTGCGGTTACGCGTCAAGGATGTGGACTGCCAAACCCGGCAGCTGACCGTCCGCAGCGGAAAGGGTGACAAGGACCGCGTCACCGTGCTTCCAGCCAGTCTGGTGGAGCCCATCCAGGCCCATCTGCTGGACGTCCAGGAGATACACCGGGCGGATCTGGCGGCCGGGTGGGGCCGTGTGTGTTGCCCATGGCACTGGGACGCAAGTATCCGAACGCAGCTTCAGAGTGGGCCTGGCAATGGGTGTTTCCGCAGGCTCACCGCTGGCGTGATCAGAAGGATCGAACCGAAGGCAGGCACCACATCGACCCATCCCTGATCCAGAAGGCCGTGAAACGAGCCATGCTGAGCGCAGGAATCAGCAAGCAGGCCAGTTGTCACACATTTCGGCATTCGTTTGCCACCCACCTCCTGGAGCGTGGCCATGACATTCGAACCATTCAGGAGTTGCTGGGTCACAGTGACGTGAAGACGAGGATGATCTATACCCATGTGCTGAATCGCGGCCCCTGCGGGGTGACGAGCCCAGCAGATCTTTTGTAGCGAAACAAACATTCGGTTCTCGGACCCGCCTAAGTTCCCGTGAGAGATGGGGCAATGCCAGAAAAGGCCCTATGCTGGAAGCGATTTCAGCCATCGGCTTGGGAGTCTAAGGATTCTTATGCGGCCACAGTGACTGGGCAGGGGGTGGATATCGGACCCGTCGAAGTACTGTTAGGCCTCGGAGAAAGTTCCCATGTCGGACATGCAGACAACTATCTCGCCGCCGAGTGGTCAGCCCACAAAGGCTGATCCCCTGGAAAGGGCAAAGTCCGCAGCAACGATATTTGCATCGGTCGTGCTGCCAATAATACTTCTGTTCGTCGGCAACCAGTTTACCGCCGCAATTAAGGAGAGAGAAGTAGAAGGCAAATTTGTCGAACTCGCAGTATCGATACTGAAAGAACAACCCGACAAGCAATCGCGAAATTTACGGGACTGGGCGACCCAGGTAATTACCAAGTACTCTAGAGTTGCACTCTCGCCGGAAGCCACAAGAGACCTAATTGAGACAACAACGCTTCCTGGCTTGGCTGCAGGCGTCTCAGAAGCTCAAACTATGCTGGCGGTTCTTGGCTATTACGATGGCGCCGTGGATGGCCAAGAAGGAATGATGTTTCGAAGCGCCGTGCAGAAATTCCAGCAAGACAACGGGCTGCCCACGGATGGTCGAATGGGCCCAGCCACACTAAGCGTGCTCATCCAAAAGTACAAGGCCCTGAAGAAATGAGCTGCGCGCCGAGCCCTAAAACGAACAAGGATAGATCGTGCGCAGCCACGATCTATCCGGTGGTTGGACTAGCCCTTTTCGCTATAGACCAGCAGCTTACGGTAGATACGTCGGGCCGAATCTCAGCTTTTTTTCTGAATTCCGGCTGGATGAGACGTACCGCCTGGGTTGCTCACCGTCGCCTCTGTTGAGGAACGTCCAA